>CP099603.1:0-300000 GCA_024372625.1 Comamonadaceae bacterium OTU4NAUVB1 | reverse complement strand
CCGCGCAGCGCCCCGGGCAGGTCGTCGAACGCGGGATGGCGGCCGTACCAGCGCTGCGGGTCGGTCGAGCGCGTGGCGTAGAAGGCCACCGCGTCGCGCAGCGAGGTGAACACGCCGTTGTGCATGAAGCGCTCGCGCACCGCCACGTTGCGCAGGCTGGGCGTGCGGAAGTAGCCGCACCACGCCTGGGCGTCGGGCCAGCGACGGTCCCGGGCGGTGCGGCACAGGCCGACGTCGTAGGCGTCGGCGCGCGCGTTGGCCGGCAGCGCGCGGTTGCGCGGCACGCCCAGCGCCTCGTAGCCGAAGTCGGTGAACAGGGAGCGCGCCGGGTTGTTCGAGGTCGCACTCACGCTGTGGCAGGACGCGCAGTTGCCGCGGTCGGGGTCGCGGAAGATCGCCAGGCCGCGCTGCTCGCGCGCGCTCAGGGCGGGCCCGCCGCGCAGCGCGTCGTCGAAGCGCGAGTCGAACGGCGACAGCGCGTCGCTGCGCAGGTAGGCCTCCAGGCTGTGGCCGAAGGCGTCGAGCGCGCGGCGCGGATCGCGCAGCACGCCGGCGCCATGGCGGGCCTCGAACGCGGCTTCGTAGCCCGCCTCCCGCAGCCGCCGCATCGCCGCGCGCGGGGTGCCCAGGTTCATCTCGTGGCGCGCGAGCAGCGGCTCGCGCGCCTGCGCGGCCAGGGTGTCGGCACGGCCGTCGAGCATCAGGCCGCCGAAGGGCGCGGGCGCCTGGGCGTCGTCGTCCTGATAGAAATAGAGCGGCGGCAGGTAGCGCGCGTAGGTCAGCGCGGGCGGGTTGCGCGTGCCCAGGCGGGCGCGCACGCTGCCGCCAGCCACGCCGTCGCGCCCGCCGTTGAAGCTGGTGAAGCCCCTGGCGGGATCGTGGCAGCTCGCGCAACTGGTGCCGCGCGGGCGCGACAGGCGGGTGTCCTCGAACAGCCGGCGGCCCAGCGCGACGTCCTCCGGCGCGGGCGGCGCCAGGGGCCGCGCGGCCGGGACGATGGCCGCGTAGCGCGGCGTGTCGCCCACGTGGCCGACCACGCGCGGCGCGTCGCCCGCCGGGGCGGCGTGCGCCATGGACAGGGCGGCGAGCAGCGCGGCCAGCCAGGCCGCCGTCCGGGCGATCGGGGCGGGGCGCGTCACGGCGCGAGGAAGCCCGTCCTGTCGCAGGCGATCTTCGAGCCCGTCGGCACGCAGGTGGTGAGCAGCTTGCCGTCCCGGGTGTAGGCGAGGTAGCGCCACGCCGACCCGGCCTCCGCGTCGCGCTCCATCATCATGAAGCCGAAGGTGTTGGTGTGGGTGATGCGCTCGAGCGTCACGCCGGGCGCGGGCGCGAGCCCGGCCGGGAACGGGTCGGGCAGGTTGACGTCCACGTTGTCGCCGCCGTTGCCCGTGACGAAGGTCGCCGGGTGCGCGCTCGCGAAGTTCAGCGCCTGGAAGTCGTGCACGTGGCCGTGCAGCGCGATCTTCACGCCCTCGGGGTAGTAGGCCGTCGGCTCCAGCGTGCGCATGACCGCCTGCAGCCCCAGGTTGCCCGGCACGGGCGCGCCGCCGGCGATGGGCGCGAAGGCCAGGATCGGATGGTGGTTGGCGAACAGCGAGGTCTTCGACGTGTCGGCCACCAGCGCGGCCACCTGGCGGAACTGGGCCTGGTAGATCGGGAACTTGAAGTCGGACGCGCCGAAAGCGGCGGTGCCGGCCTTGGCCGAGTCGAACACCACGACCTGCGTGTCGCCGCCCAGCGGCACGGCGTAGGGCGCGCTGAAGTTGGCGGCGTTGTCGTTGGCCGGCGCGTCGCAGCTGAGCGTGGCGCCGTAGGCGCGCGTGTCCAGGAAGCGCATCCAGCCCTGGCCGCCGCGCGCGCACTCCTCGTGGTTCCCGCGACCCATCACCCAGGGGGCGGCGGCCAGCAGCGGCGCGGCCGGCGCGAACAGGTCGGCCTCCCAGGTGTCCCAGCCGTAGCCCCAGGGGCTGTCGCGGCAGCCGGCGATGTCGGTCGGACACGCGTTCTCGCGGTAGTGGTAGTCGCCGATGTGCATGACGAGGTCGGGCCGCATCGACGCGATGGTGGCGGCGATGGTCACGAACGGCCAGGCCGTGGCGTCGTTGCAGGCCTGGAAGGCGTTGTCGGCCTTCTTCATGCGGCAGCCGGTGTCGGCCAGCACGGCGATGCGCCGGGGCTGCGCCTTGGGCAGCGGCAGCGCGCGGCCGGCGACGCTCGCGGCCAGGGTCCCGGCCCTCGGCCGGCTCTCGCAGGTGGTGACGGGAAACGCCGAGGGCTTGGAGTCGGCCGCATCGCTGGCCGTGGTGCGCTGGGCGGCGGTGCCGGCGGCCGCGCGCAGGGTCATCGGCGCGACGACGCCGTCCAGCGAGATCACCGGGCAGGCGTCGGCCGAGGTGATAGCGCGCACGATCGTCTGGCCGTCGGCGCCGAGTTCGACCCAGGCCGCCTTGACCCGGGCGTCGGCCGTGGCGGCGGGGGGCCAGGCGGCCTCGCCGCCGTCGCCGCCGCAGGACGCGAGGACCGTGGCGACGGCGGCCGCCGTCAGTGCCAGCAGCGCCGGGGTGGCGCGAAAGGGGGTGCGTTGCATTGAAATGGACGCGCTCGGGGCGGTCAGGGTTGTGGTGATCGGTGCGCGGCGGATGCTGCCGGCCGCGCATGACGGCGCGATGAAAAGCGCGTTGAAAGCGCCGCGCGCGGTCGCGCGAAAAATCCCCTTGAAAAGTTTTCGCCCGCTCCTAGTTCCCCGGTGGGGCCGCCGATGCCGTCCGAACCGGCGCCGGCGACACGTCGTCCAACCCGTCAACCGGAGATGTTCACCATGTACCGATCCCTCTTCCCGCGCGACCTCTTCGCCGAGATCGATCGCCTGCAACGCGACATGCAACAGGCCTTCGACCCCTCTCCCGCCATCCGGGGGGCCGCCCGCCACGGCTTTCCGGCGCTCAACGTCGGTGGCACGCCGCAGTCCATCGAGGTCTACGCCTTCGCGCCGGGCATCGACCCGGACTCGCTCGAGGTGAACCTCGAGCGCGGCCTGCTGACGATCGCCGGCGAGCGCCGCACCGGCCTGCCCGGCCCGGACGCCAAGCAGTCCACCCTGCACGTCAACGAGCGCTTCGACGGCCGCTTCCGCCGCGTGCTGACGCTGCCCGACGATGCCGATCCGGAAGCGGTCGAGGCCAGGCTGCGCGACGGCCTCCTGCACATCACCGTGCAGCGCCGCGCCTCGGCCCAGCCGCGCCGCATCCCGGTCCAGTGAGGGCCGCACCCGAACCCCGACATCCAACCGAACGAAGGAGCAACGCCATGAGCAACGACATCCAGACCACGTCCGCCACCCGCGATCCGTCCGCCTCCGCCGGGGCCGGCGCCGACGCGAAGCGGCGCGCCCGTCAGGGCGAGGCCACGCTGACCCCACCGGTCGACGTGATCGAGGACGCCCAGGGCATCACCCTGTACGCCGACCTGCCCGGCGTGAGCCGCGACCGGCTCGACCTGCAGGTCGAGGCCGACACGCTGATCATCGAGGCGGAGTCGGACATGACCCTGCCCGAGGGCCTGACCTCGCAGCACACCGAGATCGGCCTGGCGCGCTGGCGCCGCGTCTTCACGCTGAGCAAGGAACTCGATGCCGAGAAGGTGTCGGCCGAACTCGCGCAGGGCGTGCTGAAGCTGACGATCCCCAAGGCCGGGCACGCTCAGCCGCGCCGCATCCAGGTCAACGTGGCCTGAGGCCGGACCGGCCGGCCTGCGTTTCCTACGCAGGATGCGACGCCCTCCCACGTGGCGGGACCGGGACGCCGCTAGCCTCGTTGGCCTCGGTGTCTCCACCGCCGCCCGGACGTCGGGGGCCGGTCGGCCCCCTCCTCCGACCCCCGCACTCCGAAAGGCCGTTCCATGACCCGTTTCCTGCACGCCCGAGCCCGCCGACCGGGCTGGAACGGCGTGCGGCGCGGGTCGCGCAAGGACGGCCATTAACGCCCTCGCCGCCGCCGGGCGGCCGACGCGTCACCTGATCCTGGTGCTGGGCGACCAGCTCGATCACGACGCGGCCGCCTTCGACGGCTTCGATCCGGACCACGACGCGGTCTGGATGGCCGAGGTTGCCGAGGAGTCGACCCACGTCTGGTCGGCGAAGCCGCGCACCGCGATGTTCCTCGCCGCCATGCGGCACTTCTCCCAGGCCCTGGTCGCGCGCGGCTGGCGGGTGCGTCACGTCCGCCTGGACGACGCGCGCAACGCCGGCACGCTGGCCGGTGAACTGGGGGCCGCCATCGACGCGCTGGCCCCCGCGGGCCTGGTCATGACGGCACCGGGCGACTGGCGCGTGTGGCAGGCGCTCTCGGCCACCGCGCGCGAACGCGGCGTGCCCCTGGACGTGCGTCCGGACCGCCACTTCCACCTCACGGTGCGGGACTTCGCGGCCTACGTGCGGGGACTGGGTGGCCGGCCGCTGCGCCTGGAGTACTTCTACCGCGCGCTGCGCCGGCGCCACGGCGTGCTGATGGCGGACGACGGCCGCCCGGAAGGCGGCGCCTGGAACTACGACCGCGCCAACCGCCGTGCCTTCGGCCGCGCCGGTCCCGGCCTGCTGCCCGCGCGGCCGCGCTTCGCGCCCGACGCGACGACGCGCGAGGTGCTGGGGCTGGTGGCGCGGCGCTTCGCCGACCATCCGGGCGAACTCGACGATTTCGACTGGCCGGTCACGCGCGCGGACGCGCTGCGCGCGCTGGGCGACTTCATCGACCACCGCCTGCCGGCCTTCGGCCACTACCAGGACGCCATGTGGCCGGGCGAGCCCTGGCTCTACCACTCCCAGCTGTCGGCGGCGCTCAACCTGAAGTTGCTCGGCGCGCGGGAGGTGGTCGCGGCGGCCGAGGCCGCCTACCGCGCCGGCCGCGCGCCGCTCGCGGCCGTCGAGGGCTTCGTGCGCCAGATCCTGGGCTGGCGCGAGTACGTGCGGGGGGTCTACTGGACGCAGATGCCGGGCTACCTGGCGCGCAACGCGCTGGACGCGACGGCGGCCCTGCCCGCGTGGTACTGGGACGGCGAGACGGATTTCGCCTGCCTGCGCGAGACCATCCGCCAGACGCTGCGCCACGGCTACGCCCACCACATCCAGCGCCTCATGGTCACCGGCCTGTTCGCGCTGCTGATGGGCGTGCGGCCGCAGGCGGTGCACGCCTGGTACCTGGCCGTCTACGTCGACGCGGTCGAATGGGTGGAGCTGCCCAACACGCTGGGCATGAGCCAGTTCGCCGATGGTGGGCTGATGGGCAGCAAGCCCTACATCGCGACGGGCCGCTACATCGAGCGCATGGGCGGGCCGTGCGCCACCTGCCGCTACGACCCCGGGCGCTCCGACGGCGAGACCGCCTGCCCGTTCACCACGCTGTACTGGGACTTCATGGTCCGCCACGAAAACCGGCTGGCCCGTGAACCCCGCCTCGCGCACCAGCTCGGGCGGCTCGCGTCGCTCGACGGCGCCCAGCGCGAGGCGATCGCCCGGCGGGCGACCGACGTCCGCGAGGGCCGCGTCGGAAGCCCGGGAACGGCGCCGCCGCCCTGAGCGGCACGGCCGCTACTCGGACTCGCCCATCTGGGCCATCGCGTAGAAGAAGGCGCCCACCGCGCGCGCGTCAGGGCCGCCCTGCGGCAGGGCCTGCGCCACGATCGTCTTCATCATCAGGGCCGCGCTCGGCGACGGCGGCAGCCAGGCCATGGACCAGCCCGTGTAGACGCGCCGGGAGATCGGCCGCCGGTCGAGGACCTGGCAGTCGGCATGGCGGGGATCGCGCTGGATGCGTTCGAGCAGGGGCGCGAGGACCTCCTCCTCGCCTTCGAGGCACTGGAGGAACCGGCCGTCGGCCAGGTACAGCGCGCCCGTGATGTCGCGGCGGGCGTTGGTGACGCGCGCATGGTCGAGCAGCGCCATCGCCTCGGACGGGCTGCACAGCGAACGGCTGCTGTAGATGATGCGACTGAGCATCGCTGCACTGTCCGGCCCCGCGCGGGGCGGCGGCGTGCGAACTGCGCACCCTTGCGTGTAAGAAGAACCGACGCAGTGGCGGCGCGCGCCGGCTCAGATCCGGATGCGTCCGAGCTGGAACACCTCGGCATGGCCGTGCACGCCGGCGTAGGTCCAGGCGTCGCCCTGCGCGACCGCGTGCATGGCGCGGCCCCAGTTCTCGTCGCCATATTTCACGCGCTGGCTCTTGAAGGCGTCCAGCGCCCGCACCTTGGCGAGCATGTTGCCCACCGACAGCAGGCTCACGACGTTCGGCTGGAACGGGATGTCGGTGCGTCCGCTGGGGAAAGTGGGCTTGAACATCAGGAAGTTCGGCACCTTGCGCGCGGCCGCGACCGTGATCCGGTAGGCGCTGACATGGTCCTGGTGCGTGTCGGCGTGGAAATGCGTGAGCACGGTGTCCACGGCGTGGTCGCGCAGCATCGCCTCCAGGGCCTCGATCAGCCCCGGCATCCCCTCGTGCAGCGAGGTGTCCCGGCCGCCCATCGCGTAGACGTGGTCGACGTCCAGGTGCATGCAGGCGGCCAGGCTCTCCACATGGCGCGGGCGCGACGCGTCGCCCGCCAGGATCGCGACGCGCACGTCGCGTCCCTGCTCGCGCCACTTGTGGATCGAGCCGCCGGCGTTGAGCTCGACGTCGTCGGCGTGCGCGCCCACCAGCAGGATGCTGCGGCCGAGCCCCGGGAAATCGCGCGGGTGCCCGTCCTCACTCGCCATCGAAGAGCACCGCGCGCACCGTCCGCATCAGGATCCGGCAGTCCAGCCACAGGGACCAGTCCTCCACGTAGGCGACGTCGAGCGCCACGCGCTGCGCGAAGGTCTGCTCGTTGCGCTGGCTCACCTGCCACAGGCCGGTCAGGCCCGGACGCATCGCCGTGTAGTGCGGCCACGCGGCGCCGTAGAGCGCGCGCTGGCGCTCCATGCAGGGCCGGGGCCCGACCAGGCTCATGTCGCCCTTGAGCACGTTCCAGAACTGGGGCAGTTCGTCCAGGCTGAGGCGGCGGATCAGGCGGCCGACCGGCAGGATGCGGGGGTCGTTCTCCAGCTTCTGGAAGGTGTCCCATTCGGCGCGGGCGGCCGGGTCGCGCGCGAGGTGCGCCTCGAGCACCCGGTCCGAATCGATCACCATGGAGCGGAACTTGTGGAAGCGGAACGGCCGCCCGCCGCGCCCCATGCGGGTCTGGTGGTAATGCACCGGGTGGCCGCCGCCGAGCCAGACGCACGCGGCCACGATGACGTAGAGCGGGCCGAAGAAGGCGAAGAACGCCAGCGCGCCGACGATGTCGATGGCGCGCTTGACGACCAGGCCGGCGGCACGTGGCGCGGGTCCGCGAGCCGGTGCATGGTCGCCTCGGGCGCGCGTGCCGGCAGGCGTCGCGACTTTCGTCATGGGCCGGTGATCGGACGGGTCGGGACGGAACATCGGAATCCCATGGCCTGAGTTTAGAGTACCTTAGTACTATACAAGGCACGTCAAATCCCTGTGGGACGGAGGCGGGCGGCGCTCGAGGAAGGGACCGGCACGCAAGGTCCGGCGTCACGGTCGCGAGGCGACAGGTCGCGTCGGCGACACGGTGTTTATACTGGGTACGAAATCATTACAAACGGTCATGTCCGACGTCCCCGCAAGCCCTCGTCCGGGTGCGCCGGGCGCCGGGACGGTCCTTTTCCAACACGCCGAGGTGACCCCATGCACGCCATCAAGACCGCCCGCCACCTGATCACGCAGGACCCCGCGACCCCGACCGCCAAGACCCTGGCCCGGCTCGTGCTGGCCCTGGAGTCGGAGAGCAACTTCGACATCTCCAGCCTCTACGCGCTCGACATCGATTCCTTCCAACTGGCGATCTCGATCCTCAAGGAATGGCGCCTGGAGCGCTACTACGCCGGCAAGGCCAAGCTGTTCGACGTCGCCCTGCAGGCGCGCGACCTCGCGACGCCGCCGTCCGAGCGGCACTGAGGCGGGTGCCGCCATCCCCCGGCGCCGGGGACGGCGCCGGGACCGCGCCTCAGGCGATCGTCATCAGGCTCGCGTTGCCACCCGCCGCGGCGGTGTTGACGCTCGTCGCGCGTTCGACGACCAGCCGCTCCAGCGGCCATGCCGGCGCCGCTGCACCATTCGACGAAGGGCCGTGGACGCCGACGATCGGCCCCGGGCGCGCCGCCATCGCCTGATTGACCGCCCGCAGCGACGCGGCGTCGCCCCGGTGGAGCACGGCATCGACGTCCGCGCCGTCGCCGCGCCAGTCGGCCACCAGCGTGATCGCCGCCCGCACCGGCGCCGGCAGTCGCGCGGCGAGCGGCGCCCCTTCCGCCGGCCAGACCGCCCGCCCCCCCACCGCCAGCACCGACGCCAGCTGGCCCAGCCGGTCCGCGTCGGCGTCGGCCAGGCACAGCACGGCCTCGCGCGGCATCAGCGTGTAGACGTTGCGCTCGCCGGTCGGTCCCGGCAGTTCGCGCGCGGCGCCCGGGCCGGGCTGCTCCGCGAGGCGGTCGCACAGCGCGCCGAGTCCGGCCGGGCCGGCGGCCGTCGCCCAGGCGCGCAGCGCGTCGAAGGCCGGACGTTCCGTCCCCCGGATCCCTGCGGGCACCGGTGCCGCCGCGCCGGCCGCCCCGACCGCGCGGACCAGCGCGTCGTCGGGCCGGTGCGACAGCAACCGGTAGAGGTAGAGCGGTCCACCCGCCTTCGGACCCGTGCCCGACAGGCCCTCGCCGCCGAACGGCTGCACGCCCACCACGGCCCCCACCATGTTGCGGTTCACGTAGACGTTGCCCGCGCGCGCCGCGCCCGTCACCTGGGCGATGGTCTCGTCGATGCGCGTTTGCAGACCCATCGTCAGCCCGTAACCGGTCGCCGCGATGCGCTCGAGCAGCCCGGCGAGGTCGGTGCGGCGGTAGCGCACGACGTGCAGCACCGGCCCGAACACCTCGCGCCGGAGTTCGGCGATGTCGTCGAGTTCGATCAGCGTGGGCACCACGAAGGTGCCGTGGGCGGTCGCCGCGCCGGCGTCCCCTTCGTCGACGGCATCGGCGCCGGCGTACCGGGCACGGAACACCGCGCGGCCCCTGGCGCGCATCGCCTCGACGTGGCGCTCGATGCCCGCGCGCGCATCCTCGTCGATGACCGGGCCGACGTCCACGGCCAGCCGGGCCGGGTCGCCGAGCCGGGCCTCCGCCATCGCGCCCTTGAGCATCGCGACGACGCGCTCGGCCGCCTCCTCCTGCAGGCACAGCACGCGCAGGGCCGAGCAGCGCTGACCCGCGCTGTCGAAGGCCGAGGCCATGACGTCGGCCACCACCTGCTCGGCCAGCGCCGAGGAATCGACCACCATCGCGTTCTGCCCGCCGGTCTCCGCCACCAGCGGCACCGGCCGGCCGTCGCGGCCCAGGCGCCGGGCCAGCGACTTCTGCAGCAGCCGGGCGACGTCGGTCGACCCGGTGAAGAGCACGCCCTGGACGCGGGCGTCGTCCACCAGCATGGCGCCGACGGTCTCGCCACGGCCCGGCAGCAGCTGCGCCACGCCCGGCGGCACGCCGGCCTCCCACAGCCGGCGCATGGCGTGCGCGGCCACCAGCGGCGTCTGCTCGGCGGGCTTGGCCAGCACCGGGTTGCCCGCCGCCAGCGCGGCCGCGACCTGGCCCAGGAAGATCGCCAGCGGGAAGTTCCAGGGGCTGATGCACACCACCGGCCCCAGCGGCCGGTGCGTCGCCACGGCGAAGTCGGCGCGCGCCTGGGCGGCGTAGTAGCGCAGGAAGTCGATCGCCTCGCGCACCTCGGCGACGGCGTTCGCCGCCGTCTTGCCGGCCTCGCGGGCCAGCAGGCCGATCAGTGGCCCCAGGTCCGCCTGCAGCGCGTCGGCGGCCCGCTCCAGGGCGTCGGCGCGCGCGGCCGGCGCGGTGGCGGCCCAGGCCGGGGCCGCCGCGTCCGCCGCCGCCAGCGCCGCCTCGACGTCGCCGGACGCGGCCTCCATGACGTGGCCGACGAGGTCGCGTCGGTCGGCCGGATTGCGAACCTCCACGCGCGCGCCCTCGAACGCCGGTCCGGCGGGCGTCGCCGGAGCGGCGGGCCCGTCGCCGCCCGTGCCCGCCGCCGGCGCGCCGGTCATCGGCGCGGCCGTCCACGCACGCCTGGCCGCCTCGGCGACGGACCGTGCGAGGTCGCGCAGCGTGTCCTCGTCGGAGAGGTCCAGGCCGGTGGAATTGCGCCGGGCGGGGCCCAGGAGGTCGGCCGGCAGCGGGATCGACGGATGCGGCAGCCCGGCGCGGCCCTCCGTCCGGGCCAGGTGCTCGACGGTCTCCACCGGGTCCTCCACCAGCGACGCCAGCGCCAGGGTCGGGTCGGCGATGCGGTTGACGAACGACGTGTTCGCGCCGTTCTCTAGCAGCCGGCGCACCAGGTAG
The DNA here is from genome assembly GCA_024372625.1 of Comamonadaceae bacterium OTU4NAUVB1. Classification (NCBI taxonomy): domain Bacteria; kingdom Pseudomonadati; phylum Pseudomonadota; class Betaproteobacteria; order Burkholderiales; family Comamonadaceae; species Comamonadaceae bacterium OTU4NAUVB1. The sequence goes on along the minus strand of CP099603.1, from coordinate 289,571 downwards.
GCCAGCAGGGTCTCGTGCGTGCCCACCGGCGCGTAGATGCGGCACGGCCGCCCCAGTCCACCGGCGGCGGGGTCGCCTACCACCTGCTCGTAGAGCGGCTCGCCCATGCCGTGCAGGCACTGGAACTCGTACTGGCCCGGCGTCCAGGCCGACGGATCGGCCATCTGGTGGATCGCCGCGACGGTGTGGGCGTTGTGGGTGGCGAACTGCGGGTACACCGCCTCGGGCGCCGCCAGCAGCTGGCGCGCGCAGGCCAGGTAGGCCAGGTCGGTGTGCGGCTTGCGGGTGTAGACCGGGTAGCCGGCCTGGCCGTCGACCTGGGCGCGCTTGATTTCCGAATCCCAGTAGGCGCCCTTGACCAGCCGGACCATCAGCCGGTGGCCGCTGCGCCGGCCCAGGTCGATCAGGAAGTCGATCACCCGGGGGCAGCGCTTCTGGTAGGCCTGGACGACGAAGCCGATGCCGTGCCAGCCCGCGAGCGCGGGCTCGTGGCACAGGCGTTCGAGCAGGTCCAGCGACAGTTCCAGCCGGTCGGCCTCCTCCGCGTCGATGTTCAGTCCGATGTCGTGGCCGCGCGCCTGGACGGCCAGGTCCCGCACCAGCGGGTAGAGCTCGGCCATCACGCGGTCGTGCTGCGCGCGGACGTAGCGCGGGTGCAGGGCCGACAGCTTGATCGAGATGCCCGGGCCCGCCTGGTGGCCGGCGCCGGCCGCGGCACGGCCGATGGCGTCGATGGCGCGGCGGTAGTCGCCCAGGTAGCGCCGGGCGTCGTCGCCGGTGAGCGCGGCCTCGCCGAGCATGTCGTAGGAGTAGCGGAAGCCCCGCGCCTGCTGCGGCACGGCATGCCGCAGCGCGTCGGCGATGGTCTCGCCGGCCACGAACTGCTCGCCCATCACGCGCATCGCCATGTCCACGCCCTTGCGGATCAGGGGCTCGCCGCCCTTGCCCACGAGCCGCGCGAGCGTGGTGGACAGGCCGCGCTCGCTGTGCGTGGCCACCAGGCGCCCCGTGAGCATCAGGCCCCAGGTCGCGGCGTTGACGAACAGCGACGGGCTGCGCCCGACGTGGCGATGCCAGTCGCCCTCGGCGATCTTGTCGCGGATGAGGGCGTCGCGCGTGGCGGCGTCCGGGATGCGCAGCAGCGCCTCGGCCAGGCACATCAGCGCCACGCCCTCGCCCGAGGACAGCGAATACTCCTGCAGCAGCCCCTGCACCAGCCCCGCGCGGCCCCCCGCGCCCTTGCGCTCGCGCAGGGTCGCGGCGAGCTTCAGCGCGAGCCGCTGGGACGCCCGTGCCTCGTCGGGCGCCTGCCGCGCCCGCGTCAGCAGGGGCGCCACGGCATCGGGCTCGGAAATGCGCGTCGCGGCGGTGATGGCACGACGCAGCGCGTCGCGCGGCGGCGCGAGGCCGCTGGCGAAGGGAGGCACGGGCAGCGTGGTGGAAAGGTTCGGCATGGCGATGGCGGGTTGGTGGATCTGACCATCATCCGGCGATCGAGGCAGAATGTTTCACCAAATTCGAGCCCGATCACCCAACGAATCACCATGCCATGACGCCTGACTCCCCGGTGGCGCCGCCCGCCTCGCTCGACCGCATCGACCTGCGCATCCTGGCCCTGCTCCAGGCCGACGGCCGCCTGTCCAACCTGAAGCTCGCCGACGCGGTGAGCCTGTCGCCCACCGCGACGCTCGCGCGCGTGCAGCGCCTCACGCGCGACGGCTTCATCCTGGGCTACGAGGCACGGCTCGATCCGGTGCGGCTGGGCGCCGGGATGCTGGTCTTCGTCGAGGTGCTGCTCGACCGCACGACGCCCAACGTCTTCGACGAGTTCAAGGCGGCGGTGCAGGTGCGCCCCGAGATCATGGAATGCCACATGGTGGCCGGCGGCTTCGACTACCTGCTCAAGACGCGCAGTGCCGACATGAACGCCTACCGCCGCTTCGCCGGCGACGTGCTGTGGCGGCTGCCGGGCGTGCGCGAGACGCGGACCTACGCGGTGATGGAGGAGGTCAAGCACTCCACCCACCTGCACATCCGCTGAGGCCCGGCGCCTCAGCCGCGCGGCGTCGCAGGCGCGGACGGCACGGATGGCACGGACGGCGTGGCGACGAACGGCAGCGTCGCGACGTGCGCCCACGGTCCGCCGACGTAGCGCCAGACCTGCAGGCCGGTCGCGCCGACGTCGTGCGGCGCGAAGTCGCGTTCGAGCTCGGCCTGCAGCGCGCGCGCCACCGCCGGCTCGACCTTGTTCTGCACCGTGACGTGCAGGCGCCCCTGCCAGGCGCGGTCCTGGCGCGACAGCAAGGCGTCCCAGCGCCCGGCCAGCGCGCGGCGCAGGTCCAGCGCGCGCGCGGACGTCATCCCGTAGGCGACGCCGCCGCCCAGGAACAGCAGCCGGTCGACGCGCAGGGCGAAGGCCAGGGTCGCGCCGGCCCGTTCGGCGGCGTCGCGCAGCACCTCGTCCTCGGCCGCCAGCGGCAGCGCGTGGAACAGCGTGACGTGGGCATCGAGCCAGTTGCGGTGGGGCGGGAAATGACGCTGGCGCAACGCCGTGAAGCGCGCGGCGGCGTCCGGGTCCATGCGCAGCGTGACGATCAGGGCGGTCGCTTCCATCGCCATCAGCCCACCGCCGCCGGGCCGGCGTCGACCCGGATGCGGAACAGGTCGTAGGGCGGCCGCTGGCGGTCCTCGCCGCCGTGGTATTCGGCGCGGCGCTGCACCTGCGCCGCGTTGCAGTACAGCCAGCCGTCGCTCGCCAGGTGGAAGGTGTCGGGCCACGACAGGCGCGGGTCGCGCGCCAGGATCTCGATGCGGCCGTCGGGGTCGCGCCGGCCGATCGCGTCGAATTCCTGCAGCGCCAGGTAGACGCGGTCGCGGTCGTCGCAGGCCAGCCCGCCGGTCATGCCCTTCTCGCCCAGATCCCGGACGGTGGCCGCCACGGCGGCGTCGCCGGGCGCGTCGAGCAGGGCCAGCGCGTCGACCGCGTACAGGTTGCGACCCATCAGCGGGGCGTAATAGAGGGTCCGGCCGTCGTGGCTCAGGGCGATGCCGTTGGCGCCGCCCTTGACCGGACTGCGCCGGCCCGAAGCGTCCACGCGCTCGACCGGCCGCCCCTCGACGATCTTCAGGATGCCCTCGACCGAGGCCGTGCTGCGGTGCGCGCCCAGCCGCCGCACCGCCCGGCCGCTGGCGAGATCGACCGCGATCAGCGCGCCCTGGCCGTCCTGTCCCTGGTCGGTGACGTAGGCCACCTCGCGCCCGCGCCCGCCGGCTCGCACCCGCAGGTCGTTGAGCGAGGACGTCGCCACGACCACCGCGTCCAGCGGGATCACCCGCAGCACGCGGTCGGTCGCGATGTCGATGCAGACCAGCTTGGCGGCGCCGGCGAGCGGCGGGCTCGAACCGCTCGGCAGGCCGGCGTCGAGCAGCCACAGCCGTCCCGCCGCGTCGAACACGCCGTTGGGCACGTGCACCAGCGTGGCGCCGGGGCGCCGCGCGTCGGGCCGGTGGGTCGCCGCGTCGGGATAGGGCGACACCCGTCCCTCGGCGTCCACCTCCCCCACCGTGAAGGGCGTCGCGGCGTCGAAGCGCGGCATGAAGACGAACAGCCGCCCCGTGGGCGACCACGCGATGCCGGTGGGCGTGGACGGGCAATGCATGCGGCGCACCCGTTCCAGGGTGCCGACGGCGGGCGGCGCGTCCGGGGACGGCGACGTGACAGGCGTGGCAGGCGTGGACGGCACGGGAAGCGCCGACGGGTGCCGGATTCCGGCGCTCGTGCAGCCCGCCGCGACGACGGCGCCCAGGGTGCCGATGGCGCCGGCGAGCACGTCGCGGCGAGGCAGGGAGGATGACGGGGGAGATGGAAGGGGCATGGCGATGGCACGCGACGGCGCGCGCACGGGGAGCGGGAGGCGGCGGCACGACGGCGACCGGCACCGTCGTCACGAGGAAGGCGCCATTGCCGCCGCCCGCCCCGCCCTCGCCCGTGGGAAGCCATCGCCGGACGCGGCACGCCCTTTCTTACGGACGCCGGGGCCGCGACGGCGTCACAGCGCGGCGACCGCGCGCATGGCCGCGGCCACCGGCACGATCACCGGCACCGAGAAACGCGCCGCGATGCGTCCGGCGCTGTCCGCCAGCGGCCCGCCGCCGATCACCACGGCTTGCGCGCCGTCCCGCTCGATGGCCAGGCGGACCGCCTCGGCCAAAGCCTCGTCCTGCAGCGCGGGCTGCGCGGCCAGGCGTAGCGGATCGCCCGGCGGGATGCGGCAGCCCGTGAAACGCCCGGCCAGCCCCAGCCGGGCAATGGCCACGACGATCGGCGCTTCCAGCCCGGGCGTGGTGGTGGCGACGCCGAAGCGCCGCCCGAGCGCGGCCGCCTCGCGCAGCGAGGCCTCGCCGATGCCCACCACCGGCACCCCGACGGCCGCGCGCAGGCGTTCCAGTCCCGGGTCGCCGAAGGCGCTGACCACGATCGCCGACACGCGCGACGCGTGGTGCCGCCCGATCCGCACCACCTCGTCGACCGACGTGGCCAGCTCCGAGGCCGTGGTGATCATGGCCGCGCCGCGCTCGGCGGTCTCGCTCTCCAGCGCGAAGTCCGGCGGCAGGGCCACGCGGGCGACGGCGTGCATCATGGCCGTCGTCGCGCGCGACGTGTTGGGGTTGATCAGCAGGACCACCGGCGCGTTCATGGCGCGGCCGCCGCCTCGTCCGCTCCGGCCTCGATCGAGCGGCCGAACGTCTCCGGCGCGAACTGCACCGCCACCGCGAAGATCGCGTACATCGCCGCGATCATCCCGAACATGCCCGCCACGCCGTACAGGTCGAACATCCGGCCGGCGGCCAGTTGCGACAGCGCGCCGCCCACCGTGCCCAACGCCAGCAGGAACGACACGCCCAGGCCGCGCATGCGGGTCGGATAGAGCTCCGGCGCGTAGATCCAGATGGAGGTGTTGAGGGTCAGCACGCAGAACTGGAACAGCGCGCCGAAGAGCAGGATCATGGCGACGCTGCTGGTGAGGTTGCCGAAGGCCAGTCCCGCGAGGCAGGCCGCGATCGCGCCGAAGGTCAGGACGCGCTTGCGCGGAAAGTGGTAGCCCATGACCGAGGCGGCGATCGCGCCCAGCAGGCTGCCGCTCTGCATCACGATGGTGAAGGCGAAGCTCCTGGTGATCGAGTAGCCCTGCGCCACCAGGATGGTCGGCATCAGCGTGAGCACCGACAGCTGCGCGCCGAAGGTCATCCACGACGCGATGCCCACCGCGACGGTGCGCCGCGCGTAGGGGCCGCTGAAGATGTCGCCCAGCGACGCCCGGCGCCGCGGCGGCGCGAGCGTCTCCGCGCCGGCGGTGATGTAGTCGCGCACCTCGCAGCGGCCGTTGGCCAGCCGGCCCGACGCCAGCATCGACAGCACCTCGTTGGCCTCCCTCACCCGCCCCTGCGACAGCAGGAAACGCGGCGTCTCCGGCACGAAGCGGCGGTAGAAGACGATGAACACCGCCGGCAGCACCAGGCAGGCGAACAGCCAGCGCCAGGCGTCGGCGCCGGGAAAGATCGCGAACACCAGCAGCGCGAAGGCCGGCGCGAGCATGTTGCCCAGCCCGCCGCCGCCGACGTTGATCAGCCCCACCGCCGTGCCGCGGAAGCGCGCCGAGCAGAACTCCGCCAGCATCGTCACCGCCGTCGTGATCTCCCCGCCCAGGCCCAGCCCGACGACGAAGCGGCCGATGCACAGCACCGTGTAGTTGGGCGCCAGCGCGCAGACGATGGCGCCGAAGGTGAACAGCGCCAGGTTCACGTTGAGCATGAAGCGCCGGCCCTTGCGGTCGGCGAAGTAGCCCGAGCCCAGGCGCCCGGTCGCCGCAGCGATGAAGGTGATGGTGTTGAGAAAGCCGATGTCGGTCGCGCTCAGGCCCCACTGCGCGCGCAGCAGCGGCCCGACCAGGCCGACCGCGTTCTGCTCGAAGACGTCGAACAGGACGCCGCACACCACCAGGAAGATGATGGTCTTGTGGGAGCGCGTGACGCCGATGCCGTCGAGCGCGTCCTCGAGCTGGCGCATCTGCGCGGTCTGGGGGGCGGACGATGCCGCGATGGGGGCTCCTGCCATGTCGGATCCTCGTTTTCCGTGACGTTGCGAAGGGCGCGCGATGGTGCGACGCCCGCTGCTGGTGCCTCCTCCGAGGACCGCGTCAAGAAAAGCATTTTTCATGCCACTCGCTTGATGAAATCATTTTTTCATCGACGGGCGATGGCGGGCCGCGTCCGGTCCCCCGCTCAGGACGCCGGCCGGCGGGCGTCGGACGGCGCCCGCAACTCCGCCAGGGCGTCGTGCGCCGCCTCGACCCGCGACAGGCGCTGGCGCCCGGCGGCACCGGCCTGCGCCATGACGCGGGTGGCCAGCAGGTCGCACAGCAGCATCAGCGCGACGTGGTTGTCCAGCGGCCCGGGCGAGCCCGAATGGCAGCGGATCACCCAGTGCGCGCCGGCCGGAGCGCCGGACTGCGCGTCGGTCACGCACAGCACGCGCGCGCCGGCGGCGACGGCCTGCTCGGCGAAGCGCGTGGCCACGTCGAGGCTGCGCCGCAGCGCGAAAAGCACCAGCACGTCGCCGCCGTCGAGGTCCGCCGCGTACTCCGCGAGCGTCTCGCCCGGCCCCGGGATCACCTGCGTGCGCGGCAGCAGCTGCGCGAGTTGCCAGCGCAGGTAGGCGGCGAAGTTGCGGTTGTTGCGGTAGCCCACGAACCAGACGCCGCGCGCCTGGGCGATGGCCCCGGCGATCTCGTCGACCGTGTCCTCGCCCAGGTCGGCGAAGGTGGCCGCGATGTTCTGGTGGGCGCGCTGGACGTGGGCGTCGATCGAGCCTTCCGGCGCGCCCTGGCCCAGCGGCTTCAGGAACAGGGGCGAGCCCTCGGCGCGGGCCTCGCGCGCGTGACGCCGGGCCGCCTCGTAGCTGTCGTAGCCCAGCCGGCGCACGAAGCGCGTCACCGTGGCGTTGGAGACCTCGACCAGCGCCGCCAGTTCGGAGGCGGTGTAGCTGGCGAGGTCGCCCGGAAAGGCCAGGATGAAGTCGCCCAGGCGCTGCTCGCTCGGCGGCAGCGCGTCGCGCATGCGGCGGATCTGGGTCAGGAACGAGCGGTTCGGGGCGGACGGCGACGGGGGCATTCGGTCGGGCGTGGGGGCAACGGGCAGCGGGATGGAAAGCCGGCGGCGCCGGCGGACGGCCGGCGTGACGCGCGCCGCCGAGGATACGTGGTCGCGGGCGGCGCCAGGCCCGGACCCCGGCGGCGCCCGCGCCCCGGCCCCCTACCAGCGCGGGTGCACGGGCTCGAACACCGGCCGCAGCAGGTAGCGCCGCGCGATCTGCCCGTAGCCCCGGTAATAGAAATGGCCGTTGGCCGCCAGGATGGCCGCGCGGTGGGTGCGGAAGTGCGCCGGGATGCGGTACCACGGCATCGTCGGCGCGCGGTGGTGGACGTGGTGGAAGTTGTTGTTGAGGTAGAGCAGCCCGAACAGCGCGTTCGACTCGACGATGGCGACCCGCCCGTGAGGCGACGCCTCCCAGCGGTGCTCGGTGAAGGCGCGCAGCGCGCCCAGCATCATGTTCGGGTAGACGAAACACAGGACGTACGTCCACGCCGCCATGTCCGCCAGCTGCGTCACGATCCCGAGGAGGACCGCGACGCCGAGCGCGTGGCGCGCCCAGATGCCCAGGTGAGAGCGGTCGCCGCGTGCCAGGCGCGCGACCTCCGCGCGGGCGAAGCCGGCCAGCCGCAGCCACGGCCCGGCGACCATCCGGAAGGCGAGCGTCTGGTCGGCCCGGGCGACCGCGCGCCGCAGCCGTCCGTAGCCGTTCCAGGCGCTGGCGGCGTGGTAGGCGCTCTCGGTGTCCTTGCCCGGATGGGTGAGGTGGAAGTTGACGTGGTGGGCGCTGTGACTGCGTTGGAACAGCGCGTAGGGCAGCCACAGGTTCAGCGGCGGCCACACGGCCGCGAGGCGCAGGGCGCGCGGCACGTGGCGCATGGCGTGGATGGCCTCGTGCTGGAGCGAGCCGTGCAGCTGCACGGTGTAGCCCCCGAGCAGGAACAGCGCGACGGGCGGGATCTGCCGGTGCCACCACACCAGCGCCGCCCAGACCGCGTAGACCAGCGCGATGAGCAGCAGCGTCGGAACCTCGTGGCGATGCCAGCGCCGGCGCAGCGCACCCGGCGCACCGGTTTCTGCAACCGACGGCGCGGACGGAGCTGACGGCGAATCGTGGGACATCGTTCGGGGAAGGCGGTGCGACGGCGAGGCGGCCATGGTGCCGCCGTCGCGGCGGCGCGCTTGCGACGTTTGCGAGTGAGCACATGCGGAAACCCTGCTTGGCGTGGCGCGGGCCGCCGCCTAGAGTCGGACCGGTCGCGCCTGCGGCATTCCCCGGCCGACCGCGCCACCCCCGATGCCCACGACGCCCACGACGCCCCCCACCCTCGCCGCCCCCGCCCGCTTCATCACGCCGCCGGACCTCCACGCGGCGCTGCGCGCACGGGGCGAACTCGCCCTGCTCGACGTGCGGGAAGCGCGCGCCTACGTCCGCGCCCACCTCGCGCTTGCGCGGATGGCGCCGCTGTCGTGCCTCGAACTCGACGTGGGCGCGATGGTGCCGCGACGGGGCACGCCGGTGATCCTGGTGGACGACGCGGGGGCCGACGGGTCCGACGGCGCGGCGGGCGGACCCGGACCGGCGCTGCGCGCCCGGACGCTCCTGATGCGGCGCCTGGGCTACACCGACGTGCGCGTGCTCGCCGGCGGCGTCGCCGGCTGGATCGCCGAGGGCCTGCCGGTGATCGACGGCTACGGTGCCCTGGTCAAGGCCTTCGGCGACCGGATGCGCCGCCACCACGCGACGCCCGGCGTTACCGGTGCCCTGCTTCGCGGGCGGCGGGCGGCCGGCGAACCCGTCACGCTGGTCGACGCCCGGCCGGCCGACGAGTACGCCTACCTGGCGCTGCCCGGGGGCGCCAACCACGCCGGCACCGAACTCGCGCTGCGCGACTGGGGCGCCGGGGCGGCGGCCGGTCCCTGGATCGTCAACTGCTTCAGCCGCACGCGCGGCATCATCGGCGCGACCACGCTGCGGGTGCTGGGCCACCCCGACGCCCGCTTCCTGGAAGACGGCGTCATGCAGTGGACGCTCGACGGCGCGCCGGCCGTGGCGGACGCCGATCCGGCCTTCGCCCTGCCGGACGCCCCGGCGGGCGAACTGCGCCGCCGGGCCGACGCGCTCATCGACCGCCATCGCCTGGCGCGGGTGCGTCCCGACGCGCTGGCGCGCCTGCGGATGGCGACCGACCGCACGCTCTACGCCTTCGATCTGCGCCCGGGCGCGGTCGACGGCGCGCCCTGGCAGGACGGCGGCGGCGACGGCGGCGACGGCGACGGCGACGGCGACGGCGTCACCGTGCGCGCGGTCGCCGGCGGACAGCTGCTGATGCATTTCGAGAACCTCGTGGGCACCCGCCACGCCCGCATCGTGCTGATCGACGAGACGCACCGGCTGCGCGCCGCCGTCACGTCGTACTGGCTGACGCAACTCGACCAGGCCGAGGTGCTGATCCTCGACGGTCCACCGCCGTGCGGGGCGCCGACGCCGTGCGGGGCGCCGACGCCGCGCCGCTCGCCGGCGCCGGCGCGTACCGCCGGCGCGGCCGAAGGCGAGGCCCTCTCGCCGGCGCGGCTTTCGGCCCTGCTGGCGGACGGGTCCGCCCACGTCGAGGTGATCGACGTCGGACCCAGCGCCGAGTACGAACGCCATCACCTGCCGCGCGCCCGCTTCCTGCTGCCGTTCACCTGGGCGCCGCTGGCCGGCCTCGGGACGGGCGCGCGCATCGTCTTCACGTCGCCCGACGGCCGCGCCGCGCGGCTCGCGGCGCGCGACGCGTGCGAGCGCCGACCGGGCGCGGCCGCCTGGCTCGACGGCGGCACGCGGGCGTGGCGCGACGCCGGCCTGCCCACCGAGCGCGAGTGGGCGCCCTGGCAGCTGCTCACCCCGTTCGAGGACGACTGGGGTTCCGTCATGCGCCTCCCGCCCGAGCGCCGTCCGGACGCCTGGCGCGACTACCTGGCCTGGGAACGCGCGCTCGACGCACAGATGGCGCGCGACGCGACGGTGTCGTTCCGGCCGTTCGCGCCCTGGCCGCCCACCCCGGCACCCACCACGTAGGCGCCCGAACCCGGCCCTACGGGTCCGCGGGAACGTCACCTACGCGTCACGAACGGAACTACAGGAAATGGTTCAAATGCACTACATGCCGTAGTGCATCTGAAGGCGTCCAGCGCGCGACGCATTGCTTAGCATGGTCGGGTTCGCGAGCGATGCGAATGCCCCCAGCGGTTTGCTGCGGGCGATCTCCGGGACCCGTCCGATGAACAAGAACACGACCGAAGGCCAGCTGAAGCAAGTCAAGGGCTCCGTCAAGGAAGCCCTGGGCAAGGTGATCGGCAACGACAGCCTGGAGGCCGAGGGCGCGACCGAGAAAGCCGTCGGCAAGGCCCAGAAGGGCGCCGGCGAAGCCCAGGAGATCGCCCGCGAGACCACCCGGAAGAAGCCGGGCTAGACCGCCGGAAGCGGCGCCCTCCCGCACCGAGCCGGGCCCATTCGTCTCATTTCCATCCACTCCAACCTATCCGAGGAATCCACATGTTCAACAAGACCGAAGGCACCTTCCAGAACATCGCCGGCCGCGTGCAGGAAGCATTCGGCGCCGCCACGGGCGACACCGGCAATGAGGTCAAGGGCAAGGTCCGCCGCGCCGCCGGCGACGCCCAGTACGGGTACGGCGAAGTCGTCGAGCAGTTGCGCGAGTCGGCCGTGAAGAACCCGATCGGCACGGTCGCCATCGTCGCCGGCGTCTTCTTCGTCGTCGGCGCGATGTGGGCGCGCCGCTGAGCGTCGCCCCGCCCCGCGCCGACGCGTCCTGAACGGACCGGCGCGCCCCGAGAACCCACCCAGCCACCCGGGCCCCACGGCCCGGCGCGGTAACCGGTGGCTGGTCCGAACACCGGTCGGCACGGACCACCGACCCCGACCCGTGTTCCCTCCGGTGCGACCGATGGTCCCCGGCGGAGCCGTTCGCCCCGCTTTTCCATGATCGACACCGCCCTGCAGCGCAACACCGACCGCCGGCAGTTGCAGCAAATCATCGCCGGCCTGACCGAAGGCGTCATCCTGATCGAGCCCGACCAGACGATCCTGTGGGCCAACGAGGCCGCCCTGGGCATGCACGGCGTCACTGAACTCGGCGCGCTCGGGCGCGACGTCACCGAGTACCGCGAGCGGTTCCGGCTGCGCTATCGCAACAACCACGCGCTCGCCGACGGGCGCTATCCGATCGAGCGGGTCATCTCCGGGGAAAAATTCACCGACGTGGTGGTCGAGGTGTTCCTCGCCGCCGACCACGACGTCAGCTGGGTCCACCGCGTGCGCAGCCTGGTGCTGACCGACGCCGACGGCGATCCCGACGTGCTGGTGCTCATCCTGCACGACGCGAGCGCATGGGCCGATGCCGAACTGCGCTTCGAGCGCACCTTCAACGCCAATCCCGCGCCGGCCATCATCTGCCGGCTGAGCGACCAGCGCTACGTCAAGGTCAACCGCGGCTTCCTGGACATGACCGGCTGCGAGAGCGACGACCTGATCGGGCGGACGGTCTACGAGTTCGACGTCTTCGCGCAGGCGGCGCAGCGAGAGACCGCCATCGCCCACCTGCGCCACGGCGAGACCATCCCGCAGATGGAGTCCGTGCTGCGCCTGCCGGGCGGGCACAAGCCGGTCATCGTGGCGGGCCAGCCCATCGAGATCGGCGAGGAAGCCTGCATGCTGTTCACCTTCGTCGACCTCGAACCGCGACGCCGCGCCGAGGCCTCGCTGCGCCAGAGCGACGAGCGCTTCCAGAAGGCGTTCCGCATGCTGCCCGTGCCCACGGCCGTGCTGCGCGCGGACGACCTGCGGCTGCTGGACGTCAACGAGGCGTTCTGCCTGGCCGCGTCGTGCGACGCCGGGGACCTGCTGGGCCCGCCGCCCGCGAAGGTGTCGCGCTGGCTCGACCCGTTCGTGGCGACGCTGGAGAAGCACCTGGGACGCAGCGCGAGCGCGCGCAACATCGACCTGCGCATCGACTTCGGCGACGGCGAGCCCGTCGACGGGCTGGCGTCGGCCGAGCGGGTGTCGATCGACGGGCAGGCCTGCATCCTGCTGACCTGGCTGGACATCACCGAGCGCCGGCGCTCGGAGATGGAACTGGTCGCGGCGATCGAGCTGGTGCTGCAGGACACCTCCTGGTTCAGCCGGTCGCTCGTGGAGAAGCTGGCCAACGTCAAGCGGCCCGGCGAGCGCGCCGGCAAGGCCGTGATTGATCACCTGACACGGCGCGAGCAGCAGGTGCTGGAGGCCCTGTGCGGCGGCGATTCGGACAAGGAGATCGCCAAGCGGCTCGGCGTCGCGCTCGGCACGGTGCGCAACCACGTCGCGAAGATCTACGCCAAGCTCGGCGTCCACAGCCGCAACGCGGCGCTCCTGTGGGCGCGCGACCGGGGCCACTTCCCGAATGCCAGGCGCAGCGCCGGGAGCTGGCGCGCGAACGGCGGCTGAGGCCGCGCGCGGGCGCCTCAGTCCCGCGCCGCGCGCACCAGGGCCTGCACGCGCTGGCCCAGCGCGCTCAGCTCGAACGGCTTGGTCATCACCTGCATGCCCTCGGGCAGGTGGCCGTGGCTCAGCGCGGCGGTCTCGGCGTAGCCGGTGACGAACAACACGCGCAGCGCCGGGATCAGGACGCGCGCGGCATCGGCCACCTGGCGGCCGTTCATGCCGCCGGGCAATCCCACGTCGGTCACCAGCAGCGCCACGTCGCGGTCGGCCTGCAGCACCTGGATCGCGCGCGGACCGTCGGCGGCCTGCAGCACCCGGTAGCCGAGTTCGCCCAGCCGCTCGACCATCAGCGCGCGCACCGACGCCTCGTCGTCGACGACCAGGACGGTCTCGCCCCGGCCGGCGTCGGCGCCCGGCGTGGCGCCCGCCAGCGCGGCGCGCTCGGGCACGGCCTCGCCCTCGTGGCGGGGCAGGTACACGCACACGGTCGTGCCGGCGCCCTCGCTCGAGCAGATGCGGGCCTGGCCGCCGGACTGCCGCGCGAAGCCGTAGACCATCGACAGCCCGAGCCCGGTGCCCACGCCGATGGGCTTGGTGGTGAAGAAGGGATCGAAGGCGCGCGCGATCACCTCCGGCGGCATGCCGCTGCCGGTGTCGGTCACGCAGATCGCCACGTAGTCGCCGCGCGCCAGGCCGTGGCGGGCGGCGCCGGCCTCGTCCAGCGCGTGATTGCCCGTCGCCACGACCAGGCTCCCGCCGTCGGGCATGGCGTCGCGCGCGTTGATGCACAGGTTGAGCAGCGCGTTCTCCAGCTGACCCGGATCGGCCAGCACCGGCCACACGCCCGCGCCGGCACGCACGTCCAGCGTCACCTGCGGGCCGATCGTGCGCCGCACCAGGTCCTCGAAGCCTTCGATCAGCCGGTCGACGTCGATGTAGCGGGGCTCCAGCGTCTGCTGGCGTGAGAACGCGAGCAGGCGGTGCGTGAGCGCGGCCGCGCGCCGGGTGGCGGTCTGCCCCATGTCGACGTGGCGCTGCAGGCCCGGCTGGTCGCGACCCTGGCGCTTGAGCAGCTCGAAGCTGCCGGAGATCGCGGCCAGCAGGTTGTTGAAGTCGTGGGCGAGGCCCCCGGTCAGCTGCCCCACCGCCTCCATCTTCTGCGCCTGGCGCAGCGCGGCCTCGGACTGCATCAGCGCGGCCGTCCGCTCGCGCACCTGGCGCTCGAGCGACGCCGCCAGATCGCGCAGGCGATGTTCCGCGCGCCGGCGCTCCACCGCTTGGCGCGTGCGGTGCGCCACCTCCCGGACCAGCGCGATCTCGTCGGCCGTCCACGACCGGACGCCGGGCGCCGCGAGGTAGAGCATCGCGACGAGCGCGTCGGCCTCGGTGATCGGCATGTAGATGGCCGAGCGCGCCCCGATGGCCATCAGGGCGTCGGCGTGGCCGCGCGTGCGCGGGTCGGCGAGCACGTCGTCGAACACCACCATCGCGCCGCGCCGGAGTTCGTCGATGCAGTCGCCGTGATCGCGGAAGCGGACGGTGCCGGTGAGCGTGGGCGTGCCCGGCGCGGTCCAGTCGCGCTCGATCACGATGGTCTCGGCGGCGGCGTCCACCGTCCCGTAGCCCGCCCGGCCCGCGTCCAGCGCCCGGCCCAGCGCCTCGGCCGCGCCGCGCGCGATCTCCGCCGGGTCGTCGATGGCGCCGAAGACCTCGCGCTCGAGCGCCAGCAGCAGTTCCGTGCGGCGCCGCGCCATCACCGCCTCGGTCACCTCCTGGGAGGTGCCGGCCAGGTAGAGCGGCGCGCCCGCGGCGTCGCGCTTCAGGCGCGCCTGGATCTTGACCCAGGACAGCCGGCCGTCCGGGCGCACGACGCGGTACTCGATGCGGTAGTCCTCGCCGGTCGCCACGCTGTGCGCGACGGCCGCGCGCATGCGCGCCCGGTCGTCCTCGTGCACCGCCTCCAGCAGCTCGTCGTAGTGGAAGGGCCGCGTCACGTCGCGCCCGAAATTCCGCTTGCAGTGCTCCGACGCGAACAGCGTCCCCGTGGCCAGGTCGAACTCCCAGATGCCCAGGTCGCCGGCCTCGGCCGCGGCGAGCAGGCGCTCCTCGGCGGCCTCCAGCGCCCGCACCCGGTCGGCGAGTTCGGCGGTGAGCACGGCGTTCGACGTCTCCAGGCCCTTGACGCGTTCCAGCTCGAGCGTGACGTCCTCCTGGCTGGCGTAGAAGTAGGCGACCTCGCCGGCGCGGTCGCGCACCGGACCGACGATCAGCCGGTTCCAGAACGGCTCGCCGCTCTTGCGGTGGTTGCGCAGGTCGACCCGCACGGTCCTGGCCTCGCGCACCGCCTCGCGGATCCGCTGGACGGCCGCCCGGTCGGTCTCCGGGCCCTGCAGGAAGCGGCAGTTGCGCCCGACGACCTCCTCGCGCGCGTACCCGGTCATGCGGCAGAACGCGTCGTTGGCGAAGACGACCGGGTTGTCCGGCAGCCGGCAGTCCGTCAGGATCATCGGCATCTCGGTCGCGCGCACCAGGGCGACGAACGGGTCGGTGTGGTCGTCCTGTCCGCACAGGCGCGGGTCGACGAACGGGTCGGATCGGGTCGTGGACAAGTTCACCTCGGTTCGCCATCGCGGCTGGAACGCCGGCGGGGCGGGCGATCGCCCGGCGACGGCGGCTCTCGGGAGCCACGAGGTTAACCGCAACGCGCCCCCGGGCGCGGGCACGGCGGCGCCGTCGCGCTCAGCAGTCGCCCTCCACGCAGGCGCGGCGGTAGGCCTCGAAAAGCCGCGCCTTGGCCGGCGTGTCCCCGGGGCTCATGTAGTCCGACACGGTGAAGGCCAGCAGGCTGGCCGAGAACGCCCGCGCGATCGCGACCTGCCGGCGGACCCGCTCGATCGGCGCGGGTTCGGCCGCGAACGGCGCCGCGTCGATGGGCGCGCCGGCGGTCTGGCGGAACACCTCGACGATGACCCGCAGCTCCCGACCCCGGCCCTCGACCGCGCGCCGCACGGCGTCCAGCACCCCGGGCAGTTCGTCGAGCGACAGCTTGCCCACGCCCACGCCGTCCTGGAACATCACGACGCCCAGCTCCGGCGCCTCGGCCAGCAGCGCGTCCCAGAACGCCCGCAGCAGGGCCGGGTCGGTCCCGGCATTGGCGAAGCCGGAGATCGCGATGCGCGCGCGCGCGTCCAGCGCGCGCAGGGCCGTGGTCAGTTCCCCCAGGTGGGCGGCGACGACGGCGCGGCGCGCCGGCTCGCGCCAGTTCACGTCGTCGATCTCCTCGCTCAGGTACCAGCCCTCGAACGCGTCGCGCCGCGCGAGCCGGGGCGCGAGTTCGCCCGCCGCGCGCAGCGAGCGCGCGCGCGACGCGCCGAGGTGGCGCGCCACCTCGGCGGGTTCGCCCGCGATGTGGCGCCAGTACTGCGGGTCGTGGGCCAGGCCGACCAGCACGCGCATGCCGGCCGCCTCGGCCAGGTCCAGCAGCGTCTCCAGCGGCGGCATCGGCCCGATGCGGAAGTGCCGCGACGGGTAGTAGGCGGTCGTGCCGTCGACGCTCCACTGCACGACGATGCGCGTCATGCCCAGCGCGCGCAGGGCCTGCAACAGCCGCGTCCAGTCGCCGCGCGTGTACAGGTTGTGCGCCGGGGTGAACTGGACCACCGTCCCGTCCAGGCGAGACGACGCGCGGCGCGGCGCCGTCGACGCGCAGCCCGCGAACAGGCAGCCCGCCGCCAGCAGGCCCGCGAGCGCCGTCCGCCGCCCGGGCGCCTCCGCCTCCTCCCGCGCCCTCGCCCTCGCCAGCGGGCCGGGCATCAGAACCTCAGCACCGAGGTCAGCAGCCAGCCGCTCTTCGCCGCGTCGAAACCCTTCTTGTACTGGAGCACGAATTCCGCGCTGGAACGCGGCGTGACGTAGCGCGATTCGTTGAACACGTAGCGCGCGGAGACGCCGCCGCCGACCTCGGCGTAGTTGAAGCGGCCGGGGTCGGGCCATTGCCGGCGCGCATCGGCCACCACGTGCGGGGTCAGGATCCAGCGCTCGCCGACGCGGAAGCTGCGGCCCTGGCGCGCCTCCACGTAGAAGGCGCGCGTGTGGTCCCGGTCGCTGAACGCGCCGACGTCGGCGAACAGCGTGGTGTAGTTCCAGGACGCCTGGTTGGCGCGCATCTCGTAGCCGCTGCTCCAGCCGTAGGACGCGCGCAGCAGCCAGTCGTCCTGCGCGTTGGCACCGATGCCGATCAGGCGTTCGGCCGAGAGGTAGAACGAGTGCTCGCGCAGCGGCTTGTAGCGCACGCCGACGCCGGCCTGCCGGCTGGCGCTGTCGATGCGCAGCGAACCGGGCTGGTTGGACCACAGCAGGCGCGCGAACACGTCCAGCGTGCGCTCGTCGCGCAACCCCACCACCGGCGGGCGCCACGCCACCTCCACGCCGCCCTGCGACGGGATCAGCCCGGTCGACTCGGCCCCTGCGATGGTGCTGGCGCGGTCGCTCCGCCCCCCGCGCAGCGACTCGTAGGCGCTCAGGGTCCAGCGCTCGGTGAGCTTGCGCACCTCGTCGCGCAGGGCGCGCAGCTCGTCGTCCTCGCGCCGTGGCGTGATCGCGGGCAGCGGCGCGCCGGGCGCCTGGACCAGCTTCACGGTCTCGTCGCGTTCGATGCGGCGATCGATGGCGCGCTTGAACCATTCGGCGGCGCGGTCGTTGTCGCCCGCGCGCATGAGCGTGTAGGCCAGGTCGGCGTAGAGGGCGTCGCGCTCCGGATGGCGTTGCAGCAGCGCCTCGAAGGCGCGCACGGCCTCCGGGTAGGACCCGGCGGCCCGGTGGCCGTAGGCCAGGGCGTCGAGGTATTCGGTGCGGGCGTCCTCGGCGAAGGCCTGCTCGAACTGCGCCATGGCCTGCGGCAACCGGCCCAGTTCGCGCTCGGACCGCCCGAGCTGGTAGCGCCGCGCGGCCGACGGGCGCAGCGCCAGCGCCTGCGCGGCGGCCTCGTGCGCGGCCGCGTGGCGCTCCTGGGCCGTCTCCAGCTGCCAGCGCAGGTCCAGCCGCGCGGCCTGCGCCTCGTCGTCGTCGGGGGCCGTTCCGGCCAGTTCGTCAAGCGTGCCGCGCGCGGCCTGGCCCTGCCCGTCGCGCAGCTGCACGCTGGCCAGCGCCAGCGCGATGCGCGGGTCCGGCGCAAGCGCGAGCGACGCGCGCCAGTCCTCGGCCGCGCGGGGCAGGTCGCCCGCGGCCTCGCGCAGGTACCCGAGTTCGTCGAGCACCTGCTTGCGCACCGCCACGGGCAGGGACGACGCGGCCTCGGCTTCGGCTCGGGCATCGGCGCCGCGCACGCGCTGCAGCACCTCGATCGCCGCCGCGCCCCGCCCTCGCGCCTTCAGTCCGCGCGCCAGCGCCAGCGTGGCGACGCCGTCGGTGGCGTCGCCGGCGGCCGCGACCAGATGCGGCTCGGCCTCCGGCCAGCGATCCCGTGCCTGCAGCAGCAGCCCCAGTTCGAGCCGGACCCGCCCATCGCCGGGCTCGCGCGCGAGCATCGCGCGGTAGGTGGCGATCGCGTCGTCGTCGCGACCGAGCGTGCGCTGCAGGGCGACCAGGCGACGCGCCAGCGCCAGCCATTCCTCCGGCGTGGCGCCGGCCTGGTCGAGCGCGCGCCGCTGGGCCTCGGCGACGCTTTCGGGCCGGCCGGCCAGCGCATGGGCGTGCGCCAGCCGCTCGAGGGTTTCGAGGGTGTCGCCCCCGGGCATCGCGGCCCGGTGCTCGAGCGCGCGGGCGGCGGCGGCGTGGTCGCCGAGCTGGCTCAGCGCGTAGGCCTGCTGGCCGAGGACTTCGATCCGCTCGGCCGCCGTCAGGCCGCCCTCGCCGAGCAGGCGTTCCTGGATGTCGGCCGCCGCGCCCCAGTGGCCGGCCTTCGACTGCGCGAAGGCGAGCCGCTGGGCCGTTCGCACCCGTCGCGGCGCCTCGGCGGCGCCGTGCGCGGTCGTGCGCGCCGCGCCGGACCGGCCGGCGGCGGGCACCGACGCGTCCGCCCCGGCACCCGGCGCCGGCGCCGGCAGGTTGAGCGCGAAGGCGACCGTTTGCGCGTGGTGCGCCACGGCCATCGTGGCGGCCACGCGCTGCGCATCGCGCCATTGCGCCCCGCGCGCGGCCGCATCGGCGCGCGACGCCGCCTCCCCGTAGGCGGCGGCGGCGTCGCCGAAGCGCTGCAGCCGCTCGTAGACGAACGCCCGGCGCAGCAGCGTGGGCGTGGCGTCGCGGTCGCCCGCCGGAAGGCGCTCGAGCGCGGCCAGCGCCTGGTCGAGCTGCCCGAGGCGCAGGTGCAGGTCGGCCGCCGACTCCAGCGCGAAGCGCCGTTCCGCCGCGCTGGCCGCCGGGTGCGCGACGACGTCCTGGTGGTCGGCGATGGCCTCGGCCCACTGGCCGGCGGCCGCGCGCATCTGGGCGCGCAGGCGCAGCGCCGTCAGCGGCAGGCCGTCGGCCGGGCGCGCCGCGTCCAGCAGCGCGACCGACGCCGCATAGGCACCGCGCCGGCCGAGCAGCTGGGCATAGCCCAGGCGCGCGGCCAGGTGATCGGGGTCGAGCGCGAGGCCATCGGCGAAATCGCGTCCCGCCTCGTCGAACCGCTGGGCCGCCAGCATGCGGAAGGCACGGTCGAAGCGCGCGTGGGCCCGGAAGCGGTTGAATTCGCGCCCGACGAAGCCGATCGCGCCGGACGCCGCGGCCGAGACGGCGGCCGCACCACCGCCACCGCCGCCGGACGCGTCGAACGCGGACGCGGCGGACGCGGCGGGCGCGCTGGCGAGCGAGAGGCACAGCAGGCAGCCCGCCGCGAGGTCGCCAGGGGCGCCGCGAGCGCCAGGGGCACGGGTGACGAGGACGGAGCGGGCGGCGCGGGCGGCGCCGGGACGCGATCGGCGGGATGTCTTCACAGCGTGCTCGCGTCGGCCCACTGGAAGCCGAGCGCCTCGATGGCGTTGATGATCGACTGCAGGTCCTGGAAGCCGGGCTTGCCGATCTCCGGCTCCAGCCAGAACGGATGGAAGAAGAACGACGCGAAGCCGTCGCGCACCACCTTCGCGTTCTCGGCGTTGAGCTTCAGGTCCTCCCAGGTGTAGTTGAAGTTCGACGACGGATCGATCTCGCGAATGTCGTACTCGATGTTGCCGAGGTTCTCCGGCAGGATCCGCTGGCCGTAGTGGTCGCGCTGGATGATGTAGGGGAAGAACTGCCCGACGGCGAAGTCCCGGTTCGCCGCCGTCGGCCGCAGGTCGGGGGTGGTGGCGGTGTAGTAGACCGCGCGCTGCCAGGTGGTGAAGTTGGTCGGCTTCTGCGGGTTCATCGGCACCTGGGTCGCCGCCGTGTAGGCATTGGGAGACATCTGGTAGTGCGGCGGCTCCCAGGCGAAGGCGGTGAAACCGCCGCGCCTGAGTTCGGCGACGCCCGACTGGATGCGCGCCTTGTGCGCCGCCACGGTGTCCACGGGCAGCACGCGGTTGTTGACGATGTCCCAGAACTCGTAGTCGTCGCCGCTCACGCCGGTGTGCGGGTTCTTCCAGTTGGCGTACTGGTGGGTGTAGCCGTGCAGCACGATCTTCCCGCCGTTCTGGATCGCGTAGTTGAGCGTGCGGGCGAGCGTGCCGTTGGTGGTCATCCGCACGGTCTGGGGCACGCCGCCGTTGTAGGCGCCCAGCGGATCGTGGTAGTAGGGGATGGCCGCCACGCCGAAGGGGATCGACTTCGACCGCAGGTAGTTCGACAGCACCGTCATGGTGTTCTGGTTGACCAGGGCGCTGACGTCCTCCAGCCGCACCAGCGCGCGCTGCTGGGTCGGGGTGTCGACGCCCAGGATGTCGTGCAGCATGTCGCAGATGACGAGGTAGCGGTCGCGCGGTCCGATGTAGGAGAACGGCAGGTCGGCGAAGTACCAGAAGTTGCCGCCCTTCACCACATAGGGGATCACCTCGCCGGTGCGCGAATTGCCGATCGGCACGAGCTGCTGCGCCTTCGCCGCGTCGACGATCTGCGCGACCCCGACGTCC
Source organism: Comamonadaceae bacterium OTU4NAUVB1 (assembly GCA_024372625.1). Classification (NCBI taxonomy): domain Bacteria; kingdom Pseudomonadati; phylum Pseudomonadota; class Betaproteobacteria; order Burkholderiales; family Comamonadaceae; species Comamonadaceae bacterium OTU4NAUVB1. Next base: position 268,910 of record CP099603.1, on the reverse strand, counting down.
GGATCGGCGTTGATGGCCCCACTCGCCGCGTCGAAGGCGTAGTACTTCTTCAGCGGCCGCGTCTTGTAGGTGACCGTGTCGAAGAACCCGGGGTTGGGATTGGCCGGGGTGGGCGCGGCGTCCAGGCCGCGCAGGCTCGAGAAGTTGAAGCCGTACTTGGCGGCGAAGCCGGTGTAGCCCGGGTGCCATGCCAGCTGCCACAGGTTGTTCTTGAACCAGACGATCTTCCGCGTGGTGCCGTAGGCGTCGGCCAGGAAGGCGGGCGGGATCGGCAGGTCGTAGTAGGAGCCGAGGTAGAAGGTGACCGCGTACTGATCGACCTGGCCGGCGGTGTAGCCCTGCACGGGCTTCATGTCCACGGTGGTGTTCCAGTGCCCCAGCAGGTTGCGCAGCATGATGGCGTAGGCCATGCCGAGCTTCGCGTAGGGCCCGTCGTCGGGCTGGTCGTACAGCACCAGCGCGCGGATCGGCGTCGTCTGCGCCTGGGCCCCGACGCACAGGCCGATGGCGAGGACGGATGCGCACAGCAGGCGCTTGAAGGCATTCGAGATGCTCATGGTGGGCTCCTGAGGGTTTGGTTCGGTTCGCTTCGCTCAATCGGCGACCACGCGGTCGGACCGCCCGGCGCGCTTGCGGGCCTTGAGCACGTCGGTGAGGCGTTCGTGCTTCTCGATGCGCTCAAGGCCCGGCCGCACCACCGTCTCGACCGCGGGCCGGGGCGGCGCGACCACGGCGCGCACGGGCGGCTCCGGTCGTCGCGCGGCCGCCACGGCGTCGGCGGCGGCCGGCGCGGCCTGTGGCGCGGGCGCGGCGTCCGCCGCGGCCGGGGCCGCAAGCACGGCCGCGTGCAGGGCGAGCAGGGATGCGGCCGTGGCCGCGTGGATGCCTCGATGCATGGCGTTCTCCTTCAGGGATGGGGGGGCGTGGAAGCGAAGGCGGTGGCGGTGGCGCCGGCGAGCCCGGGACCGTGCTCGGGCGGCGCGGTGACCGGGGTGTCGGTGTCGGGCAGGTCGTCCTCGGACGGGAAGGTGTGGGTGGTCTTGTCCCACGCGATGAGCTTGCCGGTGCGCAGGAAACGCGCGTACAGCCGCACCGCGCGCCCCGTCGCTGCGAAATTGATGAAGTTGCCCCACACCATGCGCGGCACCGACCACAGCGCCTGGGCCCAGCCGTAGAGCCGCTGGACGAAGTAGGCGCGCTGGGCGACGCGCCAGGCCAGCAGGGCGGCATTGACGAGCGTGAGGTCCCACAGCCAGCTGCCCGGCTCGACCACCGGCGGATAGTGCAGCGATTCGGGCACCAGCGCGTTGAGCACCCAGAGCGCCGCGACGCCCAGCACCACCACGTAGCCCAGCACGTTGCAGAAGTTCGTCACCAGCGCCCGGCGGTCGCGGTAGAGCATGTACTTGGTGGCGAGGCCGCCGCGCCAGCGCAGGCTGCTCCAGCCCTGCAGCGTGATGCCGACCACCCAGCGGCCCTTCTGCCGCACGGCGACCCCGAAGCCCGAGGGAAAGTACTCGCGGATCGCCACGTAGTCGCGCAGCGCCACCTCGCGGGGCCGGCCGGTCAGCCAGTGGCGGCGCACGACGCGCCGCTCGACGACGAACTTGGCGAACACCTGCTTCATGCCCAGCGCCTTCATGCGGAAGCCGAAGTCGTAGTCCTCGGTCAGCGAATCGATGTTGAACAGCTCGTTGTGATTGTTCGCCGCGGCCGTCTCGAAGGCGCGGCGGCTGAAGGCGCACCCCACCCCGGCGGCCGGAATGCTGCGGTCGAGCAGCGCGCGCACCACCAGGTCCTTCGAGTGCAGCTGGGCGAACTCGTCGAGGTAGTGGCCGCCGGTGAACTCGTGCCACTTCCGGTCGAGCGACAGCACCGGCAGCTGGACCATGTCGTTGGCCGGGACGAGGTGGTTGAAGACCTTGTAGGCCAGCCGATGGATCACGTCCTCGCAGTCCTGCATGACGAAGACCTCGAAGCGGATGCCGTGCTCCTTCTCGTGGCGCCGGATGCCCTGGTAGATCCAGTTGAGGCAGTCGGCCTTGCAGGTCGGGCCGTCGGCGGGCGTGCAGATGCGGTGCACCCGGTCGGAGACGGCGCGCACGTGCTCGACCTCCACGTGCGTGGCGGTGTCGTTCGGGTAGGTGCCCACGAACACGTGGTAGTTGCCGTAGTTCAGCGTCCTGAGCAGGCGCAGCAGCATCGGCCGGATGACGGCCGACTCGTCCCAGGCCGGCAGCATGATGGCGATCGGCTGCTCGGGACGGTCCTGCAGCTGCTGTTCGGTCGGCTGCGCGCGGGCGCGTCCCGACGCGCGCTGGCGCAGCAGCCAGGCGCCATAGCAGCCGTCGATGACCAGATCGTCCAGGCCGCACAGCAGGAAGACCACGCTGACGGCGACGAACACCAGCTTGAGGGCGACCAGCGCCGCCGCGATCACGTCCATCCATTCCATCGACGCGCTCCGGCTACGGCGTGCCGGCCTCGGCGGTCTCGCCGCGTGCCGCCCGGATCTCGGCGCGCGGCGCGGCCGGCACCGCGCGCGACATGAGCTCGGCGATGCGCGGGCCGGCCTGGCCGTCGCCGAACGGATTCCTGGCCGTGCGCATGCGCTCGTACAGGCCGCGGTCCCCCTGCAGCGCGAGGAACTCGCGGCACAGCCGGTCGGCGTCGGTGCCCACCAGCTTGCCCGCGCCGGCGGCGATCAGCTCCGGCCGCTCGGTCGTCTCGCGCAGCACGAGGATCGGCACCCGCGCCGACACGGCCTCCTCCTGGATGCCGCCCGAGTCCGACATGATCAGCCACGACCTCGACATCACCCACAACAGGGCCGGGTAATTGAGCGGCTCGGACAGCAGCAGCTGCGAGCCCTCCTCGCACACCATGCCCTCGAAGGCGCGATGCACGGCCTCCTTCACCTGGGGGTTCGCATGCACCGGCCAGACCACCGCCAGCCCCGGTTGCGATTCCAGCAGCCGGCGCACGCCGCGCGCGATCGAGTCGATCCCCGCGCCCCAGTTCTCGCGCCGGTGCGCGGTGACCAGCACGATGCGCTGGCGGCCGGGCGTCGCGGCCAGGCATGAGAGTTCCGGCGGCAGCACGCCCGCCGCGCCGTCGGGCAGCGCGCGCAGGTAGGCCACCCCCCACTGGGTGGCGTCGACGATGGTGTTGCCGGTCTGGTGGATCGACCCGGGCGCGATGCCCTCGCGGCGCAGGTTGGCCGTGGCGATGCGGGTGGGCGGAAAGTGCCAGCGCGCCAGGCGGCCGATGAGCTGGCGGTTGGCCTCCTCGGGGAACGGATCGCCGGTGTCGAAGGTGCGCAGACCGGCTTCGACGTGGCCGACCGGAATCCGCAGGTAGAAGCTCGCGAGCGCCCCGACCATGGCGCTCGTCGTGTCCCCCTGCACCAGCACCGCCGCCGGCCGCGCCTCGGCCAGCACCCCGTGCGACTGCTCCACCAGGGCGGCGGTGAGGTGGGAGAGCGACGTGGACTTCCGATCGAGCGCGAGCACGTGGTCGGGGCGCATGTCGAAGAACTCGTAGAGCGGCCAGGCCATCTGGTCGTGCTGGCCCGTGTGAAGCACCAGCGTGGGCACCCGCGCGGCCCGCAACGCGCGATGGACCGGCGCCATCTTGATAATTTCGGGACGTGTTCCCATGCAAAGAACCACCGATGCGATCGACATTGCGGACTCCTCTCGTCGTGGTAATGACAAAAGGAATGTAATACTAACGAATTAACTTTTGTCCGCTAATTGCTGGGTAACTTTTTGTTTTTCAACTTGATTGCGACGTCACGTCGACGGTGCATCAGGGCCGTCTAACAGGCCTTCCAGGCCATCCCGCATTCCATCGGAAGCGGTGCTTCAAGCCCGGTCCGATCGCATCGACGAGCAATGGAATCAATTGGCGTTGAACAGCAATTCGGCATCAGGCGGATCGCCATCGCTGCATTGCAATCGAGTGGAGGTCGGACAATGGCCGCAGGCAGGCAGCCCTGTTCACCGCGAATCCAATTGCACGGCGGGGCGACGCGACCGTTTCAACAATGCAATGCAATGCAATGCAATGCAATTCGGAGTGGTCGACGGCGTGGATCGGAGGGTGTCCACGGGAATCGCAATTTAAGGCGCACGCGCACCGGCGGTCATCCTCCATCGAGAGGATGTCGAGCGCGCTCGGGCAGCCTTCGCGCGGGGCCGCGACGCGGTCCGGGCGCGCCGGCCCGAGGTCCGCCGGCTCGCCCGGCGCAATGTCACCGGCCGCCCAAGGCCATGGGGCGTGCGGTCTACTGCGGTCCTCGAATTTCAAGGAACAGGGATTTCTATGGCGACCGTGCGTGCATTTCCGGGTGGGCCCCTCGATGGTTGAGCCGCTTCGCGCCATCGGCGACCACGGCATCATCGGCGACATGGAGACGGTCGCGCTCGTCGCCGGCGACGCCACGCTGGACTACCTGTGCTGGCCGTCGCTCGACAGCCCGTCCATCTTCGCCGACCTCCTGGCGCCGGGCGAGGGTGGCGCCTTCTCCATCGTGCCGGCCCTGTCGGCGCCGCGCCTGCTGCAGCTCTACCTGCCCGAGACCAACGTGCTGATGACGCGCTGGATGGCGCAGGAAGGCAGTGCCGAGGTGATCGACCTGATGCCGCACCCCGACCTGCGCGACCACTTCCGGCTGAACGCGCGCGGCATCATCCGCCGCATCGAGGTCACGCGCGGCACCGTCGACTTCGCGGTCGACTGCGCGCCGCGCTTCGACTACGCGCGCGAATCGCCCGCGGTCGAGGGCGCCACCGGCGGCGTGCGCTTCGTCGGGCGCAACCTGGCGATGCGCCTGCACGCGTCGGTCCCGCTGGTCAGCGCCGTCGGCGCCGCGACGGCGCGGTTCCGCCTCCACGCCGGCGAGCAGGCGTGGTTCGTGCTCGGCGAGGACCATCTGGCGCGGCCGGACGACGCGGCGATCGCGTCGAACATCGCGGCCACGGTGGACGCCTGGCGCCACTGGCTGGGCCACAGCCACTACCGGGGGCGCTGGCGCGAGCAGGTCCTGCGCTCGGCGCTGGCGCTTAAGCTGCTGACGTCGGCGCGCCATGGCTCCATCGCCGCGGCGGCGACCTTCTCGCTGCCGGAGGCGCCGGGCGCCGGCCGCAACTGGGACTACCGCGCGGCATGGATCCGCGACGCCTCCTTCACCGTCTACGCCTTCATGCGCCTGGGCTTCGTGGAAGAGGCCGAGAAGTTCCACCTCTGGGCCAGCGAGCGCATCAACGAGGCCTGCGACGCCACGCCGCTGCGGATCATGTACGCGCTCGACGGCTCGCGGATGCCCGACGAGGAGGAACTGTCGCACCTGGCGGGCTACGCGGACAGCCGGCCGGTGCGCATCGGCAACGCCGCGCACGGCCAGAACCAGCTCGACATCTTCGGCGAGCTGATGGACAGCGTGTACCTGTCCAACAAGTACGGTCGCGCCATCAGCCACCAGGGCTGGTCGCACGTGCGCGACCTGATCGCGCACGTCATGGCGCACTGGCAGGACGCGGACGCGGGCATCTGGGAGGTGCGCTCGGAGCCCCGTCACTTCCTGCATTCACGGGTGATGTGCTGGGTCGCGCTGGACCGGGCCATCCGCCTGGCGACGCAGCGCTCCCTGCCCGCGCCCATCGCCGACTGGGCGGCCTGCCGCGACCGCATCATGGCGGACGTGTGGGACAACTTCCGCCATCCGGAACACGGCCACTTCGTGCAGGAACGCGGCGGCACCGCGCTCGACGGCTCGCTGCTGCTGATGCCGCTGGTGCGCTTCGTCTCCGCCACCGACCCGGTGTGGCTGCGCACGCTCGATGCCATCGGCGAGACCCTGTGCGACGACGGACTGGTCTACCGCTACCGCAACGACGACGGGCTCGAGGGCGAGGAAGGCGCCTTCACCACCTGCACCTTCTGGTACGCGGAGTGCCTGGCGCGGGCCGGTCGCCTGGACGCGGCGCAGCTGCAGCTGGAGAAAGGCATCCGCTACGGCAGCGCGCTCGGGCTGTTCGCCGAGGAACTCGATCCGCGCGGCCTGCAGCTCGGCAACTTCCCGCAGGCCCTGACCCACCTGGCCTTCATCAGCGCGGCCCATTTCATCGACCGCCGGCTCGATCCGGGCAAGCGTTCGCTCTGGCAGCCGTGACGCGGTCCGGCCCTTCCGCCGGGCCGGCTCAGGCCCGCTCGCGGGTCCACTGCGCCAGGGCCGCCGGCGCCATCGGCCGGCCGTAGAAGTAGCCCTGCAGCTCGTCGCAGTCCATGGCGGTGAGCACGTCGCGCTGCGCCGCGGTCTCCACGCCCTCGGCGACGACGCCGAGGTTCAGCGCATGCGCGAGGTTGACGATGGCCTTGACGATGACGCGCGCGTCCGCGCTGGTCTCCAGGTCGCGCACGAAGGAGCGGTCGATCTTGACCTGGCTGATCGGCAGGCGGCGCAGGTAGGAGAGGCTGGAATAGCCGGTGCCGAAATCGTCGATGGACAGCGCGATGCCGGCCCGCCCGAACTGCTCGAACAGCGCCAGGTGACTGCCCGCGTCCTCCATGGCCACCGACTCGGTCACCTCCAGCATCAGCAGCGACGGGTCGATGGCGTGCGCGCGCAGCGTGTCCGTCAGCCGCTGCGCCAGGTCGGCCTGGCGCAGCTGGTGCACCGACAGGTTGACCGCCACGCGCATCGGCAGGCCCTGGGCGCGCCACGCGACGATCTGCCGGCAGGCCTCCTCGATCACCCACGAGCCCAGCGCGTTGATGAGGCCGAAACGCTCGGCGATCGGGATGAAGACGTCCGGGCCGACCATGCCGCGCCCGGCGTGGCGCCAGCGCGCGAGGGCCTCGACGCCGCGCACCGTGCCGTCGCGCGAGCACACCTTGGGCTGGTAGTGCAGCTCGAGCCCGCCGGACTCGATCGCCACGCGCAGGTCGTTGCGCAGCTCGACCTGCTCGCGCGCGCCGGCGTTCATGTGCGGCGCGAAGAAGGCGAAGGCGGCGCCGCCGGTCCGCTTGGCCGCGTACATCGCGGCGTCGGCGTTGGTCAGCAGCTTGTCGCGCGGGCCGTCGGCCGGGTACATCGCGATGCCCACGGAGCACGAGAGGCGGACCTCGCAGTCCTGCCAGACGACGTTCTGGGCCAGCGCGTCGATGATGCGCTGGGCGATCTGAACGACGACCGGCGTGTCGGGGTCGCCTTCCACCAGCAGCACGAACTCGTCGCCGCCCAGGCGCGCCACGGTGTCGGTCGCGCGCACCTGCGCGGCCAGGCGCCGCGCCATCTCGCGCAGCACCCCGTCGCCAAAGCCGTGGCCGAACGAGTCGTTGACGGGCTTGAAGCCGTCGAGGTCGATGAACAGCACCGCCAGCGAACTGCCGTCGCGCGTGCAGCGCTCGACCGCCGCGCCCAGCCGGTCCTCCAGCAGCAGCCGGTTGGGCAGGTCGGTCAGCGCGTCCTTGAAGGCGAGCTGCTGCAGCTCGGTGTTGGCCTCCTGCAGCGACGTGGCGAGCACCGCCGCCTTGTCCTGCAGGCGCGCGTCGATCGCCGAAGTGAAGCTGGTGATGGCCAGCAGCACGATCGTGGCGCCCGCCACCAGCAGGCCCAGGCTGTCGCCGCGCAATTCGCCGACGCTGCGGCACACGGCGTTCTCGGCGAAGCCGGCGGCCAGCATGCCGGTGTAGTGCATGCCGCAGATCGCCGCGCCCATGACCAGCGCCGCGGCCAGCTGGCCCCAGCGGGCGGCCGCACCACGCAGGCGGCGCAGCCCGAAGAAGATCTGGAGCGCCGCGGCCGAGGCGATCACGGCGATGGCGGCCGACGCCGCCACCCAGCCGGCCGACCAGCGGATGCCCGGCGCCATGTCCATCGCGGCCATGCCGATGTAGTGCATGGAACAGATGCCCGCGCCCATGGCCAGCGAGCCGAACACCCAGCGGCCCCGGGACAGGCGCGAGCGGCTGGCGATGTAGAGCGCGATGGCCGAGACCGCCACCGCCGCCACCCAGGACAGCGCGGTGAGCGCGTAGCCGAACCCCACCGCGAACGGGAACGCGGCGGCCTGCATGCCCACGAAGTGCATCGACCAGATGCCCGTGCCCATGGCCGCGGAGCCGGCGCCCCACCAGACGCGGCCCAGGAACCGGTCGGTGGTGCGCACCCGCTGGGCCAGGTCCAGGGCCACGTAGGAAGCGAAGCTGGCGATCGCGAACGAGAGGCCGACGATCCAGGAGTTGTAGTCGATATCGATCAAGCGTTGGGTTCCCGGCGGAAGGCATGCGCATCGGCGCGCACGGCGTTTTCGGCGTGCATTCTGGCGGCGTCGCGCTCGACGGGGGCGTCGGAAAGCCGCCTGTCCCACGGTCCCGCAGGGCCCCGGGCGGCGGTCAGGTCGCGCAGGTGGCCGTGTGCTGCGCCTCGCCCAGCAGCCCCGAGGCGAAGCGCAGCAGCTGCCGCCGCACGCCGGTGACGTGCGCCATCTCGGCCTCCACGCAGCGCGCGGGCAGCCGCAGCAGGCGGCCGGGAAGCCGCACCGTCGCCCGGTCGGGGGCCGACTCCCCGCCCAGCACGATCGGCAGGCCGACGAAGCCTTCGCGGCCCGCCACGGCGACCTCGACGGCCGCGCCCCCGGGCATGACGCGCGCCAGCGCGATCACCGCCGTGATCGGAAAGAACACGTGCGACTGCCGCGCGTGGGCCTCCACCAGCACCGCGCCGGCCGGCACCTCCAGCGCGTCGAGCCAGGGCAGCCAGCGCGCGAGGTCCACCGGATCGAGGGCCGCGAGGAACCGGTTCGGCCGGCAGTCGGACAGGGTGACGGGCATCGTGCAACGGGGAGCAGGGAGCAGGAAGCAGGGAGCGGGCGAACGGGCGGGTGGACGTCGGGAACGGCGCGCGGGGCGGACCGGTCGGCCCCGCGCAGCAGGAATGTCGGCCAGTTCGGGCGCGGCGACCGGCGGCGGGCGCAACTTCTTGCGTTATCGCGATGGATGTTTCGCATCGACGACGAAGGCACGTCCGGCCACCCGCCTTTCGCGGTCCGCCACGCGGATCGATCCCCTAGCATCGATCGGTCCGCCCGGTCCCCGCGCACGCCTTGATCCCAGCCCGCCTCCCCTGCCCCTCCCGCCGCACCCGCCGCCGCGCCAGCCCCCATGACCGGCCGGTGCGCCCGGCCGCGCGCCGCTGCGCCAGCCGGTTCGCGTCGGACGTCCCCGTGGACGCCTGACCGTGTGCGCGCTGGCTGGCATCTGGGGCGGCCGCCACCCCGCCGCCGAGCGGGTCGCCCAGCTGATGCGCATGACGCACGCGGTCTCGCATCGTGGCCCCGACGCCCAGGGCGCCTGGGAGGACCCCGACGCGGCGATCGCCATCGGCCACCGGCGCCTGGCCGTCGTCGAGGCCTCGGACGCCGGCGCGCAACCGATGCGCTCCGCCGGTGGGCGCTACGTGCTGAGCCTCGACGGGCGCATCCACAACCACCTCGAACTGCGCGAGGCGCCGGACCTGGCGGCCTGCGAGATCGCGTGGCGCGGCCGCTCGGACGCCGAGACCCTGCTCGGCTGCCTGGGTGCGTGGGGCGTGACGGAGACGCTGCGGCGCGCGGTGGGCATGTTCGCCTTCGCCCTCTGGGACCGCAAGCTGCGCGTGCTCACGCTGGCGCGCGACCGTTTCGGCGAGAAGCCGCTGCACTACGGCACCGTGGGCACGGGGGACGCGGCGGCCTTCCTCTTCGCCTCGGAACTCAGCGGCTTCACCGCCTGCCGGGGCTTCCCGCGCGAGATCGATCGCGATTCGCTCTGCGCGTTCATGCGCCACGGCCACGTCGGCGGCGACCAGACCATCTTCCGCGGCGTCCACAAGCTGCTGCCGGGCCATGTGCTGACCCTGGGCGCCGCGAACGCGACGCCGGCGATCGAGGCGTACTGGTCGCTCGCTCGAGTGGCCGAGGCGGGCGCGGCCGATCGCTTCACGGGCGGTGCCGCCGAGGCCGTCGAGCGGCTGGAGGCGCTGGCCGGACGCGCCGTGCGCGAGCAGATGACCGCCGACGCGCCGCCGGGCGCGTTCCTCTCGGGCGGGGTCGACTCGTCGGCCGTGGTCGCCCTGATGCAGGCCCGCAGCACGCGGCGCGTGAAGACCTTCAGCGTCGGCCTGGAGGAAGCGCCTGGCGACGCATCGACCGGCGCCGTCGCGGTCGCCCGGCACCTGGGCACCGACCACACGGCGCTGCGCGTGTCGGCCCGCGAGGCGATCGACGCCGTCGCCCTGCTGCCGCGCCGGTACTGCGAACCGCTCGCGGACCCGGCGCAGATCCCGGCCTGTCTGGTCAGTCAGCTGGCGCGGCGCGACGTGGCGGTGTCGCTGTCGGGCGACGCGGGCAACGAACTCTTCGGCGGCCACGACCGCTACCGGACGACGCCACGCCTCTGGCACCGGCTGTCGGCCATGCCGGTGCCCGCGCGGCGCGCGACGGCGCGGCTGATGCAGCAGGTCGCGCCCCATCACATCGACCGGCTGGCGGCCCGCGTGCCGGTGCTGCGCGGCTGGCCCGACCTGGGCGAGCGGGTGCAGCGCGGCGCGCGCGTGCTGGGGTCGTCCTCGGCGACGGACCTGCACCTGCGGCTGATGTCGCGCTGGAGCGATCCGGCCGGCGTGGTGCTCGGCAGCCGGGAGCGCGCCTCGTTCCTGACCGGCCTGCGACCGACGCTGGCGGGCCTGGACGAGGTCGAACGGATGATGGTGCTGGACAGCCTCACCTGCCTGCCCGACGGCCTCCTCGCCCGGTCCGACCGCGCGGCCATGGGCGTCGGCCTGGAGGCGCGCGCGCCCTTCCTGGATCACCGGCTGGTCGAATTCGCCTGGCGCTTGCCGCTCGCGCTGAAGCTGCGGCGCGGCGGCGCGGCCACGACGCCGCGTTGGATCGTGCGGGAGATGCTGGCCAGGCACGTCCCGCGCGCACTGGTCGGGCCTGCCGGGCCGGGCCCGGTCCTGCCCGTCGGCGCGTGGCTGCGCGGGCCGCTGCGCGACTGGGCGGAGGCGCTGCTGGACGAGGGGCGCCTGCGTGCCGACGGCTTCTTCGACCCGGTGGTCGTGCGCCGCACGTGGCGCGAACACCTCGCCGGGGGGACGGACCGGCAGCACCCGCTGTGGTGCGTGCTGATGTTCCAGGCCTGGTTCGATGCGCACGCATGACCACCGCCGCGCGCAGGGGCATCCGCGCGCGGTTGAAAGGATGAGCAAGAATTCAGCCATGTCGAGTCCCTCCGCGCAGCGCCTGTCGCTGCAATGCAACGACGGGGAGCAGGCCCAGGCCTTCCTCTCCCGCATCTACGTGCCCCTGCGGGTGGCGGCGCGCGGCCGCGATCCGGTCGACTTCGAGACCCACGCCGTGCATTGCGGCGGCCTGGGCTTCTCCACGTCCACCTCGCGCTCGGGCATCCAGCTGATCCTGGACGAGCCGTTCGACGGCTACGGCATGTCCATGCCGCTCGCCGGCTCGATGTCGGTCGCCTCGGGCGGCGGCGAGCCGACGACCTCCCGCGCCAACGGCGGCCTGATGATGGATTCGCGCGCCATCGACGCGGCCACGTTCTCCTCGCGCAGCGTGTGGCAGCGCATCACGCTGAGCACCGAGGTGATGCACGAACGCCTCGCCACGCTCACGGAGCGGCCCGTCCACCACCGGCTGCAGTTCGCCCCGCATGTCCGGATGGACCACGGCGCCTGCGGCCTGATCCTGGCGCTGAGCCAGGCCATCATCGACGGCACGCGCGGCGACGCCCCGCTGCTGTCCGCGCCCATGGCGATGGCCAACCTGCGCGAGTCCGTGCTCTGGACCTTCATCGAGGCCATGCCCCACAGCCACTCCGCGCAGCTGGGGCGCCGCGCGATCGTGCCGGCGCCCCGGCACGTGCGGCGCGCCATCGAATTCATGCACGCCCACCTGCTGCAGCCGCTGCGGCTGGAGGACATCGCGCTAGCCTCGCAGACCAGCGCGCGTTCGCTGCAGCTGGCGTTCCGCCGGTTCCGCGACACCACGCCGATGGAGTACCTGCGGCGCCTGCGCCTGGACGGCGCGCGCAGCGAACTGATGCAGGGCGTTCCCGGCACCACCGTCGCCGCCGTCGCCTACCGCTGGGGCTTCCCGCACCACGGCATGTTCGCCCAGCGCTACGCCAAGGCCTTCGGGGAAACGCCCTCGGCGACGCTCAGGAACCACCGCTAGGCCGGCGGCGCCGGCGGACGGCTCAGGCCGTCTTCGCGCCCCGCAGCATGAAGGTCTCGGCCTCGGCGTACGCGTGCAGGACCAGGTCGACGTGCGCCGCCACGGCCTCCTCCGGCGCGGCGGCCTCGTCCTGCGGCAGACGGATCGTGGCCAGCACGGCGTGCGGCAGCGCGGCCCGGAACTCGGTGGCCAGCGCGACCCAGGCCGCGAACCCGTCCTGGCGCGGACAGGCGATGAAGACCGTGCCGACCAGCTGCGCCTTGTCGTCGGTCTCCGGGTCGCGCGGCTCGGTCATCGACACGCTGCGCGCGTCGATGTCGGCGTCCACCAGGGCGCGCACCAGCAGCTCGGTGAGGAGTTCGTCGTGCTCGGAGCCCGAACTCACGCACAGCGCGATCGAGCCGGTGGGCACGTCGAGCTTGCCCTGCCAGCGGCCCAGGCGGGCCTCGCGCATCTGGCGCAGCCGGGTGCCGATGTTCGCGTCGGTCAGGGCGATCGACGCGCGCCGCCGCGCGCGCCAGCCCGACTTGGCCACCGTGAACGATTCGGCCAGCCGAACGACCTGGGCCTGGATGCGCGCGCGCTGCTGGGCGTCGATGCGCCCCGAGCGGAAGTCGGCCACGGCGAGCGCCAGGCCGGGCAGCAGCACGTGGTCGCAGTAGCGCGCGAAGCTGTCGCGGCGCAGGAAGGCGCGCGCGTCCCGGATCATGGCCTCGGCGCTGCCGCCGAGGGCGCGCTGGTAGAAGCGCTGTCCGGCGCTCAGGCCGGTCGATTCGGTCAGCAGGATGGTCAGCGGCTCCAGCGCCTTCACGTGCCGCCCGGCCACCACCAGGCACAGCGTCAGCGGCGTCGACAGCAGCAGCCCGACGGGGCCCCACAGCGCGCCCCAGAACAGCGCCGAGACGATCACCGCCAGCGGCGCCAGGCCGGTGCTGTGGCCGTAGACCTGCGGCTCGACCACGTGCGCGACCAGCAGTTCGAGCGCCAGGAACAAGCCCAGGCTGGCCGCCACGAGCTGCCAGCCGGGGTCCACCGCGGCGCTGAACAGCGCGATCAGCGCGGCGGCGCCCAGCACGCCCACGTAGGGCACGAAGCGCAGCAGGCCGCTGATGGCCCCCCACAGCGCGGCGTGCGGGATGCCGATCGCCCAGAGCCCGGCGCCGACCACCGCGCCGAAGGCCAGGTTGACGATCGACTGCGACAGGAAGAAGCGCGAGACGCCCTGCGCGGTGTCGTCGAGGGCCTGCACGGTCGTGCCCAGCCGCGCCTCGCCCACCAGGCGGATGAAGCGGTCGCCCAGCGACTCGCGTTCGAGCAGGATGAACACCAGCAGCACGAAGACGATGCCGGCCTCCCCCACCGGCCCGACCAGCCCGGACAGCAGCTTGGAGACCAGGTCGCCGGGCGACGCGGCCGGCGCCGCGGCCGGGGCCGGGACCGCGGCCGGGGGTGGCGCCGCGCCCCGGCCCGGCGCGGTCGACCCCCGCTGGGAACGCGCCAGCGTGGCGGCGCGCTCGCGCCCCGCTTCCGGGGGTGACTCGCCGCGCAGCTGCGCCTCGAAGCGCTCGAACGGGCGCACCGCCCGCTCCCGGACCGCATCGACCTTGGCCTCGATGGCCGCCCGGTAGCCGGGCAGATCGGCCGCGACCGAGACCAGCTGGATCGTCAACACCGCGCTCATCGCGACCACGCACGCCGCCACCAGCGCCACCGACACGAGCGTCGAGACCGCCGAGCCCAGCCCGCTGCGCGCGAGCTTGCGCACCAGCGGCGCGATCACCAGCGCCAGCATGCTCGCGATGGCCAGCGGCTTGAGGAAATCCTGGCCGAAGTGCAGCAGCACCAGCACGCAGGTCGCCGGCACCACGCGGCCGATGCGCACGCCCCGATCCGGCAGGAGATCACCCATGGACGAGAACCGGCGGACACGAACGCTGCATGCGTCGATTGGAGCAGAACCGGCGCTCCGCCCTGCGCCCGGCCCGTCCAGGCCCGTCCGGGCTCAGGCCCCGTGCGGGCCGTGCGCGGGCGTCAGACCGCGACCACGGTGAACACGTACACGCTCGTCGCGGCGCCATCGGGCGACACGACCTCGATCGTGAAGCGGCGTCCCGCGGCCACCGAGACGGTGCTCGGCGCGCCCTGCGCCACGCCCGCGCCATCGACCCGGATGGCGCTGGATCGGCCCGACAGGGCGAACGGCCGCACGACGATGCGGCCCGTCGCGCGCGGCACGTTGACCGTGTAGGCGTAGGTCCAGGGATCGAACTTGTCCGGCAGCCGGTTGGGCACGCCGTTGGCGGGTGCCGCCCAGTGCACGTCCACGCCCACCAGCGTGCCGCCGTCGAACTCCACGTTGGCGAGCTGCGAATACCTGCGGTGGCCGCCGGCGGCGTTGTGGTTGATGACGGCCCCGCACGGGAACGCCGTGGTCGGCTGCGTCAGGTAGTCCACCGGGCTCGCGTACTTGCCGATCGGCCCGATGGCCATCCAGTTCTTGTCGCGCCACATGTCCCCCACGATGCTCATGCGGTCGCCGCCCTTGGTGCCGCCACGGATCGACGGCTTCGCGACGGCGTTGCCCTCGTCGATGAGCTGCTGGAAGCACTGGACGAAGTTGTCCACGCACGCGATGCCCACCGAGATCTCCTGGTGGGCGTTGGTCACCTCCACGATCTGTCCGCTGGTGCTGCTGCGCCTGTAGTTGGCGATCAGCTGGCGCGTCAGCGAGAGGAACAGGTCCACCTTCACGCTCTGGTACTGCGTGGTGTCGGCGGTGTGCGGCCGGTTGCAGCCCCACATGTCGGAGCCGAAGACCCACCCGGTCTGGTTGACGATGAAGGTCGCGGTGCCGTTGGTGTGGCCGGGCTGGATCCAGGCCGTGCCCTGCACGTTGCCCAGGTCGAGCACCTGGCCGTCGGCGATCGCCACGGCGGCCCGGCCGGCGGCCTGGAAGTCGGGACGGCTCGACGCGATGAAGGCCGCCTTCTCGATCGCCGAGGCGTAGAGCGTGACCCCGGCCGAGGTGAAGTTGTGGATCTGCTCGGCGTGATCGGGATGGTTGTGGCCGACCAGCACGTCGTACGGCCGGGTCGCCAGGGTGTCGATGAAGGCCTTGAGGTCGGCCTTCCGGTAGCCGTACTCGCCGGCGTCGAAGACCAGCCCGCGCGCGCTGCCCTCGATGTAGAAGACGAAGGCCTGGAAGTACTCGGCCGGGTTGTTGATCTTCCAGACCGTCGGCGCCGTGGCCGTGCCCGCGTGCATCAGCTTGGCCTGGAAGGCACCGACGGCCGGGCGCACGATGTTCCAGGTGAACTCGCGCACGGCGCTGGCGGCCAAGCCTTCCCTGGTCGCCACGGCCTTCAGGCGGTAGAAGCGCGAATCGGTGGTCGAGGTCAGCGGGTTGACGAACTGCAGCACGCCGTCGGCCGTGAAGTCGTAGACCGCGCCCGACGTCAGCGGGTCGGCCGGCTCGCTGCCGTCGAAGGTGACGGTGTAGCGGATGACCGCGCCCTCGGTCGGCGTGGAAATGCGCACGTAGCGGCGCGGCGCGGTGGTGCCGGCCTTGCACATCACCTGCGGCGGCGACACCTGCCGCGCCGTGATGGCCGCCAGGATGGCCCGGGCCTCGTCGCCGGAGAGCGTGCCGGACGGCCCGAACGTGGTGGCGCTCGTGCCCTTCATGTGGCCGGCGGCGACCATCGCGTTGACGGCGGCGCGCCGCGCGGCGGCGATGCCGGCGGCGTCGGTGAAGCCGGCCAGCGCGTCGGCGGCGGCCGCCGGGATCTTGAAGGCCTTGACGTAGATGTCGGCCGCCTCCTCCCGGGTCACCGCGCGCGCGGGCTGGAACGCGCCGCCCGCGCCGCCGATGATCGATTCCTCCAACGCGGTCTCGATCTGTTTCGCGAAGGGCGTCTGGCCGAGCCGCACGTCGGTGAAGGTCGGCTGGACGGCCTTGTACTGGTCGTTGTATTCGGACGAATGGACCCAGTCGAAGTGGTCCGACACCGTGGCGACGAACTCGCCGCGCGCGAGCGGCCGCGCGCTGCCCAGCGGCGCCGCCGGGTCAGGTGCCGGTGCCGCCGGGGCGCCGGGATCGTCGCTGCCGCCGCCACAGCTCGACAGCGCCACGCCGGCGCCGAGCGCGGCGGGCAGGCCCAGCAGCCGGGCGAACAGGCGGCGCGAGATGCGGCCGGTGAGGGGGGCGTCGGGGTCGAGCGAGCGCGGGTCGTCGCCGGGCCGGGCGTGCGGGACAGTCGGGTGGGTCACGGAAATCCTCGGGTTCGTCTCGGGTTCGTCTCGGGTCGTATCGGACGCGTCGCGGCGCGCCGGTGCGTTACTTCCGGACCTTGGCGATCTCGGCCTTGAGTTCGTTGACGGTCTCGGCGCCGACGCTCGCGGCGAACTTGTCGAACACCGGCTGGGTCTTGGCGCGCAGCTTGGCGACCTCCTCGGGCGGCAGTTCGGTGACGACCATGCCGGCGGTCTTCAGCGCCGCGAGCGCCTTGTCGGCCTCGGCGCGCGAGACGGTGCGCTGGAAGCGCGTCGCCTCGGCGGCCGCTTCCTCGACGATCCGGCGCTCCTCCGCGCTCAGGCCGTCCCAGGTCTTCCTGGAGACGATGAGCGCCTGCGGGTTGTAGATGTGGCGGGTCTGCGTGATGTGCTTCTGCACCTCGGCGAACTTCGACGCCAGGATGGTCGTGTTGGGGTTCTCCTGTCCGTCGACGGCCTTCTGGTCGAGGGCCGAGTACAGCTCGGGAAACGGCATCGGCGTCGCGTTGGCGCCCAGGGCGTTGAACAGGTCGATGTAGATCGGCGACTGGATCACGCGGACCTTCAGCCCGGCGATGTCGTCGGCCCGGGCGATCGGCCGCTTGCTGTTGGTCAGGTTGCGGAATCCCAGGTCCCAGTAACCCAGGCCGTGCAGGCCCTTCTCCTCCAGCCGCCCCATCAGCCGGCGGCCGAACGGGCCGTCGGTGACGGCATCGGCTTCCAGCGCGCTGTTGAACAGGAACGGCAGGTCGTACGCGGCGAATTCCCGGACCTGCGCGGTCAGGATGCCGGCGTTGAGCACGGTCACGTCGAGCGTGCCGCCCTGCAGGGCCGACACCGTCTGCAGGTCGCCGCCCAGGCTGCCGCCCGGGAACAGCTTGACGGTGATCTTGCGACCCGAGCGCTCGGCGACCAGGTCGGCGAACTTCTGCGCGCCCTGCGCCTGGGGGTGGCCGGTCTGGTTCTGGAAGGCGAACTTGAGCGTGCGCTCCTTGACCTGGGCCACGGCGCCGGTCGCGATCAGGGCGCAGAAGGACGCGGCCGCGATGGCGGCGGACAGTTTTTTCACGATGGGTCTCCTCGGGGTTTCGGTTTTTCTCGGGTCTCGTCGGGTCTTGTCTCTGGAGCGCCTGGCCGGCCGGGCGACGAACCGGGGGCACGGCACCGCGCGGCAGGTGCAACGACCGCCGCGTGCCTGAGAGGCGGCGCGCCGCGCGTGACGGCGTCCATCGCCATGCGCCTCACGCCGGCGCCCCCGTCGAGCACCGTGCCCACCGGCGCGGCGACCCGGCCGATCGACCGGGAGGAGCTTATTGATGAAACGGAATTATTTTCCACAGTGGAAACCCTTTGCGCCTACGTCGCGAGGCTGTGGTGGCCGGCGACGACCCCGCCGGTCCGTCATGGCACGGCACGGCACGGCCCGGCACGGCCCCGGTCCGATCGCTCACCGGACCTGGACGACCACCTTGCCCCTGGCGTGTCCCCGGGCCACGTGCGCGAGCGCGTCGGCCGTCGCCTCGAACGGAAAGACGCGGTCGATCGTCGGCCGGATCGCCCCGGTCTCGACCAGTTCGGTGATGCGGGCGAGCTGCGCGCCGTCGGCGCGCATGAAGACGAAGTCGTAGGCCACGCCGCGTCGCTCAGCCTTGCGCCGGAT
Source organism: Comamonadaceae bacterium OTU4NAUVB1 (assembly GCA_024372625.1). Classification (NCBI taxonomy): domain Bacteria; kingdom Pseudomonadati; phylum Pseudomonadota; class Betaproteobacteria; order Burkholderiales; family Comamonadaceae; species Comamonadaceae bacterium OTU4NAUVB1. The sequence goes on along the minus strand of CP099603.1, from coordinate 250,739 downwards.
GCCGTGGCTCAGGACCCGCATGCCCTGGCGCAGCAGCCACGACAGCTTCCGGCGTTCGGCGAACGCCGGCGTGGGCGGCCCGGAGATCGACACCAGCCGGCCGCCGGGGCGCAATACCCGCAGCGACGTCGCCAGCGCGTCGCTGCCCAGGCTGTGGAGCACGACGTCGTAATCGCGCAGTTCGGCGGCGACGTCCTGCGTCCGGTGGTCGATCACCACGTCGGCGCCGAGCGCCCGCACCCACTCGACGTTCGCCGTGCCGGTGCTCGTGGCGACGAACGCGCCGAGGTGCCTGGCCAGCTGGATGGCGACCGTGCCCACGCCGCCGGAGCCGGCCTCGATGAACACCTTCTGGCCCCGCTGCAGCGCCGCGGTCTCGACCAGCACCTGCCACGCGGTCAGCGCGACCAGCGGCAGGGAAGCGGCCTCCACCATGCTCAGGTTGCCGGGCTTGCGCGCCAGCGCGCCTTCCCGGACCGCGATGTACTGCGCGAAGCCCCCGATGCGGAAATCGTCCGGCCGCGCATGGACCTCGTCCCCGACCCTGAAGCCCCGCACGCCGGGTCCGACCCCGACCACCCTGCCGGCGATGTCGTGACCCAGGATCAGCGGCAGGCGGTAGGGCAGGATCGGCTTGAATTCGCCATTGCGGATCTTGACGTCCAGCACGTTGACCCCTGCCGCGTGGACCTCGACCAGGACGTCGTCGTCGCGCAGCGTGGGCGTCGGCACGTCGATCACCCGGCCGGTCTCGCCCTTGCCGTAGCGCTCGACGGCGAAGGCCTTCATGTGGGAGGCGACGCCGCTCACGCCTGCGGCCGATAGCGCTCGGCCGCATGGGCCTGCCGGACGTCCGAGAGCAGTCCCTCGCGCGCGCCGTCGAGCGCCTCCCAGCGTCCGGCCACGTGCAGTGGCGGGATCGTCACGCGCTCGCGGCGGTCGAAACCGACCAGCGCGGCATCGACGAGTTCGCCCACGTCCATCAGGTCGGGCATCGCTTCGACGTCCATGCCGGCGGGCCCCCAGATCCCGGTGCGGGTGCCGGCGGGCAGCACCGCCTGCACGTGGACGCCGCTGGGCGACAGCTCCCGGTCGAGCCCCTGCGACAAAAACAGCAAGAACGCCTTGGTCGCGCCGTAGACCGACATGCCGAACTCCGGCGCGAAGCCCACCACCGAGCCGATGTTGACGATCGCGCCGGTCCCGGCCTGCACGAAGCGCGGCGCCACGGCGGCGGCGAGCCGCGTCGGCGCCGTGGTGTTGAGGGTGATGAGGCGCTCGATGTCCAAGGCGGTCTGCTGCGCGAAAGGCCCGGACTGGGCGATGCCGGCGTTGTTGATCAGGATGCCGATGCGGGCGTCGTCGCGCAGCCGGGCCTCGACGGCGGCGGTGTCGTTCGACCGGGTCAGGTCGGCCGGCAGCACGTCGACGGCGACGCCGCATTCGGCGCGCAGGCGCGTGGCCAGGGCGTCCAGGCGCGCCTCGTCGCGCGCGACGAGCACCAGGTCGTGGCCACGGCGCGCGAAGCGCTCGGCGTAGGTGGCGCCGATGCCGCTGGAGGCGCCGGTGATGAGGACGGTGGGTTTCGAGGTCATGGCGGGTCTTTCGTCGGGGAAGATGGGATGGTGGGACGCTGGCGCGCGCGGCTCAGCCGGCAGCGCCGGAGCCCTGGTCTCCGGCAGGCCGGCAGGGGTCGACAGGTTCGGAAAGTGCGCGGTCGGTCATGTCGTCGGGCCTTGGGATGTCGGATCGGCCGCAATGATTACGACCATCATCCAAAATGTCAACGTTTTGATGATGATCGACATCAATGTATAGTGAGGGCTTCGGATCGGCATCCATTCACCTCCCGACGACGATGAAGGTCACCCAGGCAAAAGCACAGGCCAACCGGGCCCATGTGGTGGAGACGGCGTCCGCCCTCTTCCGGGAACGCGGCTACGACGGCGTCGGCATCGCCGACCTGATGGCCGCCGCCGGGTTCACCCACGGCGGCTTCTACAAGCAGTTCCGCTCCAAGGCCGACCTGATGGCGGCGTCGGCCGCCTGCGGCATCGCGCAGACCGCGGCGCTGAGCGCCGGCGTCGACCCGGCGGTGTTCGCGCGCCATTACCTTTCGCGCCAGCACCGCGATGCGCGCGCGGCCGGCTGCACGATGGCCGCGCTGGGCGCGGACGCCGCGCGCCAGCCCGAGCCGGTGCGCGCCACGTTCGCCGCCGGCATCGAGCAGCTGCTCGCCGCCCTCGCGCCCGCAGACGGCGCGACGAACGGCGCGGACGCGGACCTGCGGCGCGCCGACGCGCTCGACCTGCTGGCCCACGTCGTCGGCGCCGTCGTGCTGTCGCGCGCCTGCCCCGACGACGCGCCGCTGGCCGACGAGATCCTGTCGGTCTGCCGCGACCGCGTCCTCGCGGCACTGGCGCCCGCGTCGACGCCACCCATCGCGCCCGCGCGCGACGCCGCGCCCCCCGCCACCGCCTGAGACGGCAAGGGACGGGACCCGGCCCGGACCGCGCCGCCTTGTCCCGCCATGGCATGGTGCAAATGCCCTATGCCGGACAGTGCATCCGTCACGGTCGTCGGCCCGGGGTCGCGGGTAAGATCGTTCTGATTTCCGGACGGATTCCGGCCCCGATCCGGTGCGACTCACCCCACCCCTCCCGCCACGGAACGGCGGTCCCGCCTTTGCCTTCCTGCGGCACACCGGCCACCGGCAGGCGGCGCGCCGGACCGGCCCGTCGCCGGGCGCAGCGACAGCCCTCCCGACCGAAGACGCCCGTGCACGCGCACGACCGGCGCCGGCCCGTCGGACACCCCCCAAAAAAAGGATCGAACCGAGATGAGCGGAATGAACGGCATGAAGGCGATGAGCGCGATGGCCGAGGACATCGCGCAGGACGTGAGCGCCATCGCCCGCATCGATGCCGTGCCGGCCCTGCTCAAGTTCATCTGCCAGGCCACGGGCATGGGCTTCGCCGCCGTGGCGCGGGTGACGGACGACCTGTGGACGGTCTGCGCTCTGCAGGACGACCTGCGCATGGGCCTCGAGGCGGGTGACTCGCTCGACGTGCGCACGACGCTGTGCAGCGAATCCCGCGCGATGCGCCGGGGCCTCTTCATCGACCGGATCAGCGCCGATCCGGACTTCCGCGGGCATCCGGGTCCATCGGCCTACCGCATCGAGAGCTACGTCACGGTGCCCATCGTCCGGCGCGACGGCACCTACTTCGGCAACCTGTGCGCCATCGATCCGGCGCCGCGCGCGGTGTCCGATGCCCAGACGCGGGCCATGTTCGCCATCTTCGCGGACCTGATCGCCATGCAGCTCGACAGCGAGGACCGCCTGCGCGAGGCCACCGTGGCACGCCTGGACGAGAAGGCCGTCTCCGACCTGCGTGAGCAGTTCATCGCCGTGCTGGGGCACGACCTGCGAAATCCGCTGTCGGCCGTGAGCACGACGGCGGAGCTCCTCATCCGCCGCCCCGAACCCGACGTGGTCCGGCTGGGCACGCGCCTGCGGACCACGAGCCGCCGGATGGCCAAGCTGATCGACGACGTGCTGGACTTCGCCCGGGGCCGCCTGGGCACCGGCATCGGGGTCGCCATGACCGTCGAGTCCGACATGAACCGCGCGCTGCTCGACGTCGTCGACGAACTGCGCCAGGCCCATCCCGAGCGCGAGATCCGCGCCGACCTGCAAATCGATCGGTCGCTGCGCTGCGATCGCGGACGCCTCCAGCAGCTGTTGTCGAACCTCATCGGCAACGCCCTGACCTACGGCGCGGCGGACGTTCCGGTCGAGGTCTCGGCCACGCTGGACGGGGCGTCGCTGGTGCTCGCGGTGACCAACGGCGGGGCACCGATCCGGCCGGAGAACCTGTCGCGCGTCTTCCAGCCCTACTGGCGCCCCAACACCAGCCAGCCGGGGGGCGGGCTGGGGCTGGGCCTGTACATCTGCACGGAGATCGCCAAGGCGCACGGCGGCCGGATGGAAGTGGCCTCCTCGGCGGCCGCGGGAACCGTCTTCGGGGCGCGCCTGCCGATTGTCGTCAAGGCCTGACGCGCCGACGCGTCGATGGCCTGGGGGCGCGCGGACGGACGCGCCGCACGCTCGCGCCGTGCAATGCAACGCTGGAAGGCCGCCCGTGACGCCACCCCCGATGACCCGCCGCGCCCTGCTCGGCGCCCTCGTCCTGCCCGCCCTCGCCGGCTGCAGCTCGCCGCTGCCCGTGGTGGCCGCGCCGCCCGGAGACCCCAAGGCGGCGCGCGTCCTGCTGGCCAGCGCCGAGGCGCACGGCCTGCGCGCCTACCGCGAACTCACCGACATCAACGTCGCCTACGAGGGCGAGTGGCGTCCGCTCATCGGCCGCATCCAGCCCGAGGTCACCGACACCGGCTTCCGGGGGCGCTCCCAGGAACGGCTGATGCCGAGGATCGGCGTGTCCGGGCAGGCCTACACCGGACCGCGCGGGCGCAAGCAGGTGGCCTGGCGGCGCGGCAGCGGCGCCGACGGCGACCGGGGCGACGTGGCGGTCTGGTTCAACGGCGCGCGCAGCCAGGATCCGGCGGCGCAGCAGGCGTCGGCCCTAGTGGCCGAGGCCTACGGCCTCTTCCTGCTGGGACCGCTGTGGCTCGCGGACCGCGACCTGCCCGCGCGGCTGGCCGGCACCGAACGTGTGGACGGACGCTTGTGCGACGTGGTGGAGGTCTGGATGACGCCGGGCCTGGGGCAGGTGCGTTCCGACCGGGTGGCGCTGTGCGTGGACCGCGCCGAGCGCATCACCCGGCGGCTGCGCTTCACGCTCGAGGGCTTCGGCAACACGCGGGGCGCCGTGGCCGAGGTCGACACCTTCGATCACCAGCGGCGTTTCGGCGTGACCTGGCCGATGCACTCGTTCGAACGCGTGGTGCATCCGATCGCGCTGCCGGCCCACGACTGGCGCATCACCGGACTCGACGTCAACCGGGGCTATGCGGCGCAGGCGCTGCTGGGGCCGGAATTCCAGGCCGGCGCGCAGCGTCCGGCGACGCCGCTGGAATGAACCCTGGCGGGCGACCGCCCTCGAACACGACCACCCACCCTCTACCCTCCGACCGGAAGCCTTCCCATGCGCCTGCCCCTGATCCCGCCCGACCGACTGACCCCCGAGCAGCAGCCCCTCTACGACGACATGCGCAAGGGCATCGCCAGCAACTTCAACGCCTTCGTGGCGCAGCGCGAGGACGGCGCCCTGATGGGCCCGTGGAACCCGTGGCTGCACGAGCCGCGCATCGGCAAGGCGATCTGGGACCTGACCCTGGCGATGACGGCCGAGGCGAGCCTGCCGGACAACGTGCGCCAGATCGCGATCCTGGTCGTCGGCGCGCGCTTCGACGCGGCCTACGAGATCTACGCGCACATCGCGGTGGCCGAACGCGAGGGCATGAAGCCAGAGCGGCTCGCGACGCTGGTGGCGGACCTCAAGCCGAACGACCTCTCGCCCGAGGAAAGCATCGCCTACGACGTCGCCTTCGCGCTCTCGCGCGGCGGGGTGTTGCCGGAGCCGCTCTACCGACTCGCGGTGGCGACGTTCGGCCAGCACGGCACCAACGAGCTGATCTACCTGGTGGGGCTCTACAGCCTCGTCTCGACCACCCTCAACGGCTTCAACGTGCCGGTGCCGGAACGCGACTAGCCGGGCGCCGGCTCGCCGCCGGCACCGATCGCGGCGGTATTCTCCCGACCCATGAGCTCCCTCCCTTCCTTCGACGATCCCGACCTCCTGCGCCGCCTCGATGCGATGTCCGATGCCGAACTGGACGACCTGGATTTCGGCGTCATCGGCTTCGATGCCGCCGGCGTGGTGCGCCGCTACGGCGCCCATGAATCCCGGGCCTCGGGCCTGTCGCCGCAACGCGTGCTGGGCCTGTCGCTGTTCAACGAGGTCGCCGTCTGCATGAACAACTACCTCGTGGCGCAGCGCTTCGAGGACGCCGCGGCCGACGGCAGCGAACTCGACGCCACCATCGACTACGTGCTGACCCTGCGCATGCGGCCGGTCAAGGTCCGCCTGCGTCTGCTGGCCGCGCCGTGGACGTCCGGACGCTGCGTGGCGATCGACCGCCGGCGCTGAATCCGCGCGCGCGGCCTCAGCCGGCGTCCCGCGATCCGAGGATCGCGAACAGCGTCTCCTCCAGCAGGTCGAGGTCCACGGGCTTGTTGAGGTGCGCGTCGAAGCCGGCCGCCTGGGCGCGCGCCCGGTCCGTCTCCCGCGTCATGCCCGAGACCGCGACCAGCGCCAGCCCGCGCGTGGCCGCGTCGGCGCGCAACGCGCCCGCCAGCCAGTGCCCGTCGTGTTCGGGCATGGCCAGGTCCGAGACGACCGCGTCGAAGGCGCCACGCGTGGCGATGCGCACGGCCTCCTCGGCTCCGGCGCACAGCGTGACCCGCGCCCCCTCGCTCTCCAGCAGCGCACCGAACGCCTGCAGCAGCTGCGGTTCGTTGTCGACCACGAGGATGCGCAGGCCGTCCAGGGTGCGCGCCGGCGCGCGGTCCTGCGTCCGCAGGGCGGGAGCCTCGGTGTTCAGGGGGAGCCAGACCTTGAAGCACGCGCCCCGTCCCAGGCCGGCCGACTCGGCCGCCACCCGCCCGCCGTGCAGTTCGGCGAGCTGCCTCACCAGCGCCAGGCCGATGCCCAGCCCCCCGGTGCGACGGTTCAGGCCGGTGTCGACCTGCCGGAACATCTCGAAGACGCCCTGGACGTGCGCCGGGTCCAGGCCGATGCCGGAGTCGGCGACGGCCAGGCAGGCCATGCCGTCGCGCGTGGAGAGATCGACGTCGATGGTGCCGCCGTTCGGCGTGAACTTCACCGCGTTGGCGACCAGGTTCCACACGATCTGTTCCATCCGTACCGGATCGGCATGCACGACGGCCGGCACCGTGGCGACCCGCAGCGTCTGCGATTTCTCCTCGACGTCGCCGCCCATCGCCGCCGCGATGCTCGCGACGGTGTCGGCCAGGTCGAAGCGCGCGGGCGCGAGCACCAGCTTGCCCATGTTGGCGCGCGAGAACTCCAGCAGGTCGTTGATGATCTGCAGCTGGCTCGCGACGGCCGTCTCGATCGATGCCGTCGCGCGCAGCGCGCGCTCGTTGCCTTGCAGCAGCGGCAGCCGGGCGAGCAGCTGGGCGTTCATCTTGATGACGGACAGCGGATTCTTGAGTTCGTGCGAGACCACCGCCAGGAACTCGTCCTTCATCGTGCTGGCCTCCTGGAGCCGGTCGCGCGTGGCGCGTTCGCTCTGCAGCGCCGACTCGCGCTGGCGCGCGCGGAACTCCTCCTGGGTGAAGTTCCTGCAGATCTTGGCGAAGCCCACGACACCGCTGCCTTCCAGCGGCACGGTGATGCCGCTGCAGTAGACCTTCTCGCCGTCCTTGCGCAGGTGCCACTGGTCGTCGTCGGCCCGTCCGAACTCGGACGCCCGGCGCAGTTCGCGCTCCGGCAGCCCGGCCTGGCGATGCTCCTCCAGGAAGATCAGGCCGAAGGACTGACCGATGGCCTCCTCGGGCAGGTGGCCGAAGATCTTCACCGCGCCGGGGCTCCAGGTGACGATGGTTCCGCAACCGTCCAGCGTGATGATGGCGTAGTCGCGCATGCTCTCGGCCACGAGCCGCATGCGCTGCTCGCTCAGGCGCAGCTTGTCCTCGGCCAGCCGGCGCGAGGTGATGTCGAAGAAGGCGAGGACGGCGCCCTCGATGCGGTCCTCGGCGGTGCGGTAGGGCACGACCCGGGCCAGGAACCAGCGGTGGTCGTGGCTGCGCACCTCGCGCTCACTGCGCGTGAGCTCGCGCAGCACGTTCCTCACGTCGCCCGACAGCGCCGGGTAGTCCATCCGGTGGGTGATGTCGAGCAACGGCCGCCCGATGTCGGCGTCCAGCAGGTTGAACAGCGTCGCCGCCTGGGGCGTGAACCGCTTGAGCCGCATGTCGCGGTCGACGAACACCGCGCTGATCTCGGCCGAGTTCATCAGGTTGTGCAGGTCGTCGTTGAGCTGGGTGCTGTCCTCCACCCGCAGCGTCAGTTCGGTGTTGACGGTGGTGAGTTCCTCGTTGACCGACTGCAGCTCCTCGCGGCTGGTCTCCAGCTCCTCGGTGGTCGAGCGCAATTCCTCGTTGATGGTCTGGAGCTCCTCGTTCGACGCCCGGAGTTCCTCGGTGAACGCGGTGGATTCACCGACCGTGTTCTTCAACCGGGCCTGCAGCTGCAGCAGCTCGGCTTCCAGCGCCTCGTTGACCGCGTCGCGCCCCCGCGGATCGCCCAAGGGGAGCGTCAGGCTCTCCCGCACCTCGTTGAAGACCACCAGCATCATCCCCGCGGGCGCCTCGTCGACGGCGGGTCGCACGGTCATGATGACCGCGTGCGGCACGCCGTTGAGCGTCAGGCTCACGCGCGACGCCTCGACGCTCGACGCGCTCTGCGCCGCCCGATGGAGCGCCGTGCGCAGGGCGATGCGCAATTCGGGACGGATGAGCGCCAGCAGCTTGTTGGTCGGCGCGCCCTCGGGAACCCGCAGCAGGTGCGAGGCGCGGTGACTCACGTGCAGCACGGTGTCGTCCTTGTCCACCAGGACGGTCGGCGGCAGGTATTTGTGCAGGACCCGCTCGTGGAGCAGCTCGAGGGGCGGCTTCTGGGACGGTTCCTGGGGCGCCGCGACGGGGGCCACGCTGACCTCGGGGACGCGCACGGCGATGGGGGTCAGCACGCGCGTGCGCACGGAGCGGGCGCCCACCCGGTAGATGCGCCGGGCCTTGTCGATGTCGTCGAACAGGCCCTCGGCCGCGTCGGCGGTCTCCGAGCTGCCCAGGAACAGCAGGCCATGGAGCTTGAGCGCGAAGTGGAAGCTGCGCAGGGCCTGCGCCTGGGCGGCGCGGTCGAGGTAGATCAGCACGTTGCGGCAACAGACCAGGTCCAGCCGCGTGAAGGGCGGATCGCGCAGGAGGTTGTGCGCCGAGAAGACGACCGTCTCGCGCAGCGCCTTGTTCACGCGCAGGCTGTTCTCGTCCTGGACGAAGAACTCGCGCAGCCGCCGGGGCTCGATGTCCGCGGCGATCGACAGGGGGAACACGCCGGTGCGCGCCGAGGCCACCGCGCGTTCGTCGATGTCGGAGGCGAACACCTGGATCTGCGGCCCGCGCGGGCCCAGCAACTCGCGCAGGACGATGGCGATCGAATAGGCCTCCTCGCCCGTGGCGCAGCCGGCCACCCAGGCCCGGAACGGCTCGGTCGGGGAGCGGTCGTCGACGAGGTGCTTCAGGGCGTCGCGCAAGGCGTCGAACGCCTCGGGATCGCGGAAGAAGTTGGTCACGCTGATGAGCATGTCCTGCAGCAGCGCCGGCGTCTCGCGCGGCTGGGTGTCGAGCAGCCGGCGGTAGGCCGGGAGGTCGGCGACGGCGTTGACCTGCATGCGCCGCTCGATCCGCCGCAGCACCGTGCCGCGCTTGTAGTTGGCGAAGTCGTGGCCGGTGCGTTCGCGCAGGATCGCCTTGATGGACACCAGGGCCTCCTCCGCCATCGCCTCGGCGGCGCCGGTCACCCGCACCACCTCCAGGCCGTCCGGGGGATTGGGCAGCGCCAGGCAGCGGGCGTTGTCCCACAGCAGCACCAGCTTGGGCGCGATCTCCTCGGCGGTCAGCACGAAGTCGACCACGCCGGTCTGGATGGCGGCCCCGGGCATGCCGTCGAACTCGGCGTCCTCCAGGCTCTGCGCGATCGCGACGCCGCCGAGTTCCTTGATCCGGCGCAGCCCCTGCGCGCCGTCGCTGCCCGAGCCGGACAGCACCACCCCGATCGCGCGCTCCTGGTGCGCCTGCGCCAGGGTGCGGAAGAAAAGGTCGATCGAGGCGCCGCGCGCGGGCAGCGTGGTCAGCGGCGCCACGTGGAGGTGGCCGTCGCTCATCACCAGCTTCAGCGCCGGCGAGATCACGTAGAGGTGGTCCACCTCGATCGGCGTGGATTGCGTGACGGTGACGATGGGCAGCCTCGTCACCCGCTGCAGGATCGTGCCGAGCATGCTCTCGTGCTCGGGACTCAGGTGCATCACCACCACCAGGGCCATGCCGGGCGTCTCCGGCATGCGACCCAGCAGCTTCTGCAGGGCCGCCAACCCGCCAGCCGACGCGCCGAAGCCGACGACGGGAAAATTGAGATGACTCTTGGCGACCCTGAACTCCTCGGGGTCCGGCTCTCGTGCGGACGTCATGTGGTTTGCGCGGCTGTGTTTTCTCGACGTCCGGATTGTCGATAAAAGGCGCACGGAATCCGCGCGGCCGCGAAATGAATCGAAACCTCGTGTTACGAGTCCGCCACGGCGCCGCCGTCGCAGGACGGCGGCCTCAGGGCTGGAATCTCCAGTCCGCGTCGCGTGTGAGGGCGCGCACGAGCGGGGCGGCCGTCGCGGGATCGCTGGCGTACAGGTCCAGGTGCTTGCCGGGCGAGAAACTCCGGAAGATCGCCTTGGTACGGTCGTCCCATTGCATCAGCGCCATCGACCAGTCGGGGTAGGCGCGCCGCGCCATCGGGCGCTGATCGAGGACGGTGGCGTTGCGGTGCCGCGCGTCCCTGGCGATGCGCGCGAAAAGCGCGCGCACGGCGCGCTCCTCGCCCTCGAGGTACTGCATGTAGGTGGCATCGAGCAGGCACAGCACGCCGGTGATGCCCAGGCCCGGGTTGCGCGCCCTGGACCGTTCGACGATGCGGGCAACGTCCTCCGGGCACGCGTCGCACGCGTGGCTGGCGTAGATCAGTCGGTACATGGATTCTCGGCAGATGAAGCATCCCCGGCCTCCTCGTTGCCGGGCAAAACTGTGTTTCTACTGAGTTTTCGGACGGCGCGTCGCGTCCCAGCGGTGATCCCTGTGGATCGCCGGGACGCTTCGCACAGCGCGCGACGTCCGGCCGGCCGTCGTGGCTGGCGACCCGCCCCGACGGCGATTCCGGTCGGCCGCAGGCGCGGTCCGTGTAGCGCCCACCCCCGGGCGATGCCTCGCGAGGTGCGGATCAGGCCGCGATCAGACGGGGATAGATCGCCTGGTCGCGGTGGACGACCACCCGGTTGCGGCCCGCCGCCTTGGCCTCGTAGAGCGCCTCGTCGGCATGCCGCACCAGGGCCTGCACCTCCTGGATGGCGTTGTCGAACGTGCGCGAGGCCACCCCGACGCTGACCGTCACCTTCTGCAGCGGATGCGTGGCGTGCGGAATCGCCAGCGCTTCGACCGCCGCGCGCGCCATCTCCGCGACCATGGTCGCGCCCAGGGCGTCGGTGTGGGGCAGCACCATCACCATCTCCTCGCCGCCGTAGCGCGCCACCAGGTCGAGGGGCCGCCGCGCGGCCGACTGCACGGCCAGCGCCACCTGCTGGAGGCAGGCGTCGCCCTGGGGATGGCCGTAGCGGTCGTTGTAGCGCTTGAAGTGATCCACGTCGATCATGACCAGGCTCAGGGGCTCTCCGGAACGACACGATTCGGCGAAGTCCCGCGCCAGCGCCTCGTCCAGGGCGCGGCGGTTGGCCAGACCGGTCAGGCCGTCGTGGCTGGCGAGCTGCGACAGGCGCGCGTTGGCCCGGGTGAGTTCGTCGCGCGTCGCCCCCAGGTCGAGTTCGACCCGCATGCGCTGGCGCACCGAGCGGACGACCAACGCGCCGGCCAGCGCGGTGATCGCGCACAGCAGCACGATCCACAGGGTCTGGATCCAGGTGGTTTCGCGCCACTCGCGCAGCATCTCGCGCTTGGACAGCGCCACCGACACCAGCAGCGAATGGCCTTGCGTGTGCTGGAAGCTGCCCAGGCGCTCGACGCCGTCGAACGGGGAGATGCTTTCGTAGGTGCCCGCCGCGCGGGACGCGAAGTCCTTCTGCAGCGGCGTGCCGGCGATGGTCTTGCCCAGGTTCTCGGCCGCGAACGGGCGCCGCACCAGGATGGCTCCGTCGTTCAGGGCGACCGTGAGGGCGCCCTGCTGGCCGATCTCGAAGTTGGCCAGCAACCGGTTCACATGCTCGACCTCGATCGTCGCCAGCACGACGCCGGCGAAGCGGCCCGCCGCGTCGTTGAAGCGGCGCGACACGGGAATGATCCAGCGACCGGACGAACGGCTCACGAGCGGCGTGCCGACGCGGACCGCGAGCGACGCCGCCTCGCGGTGATCGACGAAGTACGCACGGTCTGCGTTGTTCCGGCCCTCGGACGCGATGGCCTGCGAATTGATGACCCAGGCCCCTTCGGCGTCGTAGACGAAGATGCCCTGGACGTGCCGGTTGGTCGCCACGTGGTTGAGAAGCAGCGGCTGGACGTGGTCGAGCACGTGCCGGTCCGACCCGTCCGAGGCCATTTCGTAGGCGATGCTGTCGAGCAGGTGCCCGACCTCCGCGATCATTCCGTCCATTTGCTGCGCGACCGCCGAAGCCAGGTTCGTGTTGCTCACGACGGCCTGTCGCAATTGCTGATCGCGCGCCCGCCACGCGAGCCAGACGTCCACGGCCAGCAACGACAGGCAGACGAAGACGACGAAGATGGTCGTGGCGTGGACCGTGCGGCGTTGAACGGATCGGGTTTGCACGTGGGTTCGATGAAGGACGGGAAGACGGGAAGGAAGTGCCAGGGGCGCCAGGCGGGTCCGTGCGCCCGGGCGGGCGGCCGGACCGGCGTGCTGCGCGATCCCTGCCTGCGCACGGAGCCGACCCGCCAGAGGATAAGCAGGCGTGGATGCCTCCGAAGCCTCGAATACGTCGTCGAATACGGCGCTGTTCGCCGCATCGGACGCCGGGCGATGCAGGCGCCACCGGCCGCGTGGCACGCCCGGGTCGGCCGTGGGGCCCCGCCCGGCGGCCGCTTCAGGGCGCGAGCGGACGGTCGTCGGCGTCGGACCCGGTGATCAGATCGACGAACGCGCGCAGCGGGGCGGGCATCAACCGGCTCGGAAAATACAGCCGTGGTCCGTCGAACCGCGTCCACCAGTCTTACAGGACGGGCACCAGGTCGCCGCTCGCGAAATGGGGGTCGAGCCAGTTCCCGAACGTGCAGATCAGCCCGTGGCCGCCGCGCGCCAGGTCGATCGCGGCCGCGGCGGCGTTCACGCCGATGGTCAGGCGGGCGGGCGGATCGAGCCGCAGGCGCACGCCGTCGCGCTCGAAGTCCCACGCGGTGAGGGCACCGCTGGAAAACCGCGTCCGGATGCATGCATGCCCGGCCACCTCGTCGGGATGGCGCGGGCTTCCGTGCGCCGCGATGTAGCCGGGCGACGCCGCCAGCGCGAGCTGCTGGAAACGGGGACCGATCGGCACCGCGATCATGTCCTGAGCGAGGTGCTCCCCGTAGCGGATGCCGCCCATGCAGCCCTCGGCGATGGCATCGACCAGCCGGTCCTCCACCACCAGCTCGACCTTCGTGGCCGGATGCCTGAGGAGGAACCGGTCGATCAGGGGCGGAAGGATGTCGACCATCACGGCGCCGGTGACATTGAGCTTCAGCAGCCCCCGGACCTGCTGGTCGGACCCCGTGACATCGTGCAGCGCCAGGCGGATGCCGGCGAGCAGCGGAGCGATGCGCGCCAGCAGCTCGCGCCCCGCTTCCGTCGGCATCACGCTGCGCGTGGTGCGATGGAGCAGCGCCACGCCGAGCTGGGCCTCGACCCTCGAGACGGTCTCGCTGACGTTGGACGGCGCGCGGCCGAGTCGCCGGGCGGCGGCGCGGAAGCCGGCGGCCTCGCACACCGCGAGAAAGACCGACAGGTCGTCCAGCGAGGGATCGCGATCGTTGGCCATGACGACCAGTCTACCGGCCACCCCCGAGCGCCTCCGAGCGCCCTGCCACCGCCGCCGGCGCGTCGGCCTGATCGCCACGGCGAACGGCTTGTTCCCGCGCGCCAGCCTTATCGGAACGCGGGCCGGCGCCGATGATCCTGCTTCCACAGCGAAGGAACGAGCACATGAAGCAAGCCGGGCGGATCGCCCTGATCACGGGCGGGAACAAGGGAATCGGACGGCAGATCGGTCGGGAACTGGGGCGCGGCGGGCTGACCGTGCTGATCGGCGCCCGGAGCCTGGCGCGCGGCGACGCCGCCGCGGGTACGCTGCGCGCGGAAGGCATCGACGCCCATGCGATCGAAATCGACGTGACCGACGAGGCCAGCGTGGCGCGCGCCGCCGACCGGATCCTCGGGCGGTTCGGATCGCTGGACATCCTGGTGAACAACGCCGGGATCAACGACCCCGGCGACGGCCGGCCCGCTCACGCGTCCGTCGATGCCGTGCGTCGCCTGCTCGAAACCAACTTTCTCGGTGCGTTGGCGGTGACGCAGTCGATGCTCCCGCTCCTGCGGCGGGGCCGATCGGCCAAGATCGTCAACCTGTCCAGCAGCCTGGGCTCGCTGAGCCTGAACAGCGACCCGACGTCGCCGTACCACCAGGCGCAATGGATCGGCTACAACGCGTCGAAGGCGGCGCTCAACATGCTGACCGTGCAACTCGCCCAGGAACTCGGCGAGCACGGGATCGCGGTCAACGCCGTCTGCCCCGGGTTCGTCAGGACCGACCTCAACGGGAACACGGGCGTCCTGACGGTCGAGGAAGGCGCCGCCACGGCGGTCCGGCTGGCGCTGACGGAAACCGGAGGCACCGGGCAGTTCCTGGATGCCCGGGGCCAAGTGCCCTGGTGAGTCCCCTGGCCGTCTCGGCCAGTTCGTCTTCCATCTCCCACGCTCCAACCTTCCCACTCAGGAAAATCCGAATGACCTCCTCCAGACAGAAGATCGCCCTCGTCACCGGCGCGTCGCGCGGCATCGGCGCCGCGATCGCCAGGCGGCTGGCGGACGACGGTTTCGCCGTCGTCCTCAATCACGCCAACAGCCCCCGGGAAGCCGACGAACTCGTCCTGTCGATGAACGCCAGGGAGCAGACGGCCATGGCGGTCCAGGCCGACGTCGCGAGCAGCTCGCAGGTCAAGGCGATGTTCGACGAGGTCGAGCACACGCTCGGCACGATCGACGTGCTCGTCAACAACGCCGGCATCCTCAGGACGACCCCGCTGGCGCAGACCAGCGACGCCGACTACGACCGGCATTTCGACGTGAATGCGAAGGGCACGTTCAACACGATGCGCGAGGCGGCCACGCGCCTGAACGAAGGCGGACGCATCGTCAACTTCTCGAGCACGACGCTCGCGCTGAACCTGCCCGGCTACGCCGTCTACAACGCGACCAAGGCGGCGGTGGAAGCCTTCACCCACGTGTTCGCCAAGGAGTTGCGTGGCCGCGCCATCACCGTCAACGCGATCGCACCCGGTCCGGTCGCCACGGCGCTGTTCCTCGACGGCAAGAGCGACGCGCTGATCGCGCAGTTCGCCAAGATGCCGCCCCTGGAGCGCCTGGGCCAGCCGGACGACATCGCCAGCGTGGTCTCCTTCCTCGCCGGGCACGATGCGGCATGGGTCAACGGCCAGATCCTTCGCGTCAACGGCGGCCTGGCGTGAGCGGCCGGCACCCGGCGTCCACGCGGCGCCCGGACCGTCAGGCGTCGGCGTCGGCGGAGTACGCGATCTCCCGCTGCGCCTCCAGCGCCCCGACGCGCGACCGCAGCGCCGTGCGGATCGACGCGTAGGCGGTGCTGCCCAACGCCAGGCGACGCAACCCCGGCGTGCCTTCGTCGGCCGCGGCGAGCATGGCCGCGACGGTCCGTCCGGCATCCCCGGTCAGCCTGAAGTCGCCATCGCGGACCGACCGGCGCACCCGGCCGGCGGGGGTGTCCTCGTAGTCGGGCAGGGGCGTCGCGTGGTCCAGACCGTCGCGGAAGCCCGTCGCGGTCGGGCCGGGCTCCACCAGCAGGAAGTCGATGCCGAAGCCCTCGACCTCCTGCGCGACCGACTCGACGAAGCCTTCGATGCCCCACTTGGTCGCGTGGTACAGGCTGAAGTTGGGGTAGGCGATCTGCCCGCCCTCGGAGGAGACCTGCACCACCCGTCCACCCCCCTGGCGGCGCAGGTGCGGCAGGGCGGCGCGGATCACCTGGATCGAGCCGACCAGGTTGGTCGCGATCTGGCGGTCGATCTGTTCGTCGCTCAGTTCCTCGGCCGCACCGAACAGCCCGTAGCCCGCGTTGCTGACGACGACGTCGATCCGTCCCGTGCGATCAAAGGCGTCGTCGACGGTCCGGCGGATCGCCGCCACGTCGGTCACGTCGAGCGGCAGGACGAGCAGGCGCTCCGGGTGCGCCATTTCGAGCGCCTGCAGCGCGCCAGGCCTCCGGACGGTGGCGACGACGCGGTCGCCACGCGAGAGGAGCGTCTGCGTGAGCAGGCGCCCGAGGCCGGCGGAAGCGCCGGTGATGAGCCAGGTCTTGGAGGTCATGCGTTTCGTCCAGAATGTTGAGGGCTCGATTCTGGAAAGCCGCCGGTGTCCTGAGAAGTCCGATGGACCGGGACGAGACGGTCAACGAAATTCACCAATGCCCAAACCGACGCTCGCCGACCTTGCCGCGTTCCAGGCCGTCGCCACGCATCGCAGCTTCCGCCGGGCCGCCGACGCGCTCGGACAGTCGCGCTCGTCGCTCAGCCACGCCATGCGCGGGCTCGAAAGCCAACTCGGGGCGCGCCTGCTCAACCGCACGACCCGCAGCGTCGCGCCGACGGAACTGGGCGAACGTCTGCTGGCGCGCATCGGGCCGGTGCTGCGCGACCTGGACGACGCGCTGGACGTGGTTGCGCAGGTCGACGGCCGGGTGCAGGGAACCCTCCGGATCAACACCAGCGAGGCCGCCGCGCGCCTGCTGCTGCAGGACGTCGTGCCCCGCTTCCTGGCGGCCTGTCCGCTGGTGGAACTGGACCTGGTGGCGCAGGGACAGCTGGTCGACGTCGTCGCGCAGGGTTTCGATGCCGGCATCCGGCTCGGCGATGCCCTGCCGCAGGACATGGTGGGCGTGCCCGTCGGCGGCGGCGTCCGGTTCGTCGCCGTCGCATCGCCCGCCTACCTCGCCGGCCGCGCGCCGCTGGTGACGCCGGACGACCTGAAGCGGCACGTCTGCATCCGCCAGCGCCTGCCCAGCGGCAAGCGCTACCGGTGGGAGTTCGCGAAGCACGGCCAGGAGGTCGCCATCGACGTGCCGGGCGCGCTGACGCTGGACAACGTGCCGCTGATGGTCGAGGCGGCGCTGCGCGGTCTCGGCATCGCCTACGTGCCCGAGACCTCGGCGCGGGCGGAGCTCGACCAGGGTCGGCTGATGCCTGTCCTGGACGACTGGTGCCCCGCCGGGCCCGGCCTGTTCCTCTACTTCCCGGCCAACCGCCTCATGCCGGCGCCGCTGCGGGCGCTGGTGGACCTGCTCAAAGCCGAGGCGTAGCGGCCCGCGGACCTGCGCGAGCTCCTGGCGTGCCCGGGGCGCCGACGCGGACGGCGGCGCCGCGCGTCAGAACACCATGCCTCCGGCGACATCGATCGTCGTGCCGGTGATCCAGCCGCCATCGCCGGAGACGACGAACGCCACCGCGGCCGCGATGTCCGCCGGCATCCCGACCCGGGCCAGCGGCGTCTTGCCGACCAGCACGTCGGCCACGTCCCGGGCGGACTCGGCGTTGCCCTCGGTCTTCACGAATCCCGGTGCGATGCCGACCACGCGGATCCGCCGCGGGCCGAGCGCCAGGCCCAGCGAACGCGTCAGGGTGTCGACCGCGCCCTTGGTCGCGCAGTAGGCATGGACCGTGGGATAGGGACTCTTCGCGAGGCCGGAGCTGATGTTCACGACGACGCCCCCGGCGCGCATGACGCGCGCCGCCGCCTGGGTGGTCAGGAGAAGACCGCGCACGTTGAGCGCGAAGTGCGCGTCGATGCTCTCCGCCGTCAGCGATTCGAGCGAATCGGGCCGGTAGATGCCGGCGTTGTTCACGAGGATGTCGAGGCCCCCGAAGTGCGTGATCGCGGCATCGACCAGGGGACCAATCTGGTCGGGCCGCGACAGGTCGGCCTGGACCGCGACGGCGCGCCCGCCGGCCGCGGCGATGCGCTGGACGACGCGCCCCGCCGCTTCGGCACTGCGCGAGTGGTTGACGACGACGCAGGCGCCGTCGGCGGCCAGGCGTTCAGCGATGCCGGCACCGATCCCCTTGGACGAACCGGTGACGATGGCGACTTTGCCCGTGAGCTGGGTCATGGTGTGTTCCTTTGATGGTTGTCGACGAGCGGCCGCCCCGGGGAGCGGACCGGTGCCGAGCGTAGACAGGAAGCACCACTGGATAAACCCGGGCGCGCGGGATGCGCCCTGAAGCCGGTCTTCATAATGCGGCGATGCCCTCGGACCTGCTCGCCCCCATTGCCGCCTTCGCGCGCGTGGCGCACCACGCGAGCTTCACGCGCGCGGCGACCGAACTCGGCGTGTCGCCCTCCGCGCTGTCCCAGACCGTTCGCAAGCTCGAACGCGGGCTCGGCGTGCGGTTGCTCGACCGCTCCACCCGCCGGGTCAGCCTGACCGAACTCGGCCGGCGTTTCCTCGCGCAGGCGCAGCCCGGCCTGGCCGCGGTGGCGCTCGCCGTCGAGGGCCTGAACGAATCGCGCGACAGGCCCGCCGGGCTGCTTCGGCTGAACCTGTCGCGCACGGCCGCCGACATCCTGGTCATGCCCCACCTGATGGCGTTTCTGGACGCGTTCCCCGACATCACGCTGGAAATGCATTGCGACAACGCGCTGCTCGACCTCGTCGCGGGCGGATTCGACGCCGGCATCCGCCTGGACGAGAACCTGGCGCAGGACGTGGTCGCCGTGCCGCTCGGCGGCCGGCAGCGCATCGCCACCGTCGCGTCGCCGCGCTACCTCGCCGGGCGCGAACCGCCGCGCGCACCGCAGGACCTGGCCGGCCATCGCTGCATCAACGCGCGCCTGGGCGGCGTGGTCTATCGCTGGGAATACACGCACGAGGGCAGCGACATGACCATCGACGTCCAGGGCCCCGTGCTCACCAACGACGGCGACCTCATCCTCGCCGCGGTGCGTGCGGGCGCGGGCATCGCCTGCGCGTTCGAGTCGCAGGTCCGGGACGACCTTTCCACGGGACGTCTGGTGGCGCTGCTCGAGCCCTGGTGGCCGGCCTTCCCGGGCTTCTGCCTGTATCACCCGAGCCGGGCCCACGTTCCGCGCAAGCTGCGCGTCTTCATCGAGTTCATGCAGGCGCGCCAGGGCGCCTGACCTCGGCCGCCGGACGGCCTGCCCGGTGCGACCGCGAACCGCCCCGGGTCCCGCGTGGCCTGCCGATCACTTCAGCTGCAGGTGGAACGGCTGCAGCGCACCTTCCCTGGCGGTTCGGCCCTTCGCGCCGACCGCCGGCACCCGCAGCACGACGTCCGGGGCTTCCCTCGCGCCCTTGGGATCGGTCGACTGCGGCGCCGCGGCGCGCGCGCCATCGCCGAGATGATGGCCGTTGGGCAGCATCAGCGCCGGATGGTCGAACGGCGCCTGCTCCCAGGCGACCCGTGGGTCCGTGAGCGGCGTCTTCAGGAAAGCGGCGAGATCGGCCACTTCCGCCGGCGTGAGGCCGAGTGGCCGGATGTCGGGGTCGAGGTTGGCGCCGTTCGGGCCGAAGCCGCTGGTGTTGTCGGCATTCGATCCGCGACGATCGCCACCGCGGTTGTAGAACTCCAGCACCTGCTCGAGCGTGGCCCGGCTGCCGTTGTGGAAATAGGGCCCTGTCAGTTCGACGTTGCGCAGCCCAGGGGTCTTGAAGGCGCCGTCGACGGCGTCGCGGAAATCGGGCGGCGCAAGTCGCCGCGCGTCGCAGGGCTCGGCGCCCCCCAATCCCGACTCGAACGCGCAGACGTCGACGGTGAACGGATCGGGCACGCTGCCGCCCCCCACCACCGTGCGGTACTGGCGCGTGAAGGACAGCGGGTTGTTCCAGGGATCCACGCCACCGACGCCCAGGTCCTCGCTCGTGGGCCGCACGCCGATGTTGTAGAAGCCGTTGTCGTAGATCGCGGGCTGGCCGTCGCCCATGGCCATGCGTTCGACACGCTTTGTGGGCGCCAGGCGCAGCCGGGAGGCCGCGTTGGTGAGCTCGGGGCCGCCGTGACAGTTGATGCACTGCGCCTTGCCGGTGAAAAGGTTCAGGCCACGGACCTCGGAGGCGCTGAGCGCCCGGGAATCGCCCTGGAGGTAGGCGTCCAGGGGCGTCCGATCGGACAGCAGCGTGGCTTCGTAGAGCTGGATCGCCAGACCGAAGAAGAGCGGGAAGTTCGCCTCGATCTGGCTGTAGGGCGCGTCGCCCAGCAGGACCGGCTGCACACCGTTCCAGAGCCGGGGCTGGAACGCGGCCTGGACGAGTTGGCGGTACTTGGGCTTGAGCCCTCCCTCGAACGACGCGAGCACCGAATCGGTCGGATCGATGGCCTGGCGGTTCAACGCCGGCAGGTCGAGCACCCGTCGCGCGATGTTCGGGAACGACCGGCCCCCGCAGGACATCTCGACATCGCTGCCCGGTGGGCCCACCGCCTGGGACGCGGCGCTCGCATCCTTGAGCGCCAGGCGCGCCTTCACCACCCGGCCCTCGGCCGACGTCACCCAGATGCCCGCGTCGGGATCGCGTAGACCGAAGGGCGAGAAGCCGTTGAAGACCTGGTTGGCGCGACCGTCCCAGAAGTTGCGCACGTTCAACACGGCATTGATGACGGTGGGCGAATTGCGGCCCGTCGTCCGACGGGTGTTGAAGGCGCCGACGTGGAACAACCCGTCGGGCCGCAGCGTGCAGTCGTCGAAGCGCGACTGCCCGGGCCGCACGAAGTTGGCGTCGAAGACGCCCTGGGAGCCGACGACGTCGTCGGTGGTGTAGAGGATGGCCGAGTTGCGCTCGAGCGGATCGGCGAGGACGTGCAGGGGAAAGTCGGCCGCCGCCATCGTGTAGTTGGGACCCCCCTGGCCGCCCGACTTCATGCCATGCGAGGGCACGTCACCGGGCACCGCACGGGCGGTCCAGGGCTTGTTGAACAGCGCGCCGAGGGCCGGATCGACATTGGCCAGGCCGGGATTGAGCTGATTGGCGATGCGGTTGTCGGCACCGGCCTTGAAGTGGCAGCTCGCACAGGCGGTATTGCCGTCGCTGCCGACGTTCATGTCCCAGAAGAGCGCCTTGCCCAGGCGGATCGCGGCGCCGCGGTCGCTGACGTAGTCGGCCAGCACGACGGGACGCCACAGGCCCTCGGCCGTGCCCTCCGAGCCCGACGGGTCCGGTGGCGCGACGTCGCGCAACGTCTGCAGCGCGGACGTGGCGGCCGGCGTCGCCGTCGGGGCGGCGAGGACCCGGCTTCGCCCGAGGTCGGGGGTCTCTCGCGCGGCGACCGTCGCGTCGCTGTCGCCCTGGCCCCCGCAGGCCGTGACCAGGCTCGTCATGGCCAGGAGCATCAACGCCCCCGCACCCCGCACGTGGAAGTCCGCATCGCGTCCGAACAGGGTCATTGCCTCGCTCCTGGTGGAGGTGCCGGGCCGGGCACCATGGCCGGACCCGACGCGCCGGCCTTCGCCTGGCGATCGCGGGCCTCGGCCGTGCGGGTGTCGATGTGCGCCAGGATGTCGCCTACCTCTTCCCGCGAAAGACCCAGGTTGGGCATGCGCACGCCCTTGTATCGCTTGAGCAGCTCGTTGGCCAGCGGGTCCCCGGCGGCGAGCACCTCGTCGGGGACCAGCACGAACTTCTCGAGCCACCCGCGCTGCCGGCGCTCGGTGACGCCCAGCAGGTCCGGGCCGATCCTGTCGCCGCCGCCGATGCTGTGGCAGGCCATGCAGCCGTTCTGGAACAGGAACTGGCCGTTGGTCACCTGCAGAGGCGTCGCCTCCGCGTACTTGCGGCTCTGCAGCCGATCGGGCCAGCCGAGGAAGGTCTGGATGCTCCCGGCGACGAAGCGCGGGTTGTCGGTGCTCGAGTTCTTCATCCATTGCCCGCTCGGTTCGTGACCGACCATCAGCGTGGTGCTGTGGTTGTCGCGCGGCGCGGTCGCCTCGAGCGTGCCCAGGCCGAGCTTGCGCGTGGCGAGCTGCACGTCCTTCTCGCTGCCGGTCAAGAACAGCCAGCCCGGCCCGATGTCGAAGCGATCGGCGTACGCCTTCATCGCCTGCGGGGTGTCGTTGAACGGGTCGACGCTGATCGAGTAGAAGAAGATGTCCCGGCCGACCCGATCACCCAGGAGCCGCTGCAGTTCCAGCATCTTCGCCGTGCCCAGCGGGCACACGTCGCCGCAACCGGCGAAGAAGGTGTTGATCGCCACCGCCTTGCCCTTGATCAGGTCGTCGTAGAGACGCACCTTGGTACCGTGCTGGGTCGTGAGCACGACGTTCGGGAAATGTCTGGCGCCCCAGAGCCCGCGCTCGAAAGCGCCCTCGAAGTACAGCAGCGCCAACGCGACGAGCCCCATGCCCGCGATGCTCAGGACGGCCTTCCTGTCGAGGAACCGGGGCATTCGCATGATCCGAACTCGGCGGGTCTTCAGCGCGGCGTCAGGACGACGTTGAGCGAGGTGACTTCGCCGGTGTCGCGGTCGACGTTCATCATGAAGCGCGCCGTGCCGACCCGCACCTTGCTGATCGGCGCGTTCTCGTCGGTCGCCATGGGAAAGGTGAACTCGACGTTCTGATGGATCGCGAACGGCCGGATGACATGCTCCTGGCTCGTCAGCACGTACCTGATGCCGCTCTTGGCGCCCGTGCCGGTGACGCCGGTCAGGTCGAACTGCATCAGCAGCGACGGCTTGCCGAAGTCGGGGTCGGGAACCATGCGGCTGTTGACCACGGCCGAACCCGCGAACTGCACGTGCTCGACATCGGCGTCCGGACCGTTCGTCTTCACCGCCACCTGCTTGACCTGCAGGCGGTTCTGCGCCTGAACGGACGGCCACGCGAGGGGCAGCAGCGCCGTCAGGCAGACGGCGGCGGCGGTGCGCCGCACTTCAAGGGGATTGATCATGGAAGGGGCTCTCGTCAGGACAGGACCTGGGCCGCAGGCGTGAAGGTCACGCCCTGGGGACGCGGCATCGGGGTGGGCAGCGGCTGCAGGAACGGCGCGCCGGCGTTGCTGATGTCCCAGCGCATGAGCATCGCGTGGTCTTCGTGCGTCGTGGTGTGGCAGTGCTCCATGAACATGCCGCCCCAGTCGCGGAACTGCATCGAGATCTTGACCTCGCCGCCGGGACGCAGCCGGTAGACGTCCTTGCGGCCGCGTTCCCACTTGGGCACGTTGGAGAGGCTGCCGTCGCGCGACAGGATCTGGCCTTCCTCGAAGTGGATGTGCACCGGGTGGTCCCAGCCGCCGCCGGTCTTCAGGGTCCAGACCTCGCGGGTGTTGAACTTCGGCTGCGAGGTGATGCGGCTGAACGCCGCCGAAAGCATGGCGCCGCCGTCGGTGCGGATGCCCCACGGCCCTTGCGAGGCGGTCGGCGGGTTGGACGTCTCGGGCAGCGTCTGGTTGGCGCTGCGGCCGAACTCGAAGACCCGCTCGCGCGCGACCGGCGCGGTCAGCAACGGGTTGGGGATCAGATTGAGCGGGACCTGGCTCAGGTCGGGCTTGGCGGGATTGCGGACGATGCGGAACTCGAGGAAGGCGCCGACCCCCGGGTCGTCCGAGTTGCCCGACATCGCCTCGCTCAGCGACAGCACCTTGCTCACGAGCTTGCCGTTGTCGTGCTCGGCCAGGTTGACCATGCGCACCTTGCTGCCCACGCTCCACTGGGTGAAGTCGATCACGATGTCGCAGCGCTCGGCCACCCCGCACAGGTCCATCGACGTCATCAGGAGGCGTTCCGGCAGCAGGTTGCCGTCGTTCGCGATCATGTAGAACGGCTTGGCATCGCTCAGCGCCAGCTTGTACATGCGGGCGACCCCGCCATTCAGGATGCGGAAGCGGTACTTGCGACGTTCGACCTCGAAGTACGGCTTGTAGGCGAAGTTCACGGTGATGACGTCGCCCAGGAAACCCTCGGTGTCGAAGATGTCGAAACGCATCTGGCCGCTGGCGTTGAACGACTTGTCCGCGAGCATCAGATTGACGTCGTACTCGAGGTTGCCCCAGTCCTTCGCGGTTCCGCTGGGCAGGCGCAGGTTGACCCCGTCGTTGATCTCCTCGTTGCCACGGTCGATGGCGCTGTAGATGTTGTGCAGCGCGCAATTCCCCTTGTAGACGTTCTGTGCCGTGAACTCGAACATGTGGTCGTGGAACCAGTGCGAGCTCATCGTCTCCCGCCAGTCGCCGGGGATCTTGGTGATGCCGCCGCTGCCGTTGGGCGTGCCGGCGCGAAGGTCGGTGGCCGCGGTGTTGATCGTCGTGAAGCCGGCGAGCACCAGCGGCCAGTGGTAGTCGTAGAACTGGCCCGGGAAGAAGAAGGCGCCCGTGAAGCCGTCGTTCTCGGCGCCGTGGTGTCCGTTGTGCTCGTGCGTGCTGATCGTGTGGCGACCGAACCCGTTGTTCTGCTTCGGGTCGAACGGCAGCTTGTTGTGATGCCGGAAGAGGACCGGTTCGCCATAGCGGCTGAGCAGGAGCTTGGGCGGCACCGTTCCGTTGAAGGTCCAGAGCGTGTTGGGATCCTGGATCGGCAGGTTCCGGTGGAACCGCAGCGGGATCGACGTGGCCGGATCGATGCCGGAGTTCAGGCTCGAGGCCACCCCGGGGTTGTAGGCCGTGTTCGTCCGGGCGCCTTCCTGGGTCGCGACGACGCCGACCTGCGGAAGGAATTCGTTCCAGCGCTGATGCGCCCAGATCGTCCCTGGAGGACGGCCCTCGATGGGGCCCATGTTGCCGCCGGGATAGGCCGCGACCAGGGCGGGATCGAGGGACTGCAGGGTCTCGTTGGCCTGTGCCATGGGCGCCGGGCTGAAGGCGCTCATGGGATCGGGCGTGCGCGCGAGCAGGTCGGCGCGCGGCATGGCCTGGGTGAAGGGCGTGGCACCGAACAGGGGGCTCCGGGGGGTCCCGGTGAAATCCGACGCGTACGCACTGCGCACGAACGGGCTCAACCCGTGCTTGAGCGCCAGCCCACCCGCCGCGGTGAACAGACCCCACTTGAAAAGGTCACGGCGGACGACCTGTCCATGGGAGAGCGCCTCGACGATTTCGTGTCGATTGCGACGCGCGTTCTCGGCTTCCTGAAGGCGTCGTTTCGACGGCCGGTCCGGTAAAAACATGGATGTCCTTGGCTGCTGGGCTGGGGAATGTGGGGCGACCCTCGGGTCGCCGGTGCTCACGCGCGAACGTGTCTGGATCAGCCTCGACGTCGACGTCGACGTCGACGTCGACGTCGGCAGGCTTCTTTCAACGGAAGCCGAGCCTGTTCAACGTGAACGCATCCGAGAAATTCAGCGGCTCCGCGGGCGTGACCGCCGGGGCCACACGGACCTTCGTCGGAATCGTCCCGGGCACCGGTGTCGCGCTTGCCGCGAACCGGTCGTTGCGATAGCGGTAGGTGCCGCTGCCAGGCGTCGCGGGGTCTTCGGCGCACGTGGTGGCGACGGCGGTCGCGGACGTGCCGCCGGTGGCATTGACCCAGGCATTGCCACGGTCCACCTGCACGACCAGTTGCAGCGGGCGCGCCGTGGTGGGCAGGAACGTGCAGCCTCCACGCACTTCGAGTTTGACCGTCGTGGCACTGGAAAACGTGACGTCGCCGCGCTGCACGGAAGCGGTGGGGAAATCCTTCGGCTCCGCGAGCGTTCCGCCGGTGGTCTCGACCGCGAAGGCATAGAAGATCTTTCCATCGTCGCCGAGATAGCCTTCGGCGGACGACTCGTCGTTCTTCGGCACGGTGTCCAATCGGATCTTCATGTTGGCTGCGTTCACCGGTGGCGTGGCAATGATTCGACCCTCCGGTTCCTCGACGTAGCCCGCTGGCAACGGCGTCCCATCGCTCGGCTTGCTGGCCAGCAGGACCACCGGAACGCCCATGATCGCGAACGGCTGTCCCGACTCGTTCGTCGTCGGACCCACCAGGACATTCTCCGCCGGTTCGACGAACAATTTGCTCGCGCGCCGTCCGGCCGGGCTTCCGTCGTCATCACCTTCGATGATGCAGGTGCCGCCGATGAACGCCGAATCCTTCGAGTACTGGCGCAGGGGTGCGGCCGGAGCAACGGACGCACGTCCCGGCCACGGCGTGCCGGAGATCAATTGGGCGGTCGTGATCGATCCGGTCGGGGTGGAATACTCCGTCGCAGCCGTCAGATAGATCAGCGTGCCGTTGCACAGCACGGTGTTGACGGGTGGCAGCAGGGCCAATGAGGACGGCTCCACATTGACCTGCGCCAATTTGCCCTCGACCGCGAACGGAACGGCATGTGCACACGCCGCGAGTCCGGCCCATGCGCCGGCGAACAGGACCCATTGGGTGGTGGATTTCATCGTGGTCTTCCTCATTGCTCAGTGGGTAATGGAATCGAAAGGTCGAGGACTCGGCCCGCTACATCGCCTTGCTGGCTTCGCATGCGTCCTGCCGGCGACTGATCCGCGATGGCGCGCCCGGGATTCCGGGCTTCGACGTGGTCGACTGATCGCACTTGATCGCCGCGAGCTTTCGCAAGGCCGGGTTGACGCTCGACGCCAGGGGATCGATGAGTGCGGGCGCCATGGGCCCTGCCGACGCGTCGTCGGCGGCGGTGCCCTTCGCCGCGGCATCCGTCGTGGCAGCATTCGCGTTCGAGCCACGGGCCGCGTCGGCGAAGCTGCCGTCCGAACCGCCGCAGCCCGCGGCCATGCAGACCAGCAACCAGGCACCCGTGACACGCCAGGCGCATGCCGCGCGTCGACTGGGAAAAGAACGGTTCCGATGCATCCGGGTGGTCCTGCTTAATTGGAATTACCGACTGAAATCCTTGAAGGACGATTCCGTCGTTCAAGCGATATGACGCTTCAAGGCACCGTGCGCACCG
The DNA here is from genome assembly GCA_024372625.1 of Comamonadaceae bacterium OTU4NAUVB1. NCBI lineage: Bacteria > Pseudomonadati > Pseudomonadota > Betaproteobacteria > Burkholderiales > Comamonadaceae > Comamonadaceae bacterium OTU4NAUVB1. The sequence continues at coordinate 223,839 of CP099603.1, read as the reverse complement.
GATCGAAGAAAAGCTTTCGGCCCCACAAAACCGTCATTGGCATTCGACGATGCCCTCGCATCGCGAGCAATCGCCTGGACCTTCGTTTCGGTGAGTGGTGTCATGGTTTTCCTCGTTCGATCCAAAGCAAATTTTTTATCGAAAGGTTTTGCGGGACGCAGGAGCCCCGGCCCTCGACGTCAGAGGACTCTCGTTTTTCTGTAAGGCTTTACGCTAATTTGCTGTCGTAAGTGTACGTAAGTACTAGTTTGCTATACCGCAAAGTAACTTTTTGACTTACTTATTACTTAAATAGCATGGACGAACTGCTGAGTTGATCAATTTGGTGCATCACGGCGGTCGTGCACTCATCCGTTCCCCGAATTGGATCGAGAGTGGCGTACTTGACTTTTTTGCACGGGCCTTTTAGGTGCAATTGCATCGTCCAGGAGACATCTCCAACTTAATTGGACACGCCGTCAATGAATGTCAATTCATCAGGCTTCGCGCGTCGCGAACGTCAAGGCCGAGCCAACGTCGAGCAATGCGGAAGCAGCGACGTGATCACGGGACCCGCCGACGGGCGACTCGAACCGACCCGATGCGGCATTGCGACGAAATCCGACGTCTTTCCGTCGGAATCGAAACGCGGGCATCGCCCGCGACATCGTGTTGTCATCGTCGATCGATGCCGCGAGACGCACTGCGGCACTCGGCGTCCATCGCGTCCACGAGGTAAGTTCCGCAGTCCATCAGGCAACTCGGCAACCGACCATGCAATCCAGACCGCCCCTCCCCCCCTTCACCGAGTCATCGGCGACGCAGAAAGTGCGAATGGCAGAAGACGCCTGGAACTCCAGGGATCCCGACCGCGTCGTCCAGATCTACACCGAGGACACCCGGTGGCGCAATCGCGCCGAATTCCCAACCGGGAAAAAAGAAGTCCACGCGTTCCTCACTCGAAAGTGGCGAGCGGAACTCGACTACCGCCTCATCAAGGAACTGTGGGCATTCACCGGCCACCGGATCGCGGTGCGCTTCGCCTACGAATGGCACGACACGGCGGGCCGGTGGTTCCGCAGCCACGGCAACGAGAACTGGGAATTCAACGACCAGGGCATGATGGAACGCAGGTTCGCCAGCATCAACGACCTCGCCATCGATGAAGCGGAGAGGAAATTCCGCTGGCCGCTGGGCCCCCGCCCGGACGACCACGCCGGCCTCTCCGACCTGTTCCTGTAGCCGGGCGCGCATCCGGTTTTCGACGCCATTGCAGGAGAAGCGGTCGCAGCGCTGCGCCGAATGCCGGCTGCATTGCGGGAGCGCCCGGCGCACGCGCGCCACACACCGGGCGTGATCCACCGACGCCCGATGGCGCGTCGCTGGCGCCGACGGCGCAGGCGACGGCACGCCCGCATGGTCCGATCGGCACGGTTCGTGCGTGAAGCCTGGCCTTCACGAAGGCATGCCCCGTTCCGATCCCTGAATGAACCCCGCTTCCGTCCGAGGGCACCACGACGTCGCCCACGCCGCCGACCGCACCCCGCACCTGGAGCGCGCCCCACCCCGGACCGTGGCGCGCGAGCGTGCGCAAGAAGGTGCGCGGGGCCTGCCACGGTCTATCGACGACCGCGTCGCCGGCGGGTCGACCCCTTTTTCAACGTCCCTGGGAATTCCATGAAAACCATCGCCTCTCCCGCGACCGTGCTCGCGAGCGAACCGACGTCCGTGCTTCACAACCGCTGGTTCCAGTTGCTGGTCGGCCTGGTCTGCATGATGGCGATCTCCAGTCCGCAATACGTCTGGACGCTCTTCACCAAACCGCTGTCGGCCAAGCTGGGCGTGCCGCTGTCCCAGTTGCAGATCACGTTCTCCGTGCTGATCGTGCTGCAGACCTTCTTCTCGCCCTTCCAGGGCGGCCTGATCGAGCGTTTCGGCGCGCGACGGCTGATCGGTCTGGGCACCCTGATGGCCGGCCTGAGCTGGGTGCTGGCCTCGCAGGCCACCACCATCGGCATGCTCTACCTGAGCTACGGCCTGGTCGGTGGACTGGGCACCGGCATCGTCTACGTGGGCGTGGTGGGCCAGATGGTGCGGTGGTTTCCCGACCGTCGCGGCTTCGCCGTCGGCATGGTCGCCGCGGGCTACGGCATGGGTGCGATCCTGACCACGTTCCCGATCGCGAGCGCGCTGGCGAACCAGGGCCTGGAGAGCACGCTCTGGCGCTTCGGCATCGTCTTCGCCGTGATCGGCCTCGTCGCCGCGCAGCTGCTGCGCTCCCCCGACCCGGTCCAGGTCCGTTCGGCCAGGCCGGGCGGCCAGACCACCACCGGCGTCGACCTGTCGCCCCGCCAGATGCTGCGCAAGCCGCTGTTCTGGCTGATGTTCTGCATGATGACCATGATGTCGACCTCGGGGCTCATGGTGACGTCGCAGATGGCCACCTTCGCGCGCGACTTCGGCGTGGCCGACGTCCTGGTCTTCGGCATGGTCGCCCTGCCCCTGGCACTGACCATCGACCGGCTGACCAATGGCCTGACACGTCCGTTCTTCGGCTGGATCTCCGACCGCTTCGGCCGCGAGAACACCATGTTCTTCGCCTTCGCGCTCGAAGGCGTCGCCATGGCGCTGTGGCTGCTGACCCGCGAGAACGCGGTGCTGTTCGTGCTGCTGTCGGGCGTGGTGTTCTTCGGCTGGGGCGAGATCTTCTCGCTCTTTCCTTCGACCCTCACCGACACCTTCGGCACGCGGCACGCCACGTCCAACTACGGCTTGCTCTACATGTCGCAAGGCATCGGCTCCATCCTGGGCGGACCGCTGGCCGCACTGATGCACGAGAGGACCGGCAGCTGGTTCCCGGTGTTCGGCACCGCCATCACGCTCGACGTCCTGGCGGCGCTGCTGGCGATCCTGGTGCTCAAGCCCTGGCGCAGGCGCTATCTGGCGGAGACGGCGCTCGCGCCCCGCCGTTGAAGCCGGATCACCGAGACGTCGGTCGGCGAGGCCGGGACGCGATCGGGTAGCTGCCGCCCTCTGGGGGGTGTCCAGGATGTCCGGCCCGCTCTGCTCGAGCCGGCGGTCGCGCGCGGCGAGCCGCGCGGGTCAACGCTGGCGCGGGTCCAGCGCGTCGCGCAGGCCGTCGCCCAGCAGGTTGAACGACAGCACCAGCAGGAAGATCGACAGGCCGGGCCAGATGGCCATCCACGGCGCGTTGTCGACGAAGTTCTTGGCGGTGTTGAGCATGCTGCCCCAGCTCGGCGCCGGTGGCTGCTGGCCGAGGCCGAGGAAGGACAGGCTGGCCTCGGCGATGACGGCGGAGGCGATCGCCAACGTGGCCTGCACCATCACCGGCGCCGTGATGTTGGGCAGCACGTGGCGCAGCGCGATGCGCAGCGGCGAGTTGCCCACGGCGCGCGCCGCCTCGATGTAGTCCTCGACTTTCACGTTGAGCACCTGCGCGCGCGTGAGCCGCACGAAGATCGGCGTGGCCGAGACCCCGATCGCGATCATCGCGTTGCTCAGGCTCGGGCCCAGGAAGGCCGCGAGCGCGATCGCCAGGATGAGGAACGGGCAGGCCAGGAAGGCGTCGGTGACGCGCGAGATGAAGCCGTCGGCGAGGCCGCCGAGGAAGCCCGCGGCCAGGCCGATCGGCACGCCCAGCAGCAGCGAGATCGACACCGACACCACGCCCGCGAGCAGCGACGCGCGCGTGCCCCAGATCACGCGCGAGAGCACGTCGCGGCCGATGTCGTCGGTGCCGAACCAGTGCTCGGCACTGGGCGCCTGGCGGATCGCGCCCCAGCTGGTGGCGATCGGGTCCTGCGGCGCGATCCAGGGCGCGAACACGGCCAGCGCGACGAAGGCCAGCACCACGGCCAGCCCCAGCATGGCCGCGCGGCGGCGGCGCAGCCGCCGCCAGGCCCGGCGCCACGGTCCGGCGGGCCGCGTCGCGGCGGCCACCGGTGGCGAGGTGGAAGGAAGCACGGCAGCCATGTTCAGCCTCTGAGTCGGGGATTGACGAGAAAGTAGGCGAGATCGGCCAGCAGGTTCAGCACGATGTAGGCGCTGGCGGTGACCAGCACCACGCCCTGCACGACCGAATAGTCGCGGTTGAAGACCGAGTCGACGATCAGCTTGCCGAAGCCGGGAATGGTGAAGACCTGCTCGGTCAGGACCGCCCCCGACAGGAGCGTGCCGAGTTCCAGCGCGCCCAGCGTGATGATGGGCGTGAGGGCGTTGCGCAGCGCGTGCTTGACGACCACGGTGCGCTCGCTCAGGCCCTTGGCGCGCGCGGTGCGCACGTAGTCCGCCGACAGCACCTGCAGCATGGCGCTGCGGGTGTGGCGCATGAGCACCGCCGCGATGGCGTTGCCCAGCACGAAGGCCGGCATGATCATCGCGGCCAGGTTGGCGCCCAGGTCCTCGAACGGGCTCACGTAGCCCGACGCCGGCAGCCAGCCGAGCTGCACCGAGAACAGCAGGATCATCAGGATGCCGAGCCAGAAATTGGGCGTCGACAGGCCCCACAGCGCGAAGAGGTTGGCCGCGTAGTCCCACGCCGTGCCACGCCCGACCGCCGAGACGATGCCCGCCGGGATGCCGATCAGCAGCGCGATCGCGAAGGCCAGCAGCGCCAGCTCCAGCGTCACGGGCAGCTTCTGCAGCACCAGGTCGAGCACCGGCTGCTGCGTGCGGACCGATTCGCCCAGGTCGCCGCGCACCACGCCGCCAACCCAGTAGGCATAGCGCACCGGCAACGGCTCGTCCAGGTGCAGCTTGGTGCGCAGGTAGGCCACCACGGCCGGGTCCTGGTCCTCCCCGGCCAGGATCTTCGCGGGATCGCCGGGCAGCAGCTGCTGCAGTCCGAAGATCAGCATCGACACCAGGATCAGGGTCGGGATCAGCGTGGCGATGCGCTTGACGAGGTACTCGAACATCGGGGCATCGATCGGGTGACCGCGTTCACTTCGCCATCTGCAGGCCGCCGACGCGCAGCAGGCCGTCGGGAATGTCGCGCACGCCCGTGAGCTTGGGGTTGTAGGCCCAGAGCCAGTTGCGGTGGTAGAGGTAGACGATCGAGCGGTCCTTCAGGGCACGCGCGGCCAGCTGCTCGTAGACCTTGCGGCGCTCGGCCGGCTCGCGCAGCGCGCGCGACTCGTTGAGCAGCCGGTCCGTGTCGGCATCGCAGTAGCCCGTGTAGTTCAGCGGCTGCTTGCAGCCGTAGAAGCTGAAGGTGTTGCCGTCCGGATCGGCCCGGCCGCTCCACGCGAGCACCAGCGCCTCGAAGTCGCCCTGGTCGGCCATGTTCAGCGACGTCGCGAACTCGGTCGACTGGATCTTGACGTCGAAGCCGGCCTCGCGCGCCATCGCCTGCACCACCAGCGCGATGCGCTGCGCGTCCGAGGTGGTGGGCGTGACCAGCGTGAAGCTGGGGTTGGGCACGCCCGCTTCCTTGAGCAGTGCCTTGGCGCGCGCGACGTCGCGCTTGGGCATCGGCACGCCCTTGGCGTAGAAGGCGTTGGAGGGCGCGACCCACTGGTTGCCGGCCGTGGCTTCGTTGTCCATCACCACCTGCACCAGGCCCTGGCGATCGAGCGACAGCTCGAAGGCCTCGCGGATGCGCGGGTCGCGCGCCAGCACGCTGGTCCTGGCCTTGTCGCCCTTGGCCAGGTTGATCGTGACGCCCTGGTAGCCGATCTCGGTGATGCGCGAGACCTTGAGCTTCTTCTCCGACAGGATCTTCTGCATGTCGCTCGGCGCCACGCGCTCGATGAAGTCGAGCTGGCCGGCGCGCAGGTTGGCCAGCCGCACGGTGGCATCGGGGATCGGCGTGTAGACCACCTTGTCGAAGTGGATCGCGTCCTTGTTCCAGTAGCCGGCGAAGCGCTCCAGCACGATGCGGTCCTGCGCCACGCGCTCGGTGAACCGGAACGGACCGGCGCACACCGGCTTCGTGCCGAAGCGGTCGCCCGCGGCCTGGGCCGCCTTGGGCGAGACCATCATGCCGGCGCGGTCGGCGAGTTGCGCGAGCAGCGGCGAGAACGGGGCCGACAGGTTCAGGCGCACGGTCGAGGGATCGACCACGTCGACGCTGCTCACCGGCGCCAGCTCGCCCCGGCGCGCCGAGCCCGGCAGGTTCTTGTGGCGTTCGATGTTGAACTTGACCGCGGCCGCGTCGAACTTCTCGCCGTCGTGGAAGGTCACGCCCTGGCGCAGCTTCATCGTCAGGGCCTTGTTGTCGGCCGACCATTCGTAGGCGGTCGCCAGCTGCGGCACGATGGCCAGCTTGTCGTCGATGTCCACCAGCTTGTCGCACAGCGCGCCGAAGACGACGCGGCCGACGAAGCTGCGGGCGAGCGACGGGTCGAGCACGTCGGGGTCCTCGGCCAGGCCGATGCGCAGGGTCTGGGCCTGGGCCTGCAGCGCGAGCGGCAGCAAGGCCAGCAGCAGCGCCGTCTTGAGGGAACGGATCGGGAATTTCATGGGGAAGTCTTCACGGCGAGGGGTGGAACGACGAAGGCCGACTGCAGCCGTTCGAGGCGCAGTTGGTCGGAAGTGCGGGCGGCACGCTCGGGCAGCACCGCCGACGGAGGAATCTCGCGCCAGAAATGGCACGCGACCTGCGTGCCGCCGGCGTCCTCCAGCAGCGGCGCGCGCTGCGAGCAGAGCGCGCGCGCATGCACGCAACGGGTGTGGAAATGGCAGCCCGGCGGCGGGTTCAGCGGGCTCGGCACGTCGCCGGCCAGCAGCACGCGATCGCGCCGCAGGCCCGGCTCCGGCAGCGGGATGGCCGACAGCAGCGCCTGCGTGTAGGGATGGCGCGGTGCGGCGAACAGCGAGCGCTTCTCGCCGATCTCCACGATGCGGCCCAGGTACATCACCGCGATGCGGCTGGCGATGTGCTTGACCACCGCCAGATCGTGCGCGATGAACATGTAGGCCAGGCCGTAGCGGCGCTGCAGGTCCTGCAGCAGGTTGACCACCTGGGCCTGCACCGACACGTCGAGCGCCGACACCGCCTCGTCGCAGACGATGAGCTTCGGCTCGACCGCGAGGGCCCGCGCGATGCCCACCCGCTGGCGCTGGCCGCCCGAGAACTCGTGCGGGAATCGCTGCGCATGCTCCGGCGCCAGGCCCACGGTGTGCAGCAGTTCGGCGACGCGCTCGCGGTGGCGGCCGGTGTGCAGGCCGTGCAGCATCAGCGGTTCGGTCAGCGTCTGGCCGACCGTCATGCGCGGATTGAGCGAGGCGTAGGGGTCCTGGAAGATGATCTGCATCGCCTTGCGGCGGGCCCGCAGCGCGCTCGCGTCGAGGGCGCCCAGGGGCTCGCCATCCAGCCGCACGCTGCCCGCCGTCGGCTCGATCAGCCGCAGCACCAGCCGGCCCAGCGTGGACTTGCCGCAGCCGGATTCACCCACCACGCCCAGCGTCTCGCCGCTCGCGATGCGCAGATCGACGCCGTCGACCGCGCGCACCGAGTTGGCCACGCGCCCCAGCAGCCCCCGACGGATGGGAAAGTGCTTGACCAGCCCTTCGACCTGGAGCAGCGGCGCGGTCATGCGCGGCTTTCCATGGCGGCCGCCATCAGCACCACCGGATCCAGCGGTGCCTTCCGGCAGGCCGAACGATGCCGGAGGCCGACCTCGCGCAGGGCCGGCACGGCCGCGCGGCATTGCGCATCGGCGAACGGGCAGCGGTCGGCGAAGCTGCAGCCGGACGGGCGCCGGAGCGGACTCGGCACCTGGCCCTCGATCGACGCCAGGCGGTCGCGCTCGCCGTCGAGCCGGGGGATTGAGCCCAGCAGGCCGATGGTGTAGGGATGCTGGGGCGTGTCGAACAGCGCGTGCACCGGAGCTTGCTCGACGATGCGGCCCGCATACATCACCACCACCTCGTCGGCCACCTCCGCGACGACGCCCAGGTCGTGCGTGATCAGGATGATGGCGGTGCCGGTCTCCTGCTGCAGCTCGCGCATGAGCGACAGGATCTGCGCTTGGATGGTCACGTCCAGCGCGGTGGTCGGCTCGTCGGCGATCAGCAGGCGCGGCTCGCAGGCCAGCGCCATCGCGATCATCGCCCGCTGCCGCATGCCGCCCGACAGCTTGTGCGGGTGCTCGTGGAAGCGCTGCTCGGCCGCCGGGATGCGCACCTTGCGCAGCATCGCGATGGCGCGTTCCCGGGCCTCGGCGCGCGTGATCCTGCGGTGCCGCATCAGGCCTTCGACGATCTGCTCGCCGATGGTGAACACCGGATTGAGCGAGGACATCGGCTCCTGGAAGATCATGGCCATGCCGTTGCCGCGCAGGTCCTGCATCTCGCGCTCGGGCGCGCCGACGAGTTCGCGGCCCTCGAAGCGGATCGAGCCACCGTGGATGCGACCCGGGGGGCTGGGCACCAGGCCCATGATCGACAGCGAGGTCACGCTCTTGCCGCATCCCGACTCGCCCACGATGGCCAGCGTGTGCCCGGCCGACACCGAGAAGCCGATGCCGTCCACGGCGGGGAATTCGCCGTCGTCGGTCATGAAATGGGTGCGCAGGTCGCGCACTTCGAGCAGCGCGGTCATGGGGCGGGTCCTGCCGCGCGGGCGTGGAAGCGCGCGATGCGCGCCTCGATCTCGCCGCGGTCGGTCAGACCGACGGCATCGTAGCGACCGGCCAGGCAGGCCATGAAGGGTTGGTAGCGCTCGAGGCTCTTGCGATGCAGACGGGCCACTTCGACCAGCGGCGCTTCGTGGTCGTCCACGCGCAGGTCGAGCTGGGGATGGTCCTCGTCGGCGTGGATGCGCAGCGCGGCGGCCTGCTTCCCGCGCCGGTCGCCCCCCGCGGCCTCGCCGGCCGCCATGGCGGCGAGCAGGCGTTCGGCCAGCGGCAGGCCCGCGGCGTCGCGGTAGGCCCGGGCGGTCGCGGCGACGACCTGCGGGCCGGCCAGCATGTTGCCGGCGACGCTGAAGTCGGCCTCGACATGGTGGCCGCACCAGTCCACGCAGTCCGCGCCGGTCCAGGCGACAGGCCGGCCGGTCGCCGGCAGCACGTGGAGTTGACGTTGCGCACGGCCGGCGTCGGCCTGGGTCAGGAGACGGACCGTCTCGTCGGCCGAACGCCCGGCGCCGAGGTGGTCGAGACCGGCCGGCCCGTACAGGGGATTCATCAGCGCCTGCGTGGCCAACGCACCCGTGCCGCGACGCGTGTGCACGCACAGCGCCCCCACGGCGAAAAAGCGGCTGGCGATCGCGACGCCGAGATGTCCCTGGTCGTCACGCGCCAGGATGGACCAGGTCATCGGATCGGACGGACCGTGGCGGCCGGCCCCCCACGAACCGCGGGCGCCGTGGCGTGACCGGAGAAGGAAGCGTCGATGAAGAACAACATATCCCAGCTTGGATGCAAGACCCATGCCACGACCGGGCCAGTGGCGCGGGGCACCACGGCATTGCCGGACCCGCCGCGTCGAGGCCTCGTCGTGGCGGCGAGCAGCGCCTCGCTTCTGCAGGAAACAGCCCACGATGCCGCCGAGGATGAGGGTCAGCACCGCGAAAACGCTGCGCTCGTCGTCGCTCGACAGGTTGGTGAAAACCTGTGCATGGCCGCAGCCCAGCAAGGCCACCGCCACCGCCACCAGACAGAACCGGAACAGCACCCATTCCTCGTGCGGGCGCAGCCGCCGGTCGTCGGCGTGCGCTTCGGGCTCCACGCCGAGCGTCGTGTGGTGTCCGGCGATGTGGATTCGCGGCGCGGCCGTCGGCGGCGGCGTGGCAGCCGCCGACGGCCGTTCGAGGTCGCTCACGGACCCACGAATTCCCGCTGCAGCTGCAAGGTGGTGCGATCGGCCGACCCGACGGCCAGGCCGACTCAGCCCGCCCTGCCCCGGCAGCGCTGGTAACGCTCGTCGACGCGGCGAGCGAACCACTCCGTCGTCAGCTTGCGGGTGATCTTCGGACTCTGCAGGCGGATGCGCGGCAGCACCGCGCGCGGCACCGGCCGCCGTGCCTGTGCGTCGGCCAGCTCGAAGACGCGCGTCCACAGCCGCGTCCGTTCGAGCGATGGCTGGCCGGCCTGCTCGAGCGAGCGCCGGATGTCGCCGTCGCTCAGACCCAGGCGCGGACCGATCGCGCGCACCGCGGCCTCGGTGCCGCCCACCTTGGCGGCGTCGCCGCCGGGCGCGACGAGGTCGCCGTCGAGGTCGAGCGCGACACCGGCGAGCGCACTCACCGCGCTCTGGAATGCCGCGTTGCGGCTGGCGTACTGACCGGCGTTGAAGTCGGCGAATCGATAGATCGGCTGGTCGTACGGCGCCGCATACCCCAGCAGGTGCGCCGTCCCGAAGTACAGGCCGCCACGGCGCGAGAACACCTCGTCGCGGACCGAGCCGGTCATTCGATAGGGATAGTCGAGCTCCTTCACGTGCCGCTGGGCGAACTCGACACTCACCTGCATCGGCCCGCCGGTGCGCACCGGGTTGTAGCCCGCCAGAAGGCGCCGACCCAGCGGAACCTGATCGATGAAGTCCTCGAACAGTTCGCTCAGTTCCTTCTCGCTGCGCGCGGCGTCGATCCGCTCGCTCCAGGTGCGGCTGTCCGGCGAGCGCAACTGCAGGGCGGTCCGCACCAGCACCTGCGGCAGCCCGGCACGCTCGGCACGGCGATCGATCTCCTCGCGCGCGATCCTGCCGAGTCCGGGCACCGTCGGGTCGGCGCGATAGTTCGACTCCTGCTCGGTGACGGCGAGCACCGCGCAGACGTTGTCCACGCTCGGTTCGATGCGCAGGGCGTCGAATGCCGCGTAGAGGTCGATCGCCCAGCCGGGACGGTCGACCGCGTTCTGTGGCAGCAGCTTCACGATGCGTGCGCGGACGTCCTCCGGACGCGCGGGCGCCGACGAGGGCGTGGTGCCGCAGCCCGCGAGGAAGAGACCCAGCGGGGCGAGCAACAGGATCAGGGCGCGTGGCGATCGCATGACGCGCAGGGTAGCGCAAGGCGGGACGTCGACCTTCCTGGCCGTCCGGCGGACCAGCCGCCCGACGGCCGCCGTGCTGACCCCGTGTGTCGGCGTCGCGCCGCAGCGCATGGCCTCCGGGCCTGACATCGACTGGATCGGGTCGGTGCGGCCGATGCCGGTTCGATCAAGTCCGCCGTGGCACGGCGCGGCCTCGGCGGCCGTCCGCAGTCGGCGACGCCGCAAGACGCCTGGGTCGTTGAGATCCTGCCGTCCGGTGCCGAAGCCGACGCAAAACGACCCGAGACGACACGATGCCAAGCCCACATCGCCACAGACGCCCATCGGGCACAGGTGTTGCTATCACCCGCCCCGCTTGTCTCCAATGTTCCAAAAACATGCACATAGACCGCTGAAACGGGTGTTTTAGAAATCATTCGATCGCTGCTAATTTCAGCCTTCCGCTTCCCTCCCAACCCACGGATGACCTCCCCAAAATGCCAACACCGCTTCAATCCGGGTTTCGTGCGCTCGCCTTCTTCTTCCTGACTGCCATCGCCGCATTCGACGCGGCCGCACAGGCACCGGCGAAGCCACTCAAACCGGTGACCATCGCCGTGGGCACGCAGGTGCTCAACGTCACCTACCCATGGCTGACGCTGCCGGTCGTCCTGGGCTACTGGCGCAGCGAGGGCTACGACGTCAAGGTCATCACGGTCGGTGGTTCGCTGCAGGGCATCCAGCAGATGGTGGGCGGCGCGGTCGATTTCGCGCAACTCAACTCGACCGGTCTGATCCAGGCCAACACCGAGAACAACGTCGCCGTGCGCGGCCTCATGGGCACAGGCGTGATCGACTGGGGCGTCGGCGTGATGCAGGAGGGTCCCATCCGGTCGGTCGCCGACCTCAAGGGCAAGAAGATCGGCATCTTCAGCCTGGGCACCGGGGGCGTGCCGCTGCTCAAGGGCTACCTGCGCTCGAACGGCATCAATCCCGACACCGACGTGCAAATCATCGCGACCGGCGCCGGCGCACCGGCTCTCGAGGCGCTCAAGAGCGATCGCGTGCAGGCGCTGATGTTCTGGGGTTCGGCGCTGGCGGGTTTCGAGAACGCGGGCGCCAAGCTGCGAGTGATCTTCGACCCGGCGTGGCGCGCAATGCCCGACTTCACTTTCGGAACCCTGCAGAAGACCATCGACGCCGACCCGGCGATGGTCGAGGCGATCTCCCGGGGCGCCGCCAAGGCCACCCTGTTCGCGCAGACCAACCCGATGTGCGCCCTCCGGCTGCACTGGAAGCACTACCCCGGCAGCAAGCCGACCGGTGCCGATGAAGCCACCCTGCTCAGCTGGGACAGGCGCCTGCTCGACGCGCAGCTGCAAGCCATGAAAGGTGCCTTCGACCTGCACGGCGGCAAGCTGATCGGCGCCATGGACCCGGCCGCCTACGGCCGCATGCAGGACTTCATGCTCAAGGACGGCACCATCAAGCGCACCGTGGCGCCCGCGTCCCTGCTGATCGACAAGCCCGGTTTCGTCGAGGCGATCAACCGCTTCGACCATCAGGCGGTCATCGATGCGGCCAAGGCCTGCGCGGGGGCATGAGCGGCATGTCGAACGCCTGCAGCCACCCGACGCACACGACCTCGCGGAACCCGGACCTCCTGCCATGACACCCGGCGAATTCATCGCGGGCCTGCCCAAGGCCGAGCTGCACATGCACATCGAGGGCTCCATCGAGCCGGCGATGTTCCTCGCGCTGGCGAAGCGCAACGGCGTGGCGATCGCCTGGAAGACCGAGGCCGAGCTGCGCGAGGCCTACCACTTCCGCGACCTGCAGTCCTTCCTGGACCTGTATTACGACGGCTGCCGGGTGCTGGTGAAGGCAGCCGACTTCCAGGACGTGACGCGTGCGTACCTGGCGCGCGCGCACGCCGACCGCGTGCTGCACGCCGAGCTCTTCCTCGGTCCGCAAGGCCACACGTCGCGCGGCGTGGCGCTGGGCGCGGTGCTCGAAGGCACCTTCGCCGCGATGGAGGCGGCCCGGCGCGATGACGGCATCACCAGCGGGCTCATCCTGCTGGCGCAGCGCCACCGCAGCGAGGAGGAAGCCCTGGCCCTGCTCGACGCGGCCCAGCCCTGGGCCGACCGGCTGCTCGGCTTCGGCCTGGGCGGCGCGGAGGTCGGCAATCCGCCCTCGAAGTTCGTCGAGTTCTTCCGGCGCTGCCGCGAACGTGGCTTCAAGGTGGTCGCGCACGCTGGCGAGGAAGGTCCGGCCGCCTACGTGCGCGAGGCGATCGAACTGCTCGACGTGCAGCGCATCGACCATGGCAATGCGTGCCTCGACGATCCGGCCCTGGTGGCGATGCTGGCGCGGCGGCGGCTTCCGCTCACCGTGTGCCCGCTGTCGAACCTCAAGCTCCGGGTCGTGGCCTCGATGGACCGCCATCCGTTGAAGCAGCTGCTGGACGCCGGGCTGTGCGTGACCGTCAACTCCGACGACCCGTCGTTCTTCGGAGGCTACGTCAACGACAACTACATCGCCTGCCAGGCCGCCCTGGGCCTGAGCCGGCAGGACCTGGTGACCCTGGCGCGCAACAGCTTCGTCGCGGCGTTCATGCCGCCCGCCCAGCGCGAGGCGGCGCTGGCCGCCGTCGCGGCCCATGACCGCGATGCGCCGCCCTGGACCGACGGTGCCTCGCCGACGATCCGATGATCAGCGCCGTCTCGCTGCGGTATTTCGCGGAAGTCGTCCGCGCCGGCTCGATCCGCGCGGCGGCCGAGCGCCTGTTCGTGGCCGCCTCCGCCATCAGCCGGCAGATCACCCTGCTCGAGGACGAGCTCGGCGCGCCCCTGCTGGAGCGTGGCCCGGGACGCACGGTGCTGCGGCTCACGGCGGCGGGCGAGCTGATGATGCGGCACGCGCGGCACGTCGACCATGAACTCGACCGCGTGCGCTCCGAGATCGAGGCGCTCAAGGGACTGCGCAAGGGCAAGGTCCGCCTCGGCATCGTCGAGACCTTCGTGCGCGAGGTCGTCCCCGGCATCCTGCACCGCTTCAATGACCGCTACCCGGGCGTGACCTACCAGGTGGAGGTGGCCCCGACCACGAAACTGCTCGAGAAGGTCGGCCGCGACGAACTCGACGTTGCCGTGACGTTCAACGCGCCCCCTTCACCGCGCGTGAAGCACGTCTACGAACGCACGCTGGAGACCTGCGTGATGGTCGCCAAGCACCACCCGCTGGCGCAACTGGCGACCGTCAAGCTGAGCGACTGCGCCGCCTACGGTCTGGCGATGCCCGACGAGACCATCAGCGCCAAGCGCGACCAGGACGAGATGTTCGCGAAGGCGCGCATCGAACCGCGTCAGGTGCTGGTCACCAACTCCTACGAAATGATGCGCTCCGTGGCCGAGACCGGCATGGCGATCACGCTGGTCAACGCCCGCCCGGGCGACAGCGCGGACATGCCGGGATTTCGCTACGTGCCCATCATGGACTCGCGCGTGAAGCACCAGCGCATGACCATCTGCACCTGCGAGGGGCGCACGCCCAGCCCGATCGCGGCCGTGTTCATCGAGACCCTCAAGAAAGCGTTCAAGGAACTGGAGCACGCATGAACATGCCATTGACCTCCCGGCAGGCGGAGGCGCCAGCCTTCGGCTTCGCCGGACTGCAGAAAGAGTTCCGATCCAAGGACGGCGCCACCGTGGTCGCCTTGCACGACGTCGGCTTCGAGGTGCGCAGGGGCGAGTTCGTGACCGTGGTCGGCCCCAGCGGCTGCGGCAAGAGCACCCTGCTGCGCATCCTCGCGGGGCTGGAGGGCGCGAGCGGCGGCGTGGCGGCCCTGGACGGGAGGGCCGTGAGAGGGCCGAGCCGCGATGTCGGCGTGGTGTTCCAGGCACCGGTGCTTCTGCCCTGGCGCACGGTGCTGCAGAACGTCCTGGTGCCGGCGCAGATCCAGGGCCGCGACCTCGCGCTGGCCACCGAGCGCGCCATGCATTACCTCGCGCTGGTCGGCCTCGAGAAGTTCGCCACCAAGTACCCGGGCGAACTGTCGGGCGGCATGCAGCAGCGCGTGGGCATCGCACGCGCCTTCGTCAACGACCCGATGGTGCTGTTGATGGACGAACCGTTCGGGGCCCTGGACGCCATGACGCGCGAGACCATGAACCTCGAACTGCACAAGCTCAAGGCGCGCACCGGCGCCACCATCATGCTGGTGACGCACAGCATTCCCGAGGCGGTCTTCCTGGGCGACCGCGTGGTCGTGATGTCGCCCCGTCCGGGTCGGGTGACGCAAATCGTCGACGTCGACCTGCCGCATCCACGCTCGCTCGACATGATCAACACGGACCGCTTCGGCACCTATGTGTCGGGCATCCGCGCCAACCTGAATGCCGCCGGAGGACTCGATTGATGAACAGCCGCGCCCTGCCCCTGGCGTCGTCCCTCGACGCCCCGAACGCCCGCCTCGACGAAGCGATGTCACCGGCGCCGCCACCGGGAACCACGATCCGCGCGGCACCGGAACCGACCGGCCTCACACCGATGCGCCGGCGCTGCCTGATGCTCGGGTTCTTCGTGCTCGTCGTGGCCGTCTGGCATTTCGCCGTCGTGCTGCTGACGGTCTCGCCGCTCATCTTTCCCGGTCCGTCCGCGGTGGCACGCGCGCTGGTCGAACTCGTGCAGTCGGGCGAGATCGTCGGGCACGTGGGCGTGACGCTCTACGAGATTCTGGCGGGCTTCGCCGCCGGGGCCGTCTTCGGGCTGGTGCTGGGTGCGCTGATCGGCCAGAGCGCCTTGCTCGAAGCGGTGCTCTATCCGTACGTGGTGGCTTTCCAGACCGTTCCCAAGGTGGCCGTCGCGCCCCTCTTCGTGCTCTGGTTCGGCTTCGACACGACGTCCAAGGTGGTGATCACCGCCACCATCGTCTTCTTCCCGGTGTTGGCCAACACCATCGTCGGGTTGCGTTCGGCGCCACGCGACCAGATCGAGCTGATGAAGGCCTTCACCGCGTCGCCGTGGCATGTGTTCACGATGGTGCGGCTGCCCCAGGCCCTGCCGTACGTCTTCGCCGGACTCGACATCGGCATCGTGCTGGCGGTGATCGGCGCCATCGTCGGCGAATTCGTCGGCGCGCAAGCCGGTCTCGGCTACCTCATCCTTCAGCGCAACTTCTCCATGGACGCCGCCGGGATGTTCGCCATCCTGGTCGTGCTCTCGCTCATCGGGCTGGTGCTGCACGGCCTCATGAAGTTCATCGCGCGCCGCGTCATCTTCTGGACGGACGCCTTCACCGACCTGTCGCGAGGCGCCTGAGCCGAACCGCGCCACCGTCCCATCTCGCCCCCTCATCCTCCAGGAGTTCCCCATGCCCTCGATCGATTCCACACTCGACCCGCAAGTCGCCGTTCCCCGCCGTGCCTCCGCCGTCGAGATGCCCATCCTCGATCTGGGCGACTGGCTCGCCGGCGGGTCGATCAACCCGCTGGTCGCGCAGTTCGAGGCGGCCTGCACGAACACCGGGTTTCTCTATGTCCGCAACCATGGCGTTCCGCGCGCGGCGGTGGATGCCGTGTTCGATGCGACGCGCCGCTACTTCAGCCTGTCGATGGACGAGCGCCTGAAGGACAGGATCGACGAGCGATTTCGACGCGGCTTCATGCCCTACGGCGTGACGCAGCATCCCGGTCACAAGCCCGACCTGAAAGAAAGCTACGAACTGGGTGTCGACCTGCCCGTGACGGACCCCGACGTGCAGGCCGGCCTGCCGCTGCACGGCCCCAACCGCTGGCCCGCGGACAAGCCCTGGCTGAAGGAAGCCGCCGAAGCCTATTTCGATCACACGGTGACCCTGGGCAAGCACCTGCTGCGCATCTTCGCGACCGCCCTGGCGCAGCCGGAGGACTTCTTCCTGCAGTGGTGCCGCAAGCCGATGGTGCAGTCGCGGCTCTTCCACTATCCGCCCCAGTCGAGCCCCACCGCGCTCGAACTCGGTGCGGCGGCCCATACCGACTACGGCATGCTGACGATCCTCGCGCAGGACCCGATCGGCGGGCTCGAACTGCGCACGCGCAGCGGCGAATGGGTCGGCGCCCCCTACATCGAGGACACGCTGGTCATCAACCTGGGCGACATGGTCAAGGTGTGGACCAACGACCGCTATGTCTCCAACCCGCACCGCGTGGCCAACCGGACTGGCAAGGAGCGGTTCTCGATCCCGACGTTCTTCAACCTCGACTACGCCACGCCGGTCGCCTGCCTGCCGCAGTTCCAGTCGGCCGACAACCCACCCCGCCACGCGCCGGTGAAATCAGGCGACTATCTGGTCAAGCGTTTCTCCGAGGTGCAGAAGTACAAGACCCCGGCCGAGCTGCAGGCAGCCTGAGCCACGCCGCGCCCGCCGCGGGCAGGTCCGCCACGGTGGGCAGGGTACGACCCGGACGGTCGGGCCGTGGCAAGCCTCGCACGGTCACCACCCGTCGAGGGAAGGCGGTCCGCCGACGCTGCCGTTCCGATGCGACCACCAGTGACGAGAACGGCGCCGGGTGACCGGCGCCTCAACCCGCGCGCCGCGCCAGCACCTCGTCGCGCGGTCCGGCGTCGACCACGCGACCGGCTTCCATCACGACGATGGTGTCGAAGCGCTGGAGCAGGCTCGGCCGGTGCACGGACGCGACGATGCAGGCCGATCGGAAAGCGGCGTCCATGCGGTCGAAGACGCGCGCCTCCGCCTGCGGGTCGAGCGCGCTGGTCGGCTCGTCGAGCAGCAGCAGCGAGCTGCCCCCGGCCGCCAGAGCGCCGCGCGCCAGCGCGAGCCGCTGCCGCTGGCCGCCCGACAGGTTGCCGCCGCGCTCGTTGAGCGCACTGGCCAGGCCCTCGGGCAGGCGCTCGAGCACTTCGTCGAAGACGCCCGCGTGCACGGCGCGGCGCAGCGCCGCTTCGTCGGCCGGCTCGCCGAAGGTGAGGTTCTCCCGCACGCTGGCCTCGAAGACTTCGGCCTCCTGCGGGATGAGGGTGGCGAGGGTGCGCAGTTCGGCCCAGTCGATCGTGGCGCCGTCGCGCCGCAGTTCGCCCTGCTGCGGGCGGTACAGACCGGCGAGGGTGCGCAGCAGCGTGCTCTTGCCGCCGCCGCTGGGACCGATGAGCGCCACGCGCGCGCCGCGCCGCAGGACCAGCTCGACCTCCCGCAGGCCGCCGCGCGCGTCGTCGCCATAGCGCCAGCTGGCGCCGTGCAGCGACAGCGTCCGCCACGGCGCATCGGGCGCCACGGCGGGCACGGCGGCGTCCGGGTCGCCCGGCGCGGCCCAGATCGGCTCGGCGCTGCCGTAGTCGGTGTGCATCCGCGCGAAGCCCTGGAAGTTCGACGCCATCGCGCCGACCACCGACGCGGCCTGCTGGGCGTACTGGTAGATCATGAACACGGTGCCCAGCATGACCGTCGCGCCGGCCGCCCCCGGCTGACGGGTCTGCAGCACGTAGACCACCACCAGCGTCCAGGTCAGGCCCATGCCCAGCAGGTCGACGGCGAACCACTTGCCCTCGCCGACCAGCACCGCGCGGCGCAGCGGCGCGATGACCGCGTCCATGCGCCGGCCCAGCAGCCGCCGCGAGGCGGCCTGCAGCCGCAGCCCGATCACCGTGCCGGCATTGCCGACGAAGTCCAGCAGCGCGGCGGCGTAACGGCGCTCGGCATCGTTCTCGGCGCGGGCGAGCCGCATCAGGGCGCGGTCGAAGCGCAGGAGGATGACGGCGATGATCACGTAGCCCGACACCGCGATGGCGCCGCTGGTGCGCGAGAGCAGCGCCAGCGCGACGATCGGACCGACGAAGCCGAAGGCGCTCTGCAGGTAGCCGAACTGGCTCTGCGCGAACTCCGACAACGCCCGGCTGGCCTGCGTCACGCGGTGCTGCAGCTCGCCGGAGTGGCGCCCGTCGCGCCAGGCCAGCGGCGCCGCGGCGATGCGCGCGTAGAGCAGGTCGGCCAGCCGTTCGCGCACCCGCACCGCCACGTTGCGCTCCAGCACCCGGCCCGGGCCGTGCAGCAGCCAGGACAGCAGGTAGATGCCGATCAGGCCGGCGATCCAGCGCCCCGCCTGGGCGATGTCGCCCTGCTGCAGCGCGTTGATGGCCTGGGCGGCCAGCCAGGGCATCGTCAGCCGCATCAGCTGCGCCGCCGACAGCAGCCCGGCCGCGCCGACCAGTTGCGTGCGCACCCCCAGCGCGTGGCGCCAGAGCGCCTGGTAGAGATCGCGCGCCGCCCCGCCCAGTCCGATCGCGGGCGGGCGCGGCGCCGCGGAAGCCGTTGTCGATGCCGTCATTCGCGTGTTCCTGCCAACGCTCGATGGAAAGGTCGGATCATGCAAGAAGTCGCGCTGGCGACCGGGTGGCGCGCACGTCGTCGATCCGCACGGATCGGGCATCGCATCGCGTGGCGCGCGGGCCGGCGGCGGGATCGGCCAGGCCGCGCCGACGTCGAAGCTCGCCAGGACGCCGGCTCGGAAGCCATGCCCGGATCAACGGACCGGCCGGGCCTCGGACGACGCGTCGAGCGCCTCGGCCAGCGCGCCCAGGTCGGGCACGTCGACGTCCGGCGCGGGTGCCAGCGGAAACTTCTGTTGCCCCTCGCGGGCGACGAAAGCCGTCCGCAGTCCGGCCCATTTCGCGCCCGCCACGTCCCATCCGTGGGCGGCGACCAGCATGCAGTCGCCGGGCTCGCGCGCCATCTCCCGGGCCGCCCAGCGATACACGTCGGCATGCGGCTTGAACCGGCCCACGGACTCCACGCTGAGTTGTCGCTCGAAGAAAGGCGCGAGTCCCGAATGCTGCATCTGCGCCGCGAGCCCCGCCTGCGACGAGTTGGTCAGGCACGCCAGCCGCAGGCCGCCCGCCTTCATCCGCTGCAGGGCGGGAGCCACATCGGGATGGGGCGGGAGCCGGGTCATGCCCGACAGGACGTCCCTGGCGTCCGCCTCGCTCACGGTCAGATCGCTGTTGCGCGCGAGCATCCGCAGCACGCCGGCCCCGATGTCGGAAAACGGTGCGTACTGGCCGGCGACCGTCATCGCGAGCGCGTGCTGCAGCGTCATGGCGAACCAGAGCTCGGCCTGGCCGGGGTCGACGAGGATGTCGCCGATGCGGGTCTTCAGCGGCGCGAGGTCGAGCAGCGTCTCGTTGACGTCGAAGAACAGAACTTGCGGTCTGCCGCCGGGCTGCGTTTGGGGTTGCGGTTGCGGTTGCGGCATGACGCCCTCCGGATCGATTGGAACCGTGCATGCTGCCATCGACCCGGGTGAGTGGTCACGTCGGACATCGGCCAGCCCGCGGGCGCGACGACGTCGCCTCTGCTCCCGCTTGGACGCGTCGCCGACGTGGATCGACGGGTGTTCAGGGCCAGGTCTTGCGCGCGAGTTCCGGCATGGGCGATGCGGCGACGTTCCCGGCGTCGGCGTCGCCCGGGCCGCGCTCCGCGCCCCCGGAGGTCATCACCCACGCGACGGCCGCCTCCACCTGCAGCAGCGCGGGGGCGAGCCGCTCCAGCAACAGCGCTCCCTCGCGGGTCGGAAAAACGCTGCGCGTCGTGCGCTCCAGCAGCGTGATCCCCAATTCGGCCTCCAGACGCCGGACCGCCCGGCTCACGGCCGTGGCGCTGCGGGCGCTGGCTTTCGAGATCTCGCGGAACGAGCCTGCGTCCGCGACCGCCGCGAACACCCTCAGATCGTCAAGGCTGATGGTCATCGGGCAACTCAATGGCAAGGCAGCACGAGCACGGGCATCGCGCCCGGGACGAGGGATGGGCCGGTCGCCCGGCCGCTCAACAGCTGCTGCCAGCACCCGTCGTTGTCGTTGCCCATGATCAGCAGGGCCGGCACGTGCCAGGCCGGACGGCCCGATGTGGCGGGCCTGGACCCGTGCGCGCCAGGGCGTGTCTGGATGTCGAAACCCGCGCAGGCCAGCAGATCGACGGCTTCCTGCAGGCGCCGACCCGACTTCGCGTCCGATGTCGGTGCCGTGGCGATGAACACCGGCAACCGCGTGAGCGCGGGCGTCGCCAGCAACACGTCGATCAGGGACTTGTGGGAGAACGCCCGGCCGTCGATCGCCAGCACGAGGCACCGTGGTTCCTGGAAAGGCGAGTCCGGCACCAGCAGCGCGGGGGTCTTCATCGAACACAGGGCATTTCTCAGGTGCTCGGTCCGGCGACGGCCGTGCGCGTCCGCATGCGGGAAGCACGACCCGATCACCAGGAGCCTCGCGTCGTCCCGGATGTCGCACGCGTGGTGTTCCAGCTCGCGGTGCGAGAACCGGGCGATCACATCGTCCAGGCCCGACGCCAGCGCGCGGTAGCGGGCGTTCTTCAGGACGAGGCAGCCCGCCTGCCGCCCTGACAGGACCTGCCGCTCGTCGCGTTCGACCAGCGTGCGAAGCAGCGCTTCCTGAGCCGCCAACCCGACCACGCCGCTCAGGTCGACGACGCTCGTGCGGGGATGCCGCTCACGGTCGCGCACGTGCAGGAATTCCAGCGGTGCCTGCAGGTGCCGAGCGCACCAGACCGCGGCATCGACGACGGGAAACGGGGGTTCCCGATCGTCCAGGCAGGCGTAGATCTTGTTCATTTTTTTCTTCTCCTCAATGCAGGGGTCGATGGATCGCATGCGGCTCGTCGTGGACGGCAAAGCGTTCGACCAGGGTCGAACCCGTTTCGCTCATGCCGCTCAGGCCGCTCACGTCGACGGCGCATCCCTCGCGTCTGAACGTCGTCACCACCTTGTCGAGCGCGTCGATGGCCGTGAGGTCCCAGAAATGGGCGCGGCTCAGATCGATGCGAACCCGTTCGACCCCTGCCTTGAAATCGAAGGCGGCGGCGAAGCGGTGCGACGAGGCGAAGAAGACCTGGCCGACCACGTCGTAGGTCGCGGTGCGGCCCTCGTCGCGCGTGCCATGCTCGATGCGCAGCACGCGCCCCACCTTGTGGGCAAAGAAGATGCCCGAGAGCAGCACGCCCACGAGGACGCCCTGGGCTAGGTCGTGCGTGAGGACCGTGACCAGCACGGTGGCAACCATGACGACCGACGAGCTCGGCGGATGGGTGCGCAGTGCCGCGATGGAATCCCAGCGGAAGGTGCCGATGCTCACCATCAGCATGACCGCGACCAGGGCGGCCATGGGAATGCGCTCGACCCAGGGCCCCAGGAAGACGATCAGGATGAGCAGGACCACGCCCGCCGTCAGCGTGGACAGGCGCCCTCGCCCGCCGGATTTCACGTTGACGACGGATTGGCCGATCATGGCGCAGCCAGCCATGCCGCCGATGAAGCCGGCCGCCATGTTGGCCACGCCCTGGCCCACGCACTCGCGGGTCTTGTCGCTGTCGGTGTCGGTGAGGTCGTCGACGATGGACGCCGTCATCATCGATTCCAGCAGGCCGACCACGGCCAGGGTGACCGCGTAGGGAAGGACGATGCGCAGCGTGTCCAGACCCAGCGGCACGTCGGGCAACAGGAACGCGGGCAGGCTGGCGGGCAGCCGGCCCATGTCCCCCACGGTGCGGACGTCCAGCCCGAGCACCATGGCCACTCCCGTCAGCACCACGATGCAGACCAGCGGCGAAGGCACCGCCCTGGTGAGCCGGGGCAGTCCATAGATGATGGCCAGACCGGCCGCCGTCATGGCGTAGACCGGCCAGCCGACGTTCGTCAGTTCAGGAAGCTGGGCCAGGAAGATCAGGATCGCCAGCGCATTGACGAAGCCCGTGACGACCGAGCGCGAGACGAAGCGCATGAGCCGGCCGAGTCCGAGCAGGCCGGCCGCGATCTGCAGCATGCCCGTCAGCACGGTGGCCGCGAGCAGGTACTGCAGCCCGTGCTCCTTCACCAGCGTGACCATCACCAGGGCCATGGCGCCGGTCGCCGCGGAGATCATGCCCGGTCGACCCCCCGCGAAGGCGATGACGACCGCGATGCCGAAGGAGGCATAGAGACCGACCTGGGGGTCCACGCCGGCGATGAGGGAGAAGGCGATGGCTTCGGGGATCAGGGCCAGGGCCACCACGATGCCGGCGAGCAGGTCGCCGCGCACGTTGGACAGCCAGTCGCGACGGAGGGAAGAGAGGGACATGAGGAATGCACCGACCGCGGTCGGGCCGGATCGGTGAGGCACGGGGGCTTGGAACCATCGCGGTGCCCGGCTGCCGGGGCAGACGGAACGGTGGAGGGCGGGAGACTGGGTCACGGTCAGTCGCTTGAATCGAATCAAGGAAGTCGCCGGTCGAAGATCGCGTGCGACGCCGAAACGCGCACGATGGACGAGACCATGGCTTCGGGGGGCCGAAGACGGACTCGAACGGGATTGGCTGCGGCAGCCCGGGCGCGTGCGCCGGCGCTCCGCGCCACGCGTGCCCCCGAAACGAGCAGGCGTGGCTCGAGGACCTACCCGACGGGACGTCGGGTCACCTCACCAGGCAGATGGGACGAAATGCGCCCGACGAGCGTCGGGGCGTTCGAGACGATGGGACCGCTGCGAAGGCGGTCCGCGCCTCATGGGGGAGTGACGGAGTGGAAAAACCCGCGTGGCAAGTTCTTGCCCCGGCGACCCGCCGGTGCAGAACCCAAGTTGGAGCCACACGTTTTCATGACAGCATGTTACTTCAACGAGTACCAAAGTAGCCACTTTTTCATCAACTTGGCGATTGACTTCGGCTCGGGCGCCCTGTCGAGCGCCATGGAGACCTCCACCGCATTCGATGTCGCGAGCGGTTGGACGGCTCGATGGTGGAATCACCGCAGCGTCGTCGACCGCGCATGACGGCGCACGGCGGCGCGTCGAACCGCATCGCTCAGGACGAGCGCGTTCTCGCCAGACGCTGTCTGTCGAACACTTCGCGCATCTTGAGTGCCAGCGCTTCCTGGGTGTAGGGCTTGCTGATCAACGCCACGCCCGCGTCCAGGCGCCCCCCGTGGACGATCGCGTTCTGGGTGTAGCCGGAGGTGAACAGGACCGCGATGTGCGGCTGTTTCTCGCGTGCCTTCCGGGCCAGTTCGGGGGTGCGCAGGGTGCCCGGCATCACCACGTCGGTGAACAGCATGTCGACATGCACGCCGCTCTCGATCACGGTCAGAGCGCCCTCCGCATCCCGGGCCTTCAGCACGTTGTAGCCCAGCTCGGTCAACAGCTCCACCACCGTGCCGCGGACGGCATCGTCGTCCTCGGCCACCAGGATGGTCTCCGCGCCGCCCAGGATCAGGCCGGGCACGGCGAGATCGGCGCGTTCTTCCTCGGCCAGGACCCGTGGCAGGTAGATCCTGACCGTGGTGCCGTGGCCCACTTCGCTGTAGAGCTTCACGTGACCCCCGGACTGCTTGACGAAGCCATAGACCATGGACAGACCCAGGCCGCTGCCCTTGCCTTCGGTCTTGGTGGTGAAGAAGGGCTCGAACACCTTCTGCATCAGCTCGGCCGACATGCCGCTGCCGGTGTCAGTCACCGCCAGCATCACGAACTGGCCCGCCGTGACGTCCGCGTGCAGGCGGGCATAGGCGTCGTCCAGATGGGCGTTCGCGACCTCGATGGTCAGCCGGCCCACGCCTTCCATGGCGTCACGCGCGTTGATCGCGAGATTCAGGATCGCGTTTTCGATCTGGGCCGTGTCGACGAAGCAATTCCACAGGCCCGCCGACAGCACGGCCTCGATCTCGATGCCTTCGCCGATGGTGCGGTGGAGCATGTCCTCGATGCCGGGAATCAGCCGGGCCACGTTGACGACCTTGGGTTCGAGCGGTTGCCGGCGCGCGAACGCCAGCAACTGACTGGCGAGCTTGGCGCCACGCTGGACGCCCGCCAACGCGTTGACGATGTAGCGCTCGGCGCGTGCGTCCGTCGCCAGCGTCTTGGAGAGCAGCTGCAGGTTGCCGGAGATGACATGCAGCAGGTTGTTGAAGTCGTGCGCGACACCGCCCGTGAGCTGTCCGACGCTCTCCATCTTCTGCGCTTGGTGCAAGGCCGTCTCGGACCGCCTCAGTGCGTCGGCCGCCTCCCGCTCGGCACTCACGTCGCGGCCGACCAGCAGCAGTTTGCCGTCCGGCACCGTCGTCCACACCAGCGTGCGGTGGGTCCCGTCCTCGCAACGGCAGCGGTTCTCGAAGGTGAATGCGGGACCCGCCTCGGGCAGGCTCGCCAGCAGTTCGCGGGTCGATGGGCGGTCGTCGGGGTGGACGAAATCCAGGAACGACCGACCGATGGCCTGTGCCTCGTTCCAGCCCAGGATGTGCGTCCAGGCGGGATTGACCGAGTCGATGAGCACGTCCCGCGCGCACACGACCATCGCATCGGTCGAGCGCTGCCACATCCGGTCGCGATCGACCGTCCGCTCGGAAACCTCGTGCTCCAGCGAAGCGGCCAGAGCGCTCAGACGCTTCAACGCGTCGACCTTGCCGGTGGTCTCCACCACGGTGTCGAGCATGCCCATTACCGTCCCGTGGACGTCGCGCACCGGGCTGTAGCAGAAGGTGAAGTAAGCCTGCTCGTCGAAGCCATGCCGGTTGACCACCAGCGGAAAGTCCTCGATGAACGTGGCGTGGCCCGCGAAAGCCCGCGCGACGATGGGCTGGATCGATGACCAGACCTCGGACCAGACGTCGGCAATGGAGCGGCCCAACGCCTCGGGCTTGTCGCCCAGGATCAGGCGGAACCCGTCGTTGTAGATCGTCACCAGGCCCGGTCCCCAGACCAGGCACTGGGGAAACATCGACGACAGCATCGTCTCGACCGCCTGGCGCAGTTCGCCCGGCCAGACCGCCAGCGGCCCGAGGGACGTCGCCGCCCAGTCGAAATCGCGCACCCGCTGGCCCATCGCCCCCTCAGACCGGGGAAACGAGTCGATCCCCGCGACGGGCACCGTCTCACTCTTCGCGGCTGCGGGACCTGCATGCAAGGGAGGCTTCATGCACGCATTTTCCTATGCCGGGCAACGTGTCCGACATCGACACGCACGCCCTTCGCATCGCGCCACCCTGGATTTCGGCCGTCGCGTGCAACCGCCAAAGCAGCCCGGCACCGAGCACGAAGCGGTCCGAATCCCCACGTGTTCGTTCGGGCCGACACATGAATAATTTTTGTGACAATCATGAACAAATGTAAATAAGATCACACATTCTGTTTCATTCCGCCGACGTCGCGACGTCGATCGGCCTGCGAACAGACCCGCCAGATCCGGAAGGCCGAATCCAGCGGCCGGGCGATCCGGACCAACGACGGGACATGCGATGAGCGGATGGAGACACATGCGGACGGGCACGCTGGGCGCCCTGATCGGCGCGCTGGCGCAGGCGGCGTCGGCGCAGATCGACGCCAACGCGCTCGACCGGCAGAACCAGCTGATCGAGCGCCAGCAGCAGGACCTGTTGCGCCTCGACCAGGAACGCGCGCGCCGTGCGCCGTCGACGCAACCCGGTGCCGACCTGCGCGACGTTCGCCCGCAGGTGAACGTGCCGGACATCGGCGTGGCGTGCCGCGACATCCGCACGGTGCGCATCGACGGCGCCGAGCACCTTCCGGCGGACGTGGCGCGACGCATCGAGACCGACTTCGCCGGCCGCTGCCTCGGCGTCGGCGAGCTCGAGGCCGTGCTCGCGCAGATCACCAAGCGTTACATCGACCGCGGCCTCATCACCACGCGCGCCTACCTCCCGGCGCAGGACCTGCGCACCGGCACCCTGCAGATCAACGTGATCGAAGGCCGCATCGAGGCCTACCGCGTCGACGGACCGCGCGCCGCGTCGGTCTGGCCGCGCGGGGTCTTTCCGGCCACGCCGGGCGAACTGCTCGACCTGCGTGACCTGGAACAGGGCATCGACCAGATCAATCGCCTCGCGTCCAGCCGCGCGGTGCTCGACATCCAGCCCGGCAGCCGGCCCGGCGACAGCGTGGTGGTGGTGAAGAACCCGTCGGTGCTGCCGGTCAACCTCTACGCCTCGGCCGACAACTACGGCACGCGGGCCACGGGGCGGGACAGCGCCTCCGCCACCGTCAGCTTCGACAGCGTGCTGGGACTCAACGAAATGCTCTCGCTGACGCGGCGCGCCACCGTGCCGCACGACGCCGACCACGACGCGACGATCAACGCGGCCCAGTTCTCGATCCCGTTCGGCTACAGCACCTTGTCGCTGGACCACAGCCAGAGCCGCTATGCCAACCGGCTGTCGCTGCCCAGCGGTGCCACCCTCCTGTCCACCGGCAAGACCACCACCCGCAGCGCGGCGCTCGACCGCGTCGTCTACCGCGACCAGGCCAGTCGCGTGTCGCTCTCCGGCCGCCTCTCGACCCAGGAGACCGAGAGCTACCTGGGTGGCCAGTTCCTGGGCATCGCGAGCCGCAAGCTCGCCTACGCGGACGTCGGCGTGTCGGGCTTCACCGCGATGGCCGGCGGCCTGGCGAACGCGCGACTCGGCCACGTCAAGGGCCTGTCGGACTTCGGCGCGCTGCGCGACGCGGCCGATCTGCCCGAGGAGGCGCCACACGCGCAGTTCCGCAAGGTCGTGCTGGACGTCGGCTTCAACCGCCGCTTCGACATTGCGAAGCAGCCGTTGCTGTGGTCGTCGCAGTTCAGCGCCCAGCATGCCTACGACACGCTCTACGGCTCGCAGCAGTTCCTCGTCGGTGGCGTGTCGACGGTGCGCGGCGCGCTCATGAGCACGCTGAGCGGCGACGACGGCTATTTGCTGCGCAACGAACTCTCGCTGCCGTGGCAACTCCCCAGCGAGGGCGCCACGCTGGGTGGACGCGTCTACGTCGCCTACGACTTCGGCCATGTGCGCAACCGCGCCCCGGGCGTGCCGTCGGGCTCGCTGTCGGGCGCGACGCTCGGCACGACGGTGAACTGGAAACGCACCAGCCTCGACCTCTTCGCCGCACGCGCGCTGCACGTGCCGTCGCCACTGGTTCGTGAATCGACCCGGTTCGGCTTCCGTCTTTCCGTCTCTCTCTGATTCCGGGCGACCATGAACCACATCTACCGCAACATCTGGAACGCGACCACGGGCACCTGGGCCGCCGTCGCCGAGAACGCGACCGCGCACGGCAAGTCGGCCCGTGGAAGCGTCCGGCGCGCCGTCGTCCGCGCCACGGGCCCGGCCATGGCGGCCGCGCTCGCCGGGGCGAGCCTCGCGCCCGTGGCCGGCGCGCAGCCGGTGTCGTCGGTGGTCGTGAGCCCGGGCAACGCGGGCAACACGACCACCTATGTCGCGCCCAACGGCGTGTCGGTCGTGAACATCGCCACGCCCAATGCGGCCGGCCTCTCGCACAACCGCTACACGACCTACAACGTCAACGCGAACGGGCTGGTGCTCAACAACGGCAACAACGACGTGGTCGCGCGCCAGTCGCAGCTGGCCGGTCAGGTCACGGCGAACATGAACCTGACGACGCAGGCCGGCACCATCCTCAACGAGGTCGTGGCCAACAACCGCAGCACGCTCGCCGGGTTCACCGAGGTGCTCGGCGGCCGGGCCGATGTCATCCTCGCCAACCCGTACGGCATCACCTGCTCGGGCTGCGGCTTCATCAACACCGACCGCGTGACGCTGACCACCGGCAGCCCGTTCCTGGCGACCAACGGCGGCCTCGGCGGCTTCGCGGTCGGACAGGGCGACATCCTGATCACCGGCACGGGGCTCGACGCCAGCGCGCAGCAGGTGCTCGACCTGGTCACGCGCGCGCTGCGCGCCGAGGCGCCGGTCAACGGCCGCGACGTGAGCGTCGCGACCGGCCTGAACCGCTGGAACTACACCACCCGCGCCGTCGACGGCAACGCCGCCGCGACCGGCGCCACGCCCACGTACGCGATCGACACGTCGGCGCTGGGCGGCATGTACGCCAACCGCATCCGCCTGCTGGCCACCGAGGCCGGCGTCGGCGTGCGCATGGCCGGCGACGCGGCGGCGAGCGCGGGTGACTTCACGCTGTCCGCCGCCGGACGCGTCGAACTGCAGAACCGCGTCTCGGCGGCCGGCGACATCGCCATCGCCAGCGCCGCGCCGGACGCGGTCGCCATCGCGCTGACCGACGCCAGCCTGAGTTCGACTGGCCGCACCGCCCTCGCCGCGCGCGGCGGCGCATCGATCGCCGGCAGCGCGCTGGTCGCCGGCACCGACCTCGCCATTGGCGCGGCGAGCCTGCTCGACGCCGCCAGCACCGCCAGCTCCCCCAACGCCAACCAGCGCAGCGCGGGCGGCGCGATCGATCTCGCCATCCGTGGGAACGCCGTGCTCGGCGCGACGAACTGGCAGGCCGGCGACGATGTCCGCGGGCGCTTCGGCAGCCTGGCGACCACGGCGGCGACGCAGCTCTTCAGCCGTGGCGGCACGCTGATCGCCAGCGCCGACGACGGCGATCTCGCGCTCGGCCTGGCGGTGCTTCAGTCGGCCGGCGACCTGCGGCTGTCGGCCAGCGGACGCATCGGCATCGACGCCGGCGGCACGCTGCAGTCGCGCGGCGGCGACCTGTCGCTGGCGGCGGGCAATGGCATCGTCAACGTCGGCACGGTGACCTCGGATGCGGGCAACGCCACGCTGCGCGCCAACGGCACCGTCGCCAACAGCGGCACACTGCACGCGGCGCAGGACATCGACATCGCCGACCTCGGCGGCGGCGAGACGCAGGCGGTCGCAAACACCGGGCAACTCATCGCCGACCGCGCGTTGGCGCTGAAGGCGGCCGGAGTCGTCAATGCCGCGGGCGCCATCGTCCAGGCGCAGTCCGGCAGCACCGTGGCAGCCAGCAGCGTCGACAACCAGGGCGGCTGGCTGCTGTCGCAACGCGGCGGCGGGACAGACACGGTGGCGGTGGGCGGCGCACTGCGCAACGGCGGCACCATGCAGGGCGCCGGCGCGGTCGCGGTCGACGCGGGCAACGTCGACAACGCCGGCGTGCTGCAGGGCGCGACCGGCCTCGCGCTCACGGCCGGGGGACTGGTCAACAGCGGCTCGCTGGCGGCCACCGGTGGGGCGGCGACCCTTCGCGTCGACGGCGCCACCGACAACCGCGGCGTGATCTACGCGCAGGGCGCGCTCGACATCGCCGATCGCAAGGCCGGCGGCGGCGCGGGGTTCTCGAACACCGGGCTGGTCATGACCGACGCCGCGCTGGCGATCAAGGCGTCGGCGCTCGCCAACGTGCAGCTCGACGGCAACACCGCGAGCGGGCGCATCCAGTCGGGCACCTCGGCGGACATCGCCGCCGCGAGCCTCCTCAACGGCGGCACGCTGCTCGCCGGCACGACCCTGGTCGCGAGTGCCAGCGGCAACGTGAACAACACCGGCTTCGTGCAGGCCGACACAGGCAGCAGGTTGACGGCGGGCAGTCTCGACAACGCCGGCACCTGGCTGCTGTCGACCCGCGCCGGTGCCGTCGACCGCGTGAGCGTCGGCGGCGCGTTCGCCAACAGCGGCACGCTGCAGAGCGA
This sequence comes from Comamonadaceae bacterium OTU4NAUVB1, assembly GCA_024372625.1. Lineage (NCBI taxonomy): Bacteria > Pseudomonadati > Pseudomonadota > Betaproteobacteria > Burkholderiales > Comamonadaceae > Comamonadaceae bacterium OTU4NAUVB1. Next base: position 193,467 of record CP099603.1, on the reverse strand, counting down.
AGGCGCCGCGACGGTCGCCGCCGGCAGCGTCGCCAACAGCGGCGTGATCGTCACCGCGACGGCGCTCACGGCCTCGACCGCCGGTGACTTCGACGGCACGCGCGGTGTGGTGGAGGCGGGCAGCGCGCTCGACCTGACCGCCGGCGGGCGCTTCGGCAACGCCGCCGGCGCGCTGGTCAAGGCGCAGAGCGTCGCCATCACGGCGACCGGCCTCGACAACGCCGGCACCGTCACGGCGGACGCCGGTGCGCAGACGCTGCGCGTCGACGGCGCGCTGGTCAACAGCGGCATGCTGTACGCCCGGCAGGCGCTCGACATCGCCGACCGCCGCGGCGGCGCGGGCGAATCGGTCGCCAACACCGGCGTCATGCTGAGCGACGCGGCATTGACGCTGAAGGGCGCCGCGGTGTCGAACCGCCAGGTCGGCGCCGACACCACCACCGGCCGTGTGCAGGCCGCCACCGCCAGCGACATCACCGCGACGAGCCTGTCGAACAGCGGCAGCTGGGTGCTGTCGACGCAGCCGGGCGCGTCCAACACGGTCATCGTCGGCGGCCGGCTCGACAACAGCGGAACGTTCCAGGGCGGTGGCGACACGACCGTCACCGCGGGAAGCGTCGACAACAGCGGCGTGCTGTACGCCGCGGGCAACCTGAACGCCGCCACGCCGGGCGATTTCGCCAACCGCGGCACGGTGCAGTCCGGCCGGACCGCGACGCTTTCCAGCGGCGCCACCCTGACCAACGCGGGCGGCGGACTCGTCAAGGCCGTGGACCTGGGCCTGCAGGCCGACGTGCTCGACAATGCCGGCAACCTGGTCGCCAATGGCGGTGCGGCGACCCTGCGCGTGGCCAGCCGGCTCGACAACGGCGGCGGCCTCCATGCCGGCACCGCGCTCGACATCGCCGACCAAAACGGCACCGGCTCGCAAGCCCTCGCCAACACCGGCGTGATGCTCGCCGGCACCACGCTGACCGTGAAGGCCGCATCGCTTACCAACACGCAACGCGGCACCGACACCTCGACCGGGCGCATTCAGGCCGCCGACGGCAGCCGGGTGAGCGCGTCGAGCCTCTCGAACAGCGGCATCTGGCTGCTGTCGACGCAAGGCGGTGGCGCCGACGACACGATCGACGTCGCCGGACGCCTGACCAACAGCGGCACGCTGCAGAGTCGGCGTGGCGCCGACATCAGCGCGGTCGGCGTCGACAACAGCGGCACACTGTCCGCGGCAGCGGCGCTCGCCGTGACGACCACGGCCGACTTCCGGAATGCGTCCGCCGGCATCCTGCAGGCCGGCGCGGCACTGCGACTGAGCACCGGCACGGTCTTCGACAACCGCGTCGACGCGCTGGTGAAGGGCGCGGATGTCGATCTTTCCGCCGGCACGATCCTCAACGGCGGAGCGCTCGCGGCGGCCGCCGGACGGGCGACGCTGCGGACCACCGGTTCACTGCGCAATACCGGGTTGATCCGCGCCAACGCCACCACGGTCGAAGCCGCCAGCCTGGAGAACACCGGCAACTGGCTGCTCTCCACGCAAGGGACGGCGAGCGACGTCGTTACCGTGAGCGGCACGTTGCGAAACGACGGGTTGATGCAGAGCCTGGGCAGCGCGAACTACACCGCCGCCGCGCTGGGAACGGGCGGCACGATCCTGGCTGCGGGCAGCCTGAGTGCCACCGCCGCCACCGTGAATGTCGACACCACCGGCACGCTGCAGGCGGGGAGCACGCTGCGCATCGACGCCGCCGACACGCTCGTCAACGCCGGCAGCGCCACGACGAAGGGTCGCCTGATCGGCGACGCCCTGGCCCTTGCGGCCGGCAACCTGACCAACGGCGGCATCGTGCAGGGCGGCAAAAGTCAGGCCAGTGCGATCTCTGTGGTGAACACGCTGACGAACACTGCCACCGGTGTCATCACCGGCGCGACTGACGCGACCGGAAAGGGCACCATCAGCGCGACGCGCATCGTCAACGACGGCACGCTGCAATCGGTAGGCGCGCTCGACATCGGCGTCGGCAGCGGCGGTTTCGACAACACCGGCATCACCTATGCCGCCGGCGACGTCACGCTGCGCAGCCGTTCGACCGGCGGTTACACGGCCGACGTCGGCGGCCTGCTGGAAAGCGGCGGCCTGCTTTCGGTCACCGGCAACGGCACCAGCGTGCTGAATGTCGCCGACGGGGGCACGGTGGTCGGCGACACGCTGAGCGCCTCGCTCACACGCATCGCGCTGGCCGGCGGCACCTCGGGCGGCACGCTTTCCTCCGAGGGCAACATGACCGTCTCCGTCGGCACCCTGACAATGGCCGGCGGCAAATCGGCGCTGATCGGCTCGAAGGACGGCGCCCGAACCGGCATCACGACGCTGACCGTCGCCAGCACGCTGGTCAACAACGGGCTGCTGTTCTCGGGCCACGATCTCGCGGTCAACGCGCCGTCCATCGTCAATTCCACGAACGGTGGTATCGCGGCGCTACGCAACGTCACCGTGCGCGCGACGACCGGCGACCTGACCAATCGGGGCGCCCTTTATGCGGGCGACACGTTGAGTGCATCGGCCAGCGCGGGAACGCTGACCAATGTCGGGACCTCGACCGGCTACCAGGGCACTGTCAACGCTGGACGCCAGGTCGACCTGCAGGCGACGACGATCGTCAACAACAGCACCATCTACAGCGATGGCGGCATCCAGCTCACAGCGACGACCCTGCGCAACGAGGTGCCGGGCGGCGATACGCGAGCCTGGGGCGCCAGATCCGCCACCACCACGACCCAGACGTCCTACGCCCTTTCGCATGCCCATACCGAGTCGGGACGAACCGCTGGCGACTACGAGGTCTGGTATTACGACAACAAATGGTCCCAGGACCAGTACTACACCACGGCGATTCCCACCAATCGGCCGCAAGTGGTCGGCAACGGGCTCGTCACCTTGCGCTTCAACGCCGGCGCCAATACGGGCGGCCTGATTTCAGGCGGAACCGTCACCCTGACCGGCGTCGGCACCGGCGCCACCTTCGTCAACGACGACCTGGCGCTGCGGCACGCCGAATACACACAGAAGTCCGAACACCAGATCTACTGGGCGGGTCTGGCGGACCTGGCCGCCAAATATCGCAACGATTGGGTCCCGGGGGCGATCACGAGCGTCAGCACGAGCGGTGCCGCCGTCGGGGCGGGCATCTTCGCCGGATCGCTCGATGGTTCGAACGTCGCATTGACCAACAACGGCGCGACGCAGCCTGCGATCAGCGCGGGAAAAGCGGGCGCGGCCGTCAGCGCGGCTGCGGCCGCCGCTCCGACGCGGAGCAACGTCGCCAACGGTGAGATCGGGAAGCCGACGGATCGTCTGGACTCGTCGAATCCGGCCCTGTACGGCGTCGGCAGCGCGGTCGTCGAAAACGGGACCCGTGGCATCAGCACCGGCGATGCCGCGCTCGCCGCGTCGGCGGGCTTCGCCGGCGCGACCGGCACCACCGGCCGACCGGCGCTGTCCCCCGCCGCCGTGCAATCGCTCGCGCGCCTGCTCTCGACCACGGCGACCGGCGTGCGCACGCTCGACGGCAGCAACGCGGTCTCCTTCGTCGCGGCCAACGCGGGCAACGGCGTCAGGGGCGCGACCTTCGGCGGCACGACCGTGTCGTTGCCGACCAACGTCAACGGCTATTTCGTGACCGCGGCGACGCCGCGGGCCGGCTTCCTCGTCGAGACCAATCCGCGCTACCAGGTCGGCTCGACCTCGGTCGGATCGGACTACCTCTCGAACCTGCTCGGCTTCAGCCCCGACGTGCTGGTGCGGCGCCTCGGCGACGCCGGCTACGAGGCCTACCTGATCCGCCAGCAGCTGGTCGCGCAGACCGGCAATGCGATCCTGGCCGGCGCGCAGAACGCGTCGACGCAGGTCCGGCGGCTGATGGACCAGGCGGCGGCCGAGAGCAAGGACCTCGGCCTCGCCTACGGACAGGCGCTCACGCCGGCGCAGCAGGCCGCCCTCACGCAGGACATCGTCTGGATGGTGCAGACCGAGGTCGGCGGGCAGGTGGTGCTCGCGCCGGTGGTCTACCTGTCGCAGGCGACGCGCGCGGGCATCACCGGGGGCGCCGTCATCAGCGCGGAGAACGCCAACCTGAGCCTGACCTCGCTGACCAACGCCGGCGGCACCATCGCCGGCGGCAAGACGCTGAAGATCGTCTCCGTGGGCGACGTGACCAACACCTCGGGCACGATCACCGGCGGCGACGTCGCGGTGAGCTCGACGCAAGGCGGCATCGTCAACCGGACGAGCGTGTCGGGTTCCGGCGATGGCGAGCGTTACGTCACCGACATCGGCAAGACGGCCGGCATCACCGCCACCGGCAACCTGTCGCTGGACGCCGCCAGGGACATCACCAACCTCGGCGCCACCCTGTCGGCCGGCGGCGACGCGAGCCTGAAGGCGGGTGGCGGCATCACCTTCGACACGATCGAGAACAAGACCACCGACACCACGCGCGGCGCCTATCGGCAGGACGGCGGCACCGGAACGACGACTACCACGACCACGAAGGTCGAACAGGTTAAGTCGGGCCTGACGACCGGCGGCAACCTCGCGATGACGTCCGGCAAGGACATCACGCTCGCCGGCACCGACACCAGGGTCGGTGGCAACGCGGACCTGAACGCCGGCGGCAACCTGAACATCCTGGCGCGCGAGAACACGACGACCAGCCGCACCACCAGTCAGGCCTCGGGCATCGGCATGGGCGGCGCGCTCTTCGGGTCGAGCAAGACCACCACCGATTCGCTGTCGGTGCGCAACGTGGGGAGCACCTTCGAGGTCGGCGGCGACGCCAGCCTCGCGGCGAAGAACGACGTGACGGTCCAGGGCTCGAGCGTCGACGTGGCCGGCAAGGGCGCGATCAGCGGCACCAACGTCAACGTGCTGGCCGGACGCAACTACGACGAGACCAACACCTCGACCGTCAGCACCAGCGTCGGGAAGATCGTCAACGGCGGCACGCAGAACACCGCCGGATCGAGCGCCGGCGCCCAGGCGTCGGCGGGCAAGGGCCTGGCATCGGCCGGTGCCGGCGCCGAGGCCTCGACCGGCTCGACGTCGAGCGGCGGTCTGCAGGTCCTGGCGGTCGATGTGACCACCCGCCGGACCACGGACCTGAAGAACGTCGGTTCGCGGCTGAGTTTCGGCGGGGATCTGAGCGTGGATGCGAAAAAGGACGTGAATCTGGTCGGCTCGAAGGTCGACGCCGGCGGCAACGCCACCGTCAACGCGCAGAACATCAACGTGGTCGCCGCCAAGGACGTGGCCACGTCGAGCACCACCACGACGTCGACCGCGGTCGGCCTGATGGGCAGCAGCCAGAGCAACGCCGGTGCGAGCGCCGATGCGAGCGCCAACGCCAACAGCGCGACCGGCGCATCGGGCAAGGGCGTCGGGCTGCCCAGCGCCGACGCGCAGGCCAACGCGCAGGCCAGCGCCGGCGTCGAGAACAAGCTCGACTACCTGCAGAGTTCGACCACCACCAAGGACACGCTCGACATCCGGCACCAGGGTTCGGGCATCACGTCGGGCGGCAACATGACGCTCAACGCGTCGAACGACCTGAACGTGCAGGGCTCCCAGGTCGGCGCGGGTGGCAACGTCGACGTGAAGGCGAAGAACATGACCTTCGGCGCGGTGAACGACGTGAGCGAGACGCGCACCAGCAGCACCACCACGTCGGTCGGCCAGTACCAGAGCGGCAAGGCCGGCGCGACGGCCGGCGCGAGCGCCGAGACTGGCCTGAAGCCCAAGGCCGAGACCTCGGTCAACGCGTCGGCCAGCCTGGAGATGGGCTTCTACGGCAGCAACACCCAGACCAGGACGGTCGACGGCGCGACCACCGCCGTCACGTCGGGCATCACGGCCGGCGGCGACATCAACCGCACCGCGACCGGCGGCATCACCGACGTCGGCACGCAGATCGGCGCCGGCGGCAACCTGAACCAGTCGGCCACGACGATCACGAGCAAGGCCGCGGCCGACACGACCTACCGCGCGTCGAGCACCGAGACCAACACCGGCAAGCTCGGCGGCTTCGCCGAGGCCTCCGCCGGCGCGAACGCGAGCGTGTCGGCCGATGGCAAGGCGAAGCTGGAGAACAGCTCGGGCGCCGGGGCCGGCGTGCGGGCCACGTACGAGAACCAGCAGGAGCGTTCGCGTTCCGCCAGCAGCAACGCGGTGGTGTCGAACGTGAAGGTCGGCGGCAGTGTCAACAGCACGTCGAGCGGCAGGACCAGCCTCGAAGGCACCCACATCTCGGCCGGCCGCGACGTGACACTGGGCGCCGGCAGCCTCGAGCATTCGGCGGCGCAGAACACGGCCAGCAGCAGTGCCGACAAGACCCAGGCCGGCGCCTCGGTCGGCGTCGACATCGCCAACAAGAGCGTGAGCGTCGGCGCCAGCTACGACAACGGCAAGCAGGGCGCGAGCAGCAGCACGGCGGTGGTCGGCGGCATCAAGTCCGGCGGCAACGTCACGGTCAACACCGCCGGCGACGCGCGCTTCGAGGGGACCAAGGTCGAAGCCGGCGGCGCTGCGGCCATCAACGCCGGCGGCAATGTCGCCTTCGACGCGGCGAAGAACACCGCCACCTCGAAGGACACGGCCATCGGTGCGTCGGCCGACGTCACGGTCGGCAAGAAAGGCGGTGCCGGCGGTGGCTCGAAGAGTTCGAAGGGCTTCGACGTCGAGGGCAGCTACCAGCAGTCGACCGCGAGCAGCAGCGACGCCGTGGCCGGCAGCATCACCAACGGCGGACCGCTGAGCGTGAATGCCGGCGGCAACGCGACCTTCACCGGCACCGCGCTGTCCAGCGGCGGCGACGCGTCGGTCAAGGCCGGCGGCAACGTGGCCTTCGACGCCGCGCGCAGCACGTCGAGCACGCAGGACGTGGGCGTCGCCGCGTCGCTGGGCGGTGCGACGTCGAGCACGACGAAGGGGGCGGCGGGCGGCACGGGCGGCACGGGTGCGGGTTCGACGACGACAAGCCGGGAGGGTTCGGTCGGGCTTTCGGGCAACTTCGGCCAGAGCGCCAGCGACACCGCGCAGGGCGCGAGCATCCGCAGCGGCGGCAACGTGGCCATCGGCTCGGGCGGCAACACGACGCTGGAAGGCACGCGGGTGAAGGCCGGCGGCGCCGTCGCGGTCGGCGCGGGAGGCGCGGTGGTGGTGAAGGACGCGGTCAGCACGTCGAGCTCGCTCGAGGTCGGCGGGTCGCTGGCGGGCTCCGCGTCCAGGGAGCGCACGACACCGGCGCCCTCGGCGACCGGAACGCCGGCGACGCCGGCCTCGACCGCGACCACGCCGGCATCGGCGTCGACGCCGCACGGCACGGGTTCGACCGCGGCCGCGGCGCAACCCGCCACGACCAAGGACATCTCCGGCACCGCCAGGTTCCTGATGGACAGCGACCGCACCACCCAGGGCACCACGCTGCAGGGAGGCAACGGCGTGACGATCACCTCGGGCCAGCCGGGCAGGTAGACAGGGCGTCGTTCGAAAAGCCGACGGCATCCTCGCGTCCGATTCAGACGAATGGAGCCCGACCCGAGCGCGTATCGTCTCCAGGCACGGAGAAAGCCCCGGAGCACGTGGCGCTTCGCGTCGCGAATGCCTTGGGACGCGCGATCGCTTCATCACCGGCGGTGACGTGATCGATGTCGCGGCTTCCGGTCGTTCGTTCCACCCTCGAAGACCTGCTTCGTCATGGGTCCGGCTGCGTAGGCCGCGATGCCCGAGCTAGACTTGAGGGATGCGCCGCGGACTCGTCCTCGTTCTTCTCGTCATCTCTGCGTTCTGGCAGGTGGTTGCCATCGCGGGCCAGGCCACGGCCTTCGGCACGACGGAAGCGACGTCCCACGCCCTGCTGCACTGGCAGGAAGAGAAGCACCACCACCATGAGGACGGCACGGTGACCCGCGACGATTCCGACGAATCGCTCCAGCACGTCGTCGCCGATGGCTGCCTGAGCGTCCATGCCATCTGGACCACGCCTTCCTTGACGTTCGCGCCTGTCCGGGGATCGCATCCTTCGACGGCCATCGAGGTGGCCCTGCCCGCGCCACCGCCCGACGGGCCGCGACGGCCTCCCCGACCGATCGCCTGAAAACGTCCTCGCCCATCCTGCGTCCGCGCGGTTGGGTCGTTTTCACGCGGGTGACCCCCATGGCACCGGTCGTCACGCTGACGCGTGACGCCGGGGCTCATCCGGACCACCGGCAAGTCGATCGGGAATCCCTTGAAACACGTTCCATGGTTCGTGTCCTGCGCCGTCGCAGGTCTCACGTTCTGGGGAGGCGCCTTGCCTGCCACCGCGCAGACAACCCCGTTTCCTCCTGCACCGCCGGGCTCGGCGGGTGCGCCTACCCTCGCCCAGGCCGTCGACGCGGCCTGGCAGCGTGCCGTGCAGGCCTCCGAGGCCAACGCGCAGACACGGCGCGCGGCCGCCGAGCGCATCGCCGCGAGCAGCCTCTCGGCCCTGCCGCCCGCGCTGGAGATCAACCACCTCAACGACCGCGCCCAGTCCAACGCGGGACGCCGCGAGACCGAAGTCGGCATCGCCTGGCCGCTGTGGCTGCCGGGTCAGCGCGACGCCCGGATGGCGGTGGCCGAAGCCGAGACCGGGCTGGCCGACATCGGCATCGAGGCCGCACGCCTGCGCGTGGCCGGCCAGGTGCGCGACCTCGCGTGGCGAGCGTCGGCGGCCGAGGCGGACGTGCAGGCCCTCGGTGCCGAGCAGCGCTACCTTCAGGGCCTCGCCGAGGACGTGCGGCGCCGTGTGAACGCCGGCGACCTGGCACGTTCGGACACGCTGGCCGCACAAGGTGAAGCCCTGGAGGCCGATGCCCTGCAAAGCGACGCCGTGCAACGCCAGCAGGCGCTGCGTCTGCAATGGCAAACCATCACGGGCCTGGACGCGTTGCCCGTGCTGACACTGCCCGCCGACGTCGAAGCCAGTGCCGAGACGGCGATCTCCCCGGTGGCGGACCATCCCGAACGGCGTCTGGCCAGCCAGGCCGTCGAGCGCGCCCGACGCCGGTTCGATGTCGTCACCCGCTTTCGACGCGACGCGCCCGAACTGAGCGTCAGGTACCGCGAGGAGGTTCCAGGCCTCGGACAGGTGACCCGGCGTGGCCTGGGCGTGGGCCTGCGCATTCCGTTCGGCACCGACGGGCGCAACGCGCCGCTGCAGGCGGCCGCGGCGGGTGAGCTCGAAGTGGCCGAGGCCAACGCGCGGCGCCTGAACGACCAGCTGGATGCGGAGCTGCAGACCACGCGCAGCGCGCTCGTGCGTGCGGCACGACAACTGGCGACGGCGCGCACCCGCGCCGCGCTGCTGCGCGAGCGCGCGCAACTGGTCGAGCGCTCCTTCAAGGCCGGGGAGACGCCCCTGCCCGAACTGCTGCGCACCGTGAACGCCGCCGCGCGCGCCGATGCGGCGCTGGTCCGCCAGCGCGCCGCACTCGGCCTGGCGCACGCTCAACGTCAACAAGCCCTGGGGGTTCTTCCATGACCTGTCCCGCTCCCGGCACTCGGCCGACCCTCTTCCGCCGGCTGCGCGGATGCCTGCTGACGGCGCTGATGACCGTGGCGGGCGCCGCCGCCTGGGCCGCGCCCGGTGCCCATGGTCCCAACGGCGAACACCTCGACGGACCGGCGCACGGCGCGACGGCCAGCGGCCGTGGTGCGCCACGCATGGAAGCCAGCTCCGAGACGTTCGAGCTCGTCGCCGTCCTGCGCACCGGCGAACTGTCGATGCTCGTCAACCGTTTCGAGACCAGCGAGCCCGTGCTCGAGGCCCAGGTCGAGGTGGCGTCGGGCAACCTGAAGGCGGTCGCCAGCTTCCATCCGGACCAGGGCGACTATGCGGTGGACGATCCGGCGTTCCTCAAGGCGTTGCGGACGCCCGGCGAGCACGCCCTGGTGGTCACCGTCCTGGCGGGCAACGACACCGACCTGCTCGACGGCTCGCTGCGCACGACCGGCGATGCCACGGCCAACGCTGCCGACGCGGCCGAGATGGCCGGCCACGGGCATGGTCGTGCGCCGGGGAACGACCCGGGTCACGGCGTTCCGCTCAAGGCGTGGATCGCCGGCGCCGTGCTGGCCGCCCTGGGTCTGATCCTCTGGCTGCGGCGCGGCCGCTCGTCCCCCCCATCCACCGGAGCCGCTCGATGAGCCGCCTGACCGTCATGTCGTTTTCCTTCCTGAACGCCCACAGGGCGAATCTGGCCGCGGGAGTGGCCGCCCTGGCGTTGGGCGGGCCGGTGACCTCGCTGGCGTCACCCGGCGCCCATGGCCCCAACGGGGAACACCTCGATGCGCCGGGGAGCACCCGCACGGCGTCGGGTCTCGCCCGGCTGCCCGACGGCAGCGTGCAGGTGCCCATGCTGGCCCAGCGCCGGCTGGGCATCCGGACCGCGATCGCACCGGAGAGCGAGGCGGCGGTGACCCTGGAGCTGCCGGGCCGCGTGGTGGTCGACCCCAACGCCAGCGGCCGGGCGCAGGCCGTGCACGGTGGTCGGGTGATGCCCGGGCCGCGCGGCTTGCCGGTCGCCGGACAGACCGTGCGCAAGGGCGAGGTGCTGGTGCAGGTCCAGCACCATGCGGAACCCTACGCCCTGGCCGCCCAGCAATCGCAGTTGGCCGAACTGCGCAGTGGCCGCATGCTCGCGGCCCAGCGCGTCCAGCGGCTCGAGGCCCTGGAGGGCACGGTGCCGCGCAAGGACATCGAGGCGGCACGGGCCGAACTGCAGAGCCTGGCGACGCGCGAGCGGCTGATCGCCACGAGCATCTCGACCCGCGAGTCGCTGGTGGCGCCGGTCTCGGGCGTCATCGCGCGCGCCGATGCGGTCGTCGGCCAGATCGTCGAGGCCCGCGACGTGCTGTTCGAGGTGATCGACCCAACCCGCGTGCTGGTGGAGGCGACGACGTCCGATCCGGCGCTGGCCGCACGCGTGCGAGCGGCCTCGCTGCAGGGGACACCGGCCGTGAAGCTCACCTTCCTGGGCGCGGCGCGTTCGTTGCGCGATGGCGTGCTGCCGCTGACCTTCCGGGCCGAAGCCAGCCAGGCCGGCACGGCGTTGCCGCTCGCGGTCGGGCAGCCGGTCACCGTGCTCGCGTCGTCCGATGAACGGGTCAAGGGCTTCGTCCTGCCCGCCGCCGCCATCGCACGCAATGCCGCCAACGAGCCCATCGTCTGGATCAAGTCCGGTGCCGAGCGCTACATCGCCCAGCCTGTGGCGTTCCGACCGCTGGACGCCGGCACGGTGGTCGTGACCCGGGGCCTGGGCGCGGACAACCGCGTCGTGGTCCAGGGCGCGCCGCTGCTCGCGCAGATCCGCTGAACCGGGAGCCGACCGAATGTTCGACTGGATCGTCCGAAGCAGCCTGCACAACCGCCTGTTCGTGCTGGCCATCGCCGCCCTGCTGCTGGTCTGCGGCGCCTTCACCGCCTGGCGCGCGCCCGTCGACGTGTTTCCCGACCTCGACAAACCGCTCGTCACCGTGCTGACCGAGGCCGGCGGCATGGCGCCCGAGGAGGTCGAGCAGCTCGTGACCTTTCCGCTGGAGACCGCCCTCAACGGCACGCCGGGGGTCACCCGCGTCCGTTCCACCTCCGGCGTCGGGCTGTCGATCGTCTATGCCGAGTTCGACTGGGGTACCGACATCTACCGCAACCGCCAGCTGGTGGCCGAGCGGCTGAGCGTGATCGATGCGCAGCTGCCGGCGGGCGTCACCCCGGTCATGGGACCGGTCTCCTCGATCATGGGCGAGGTCATGCTGATCGCCCTGCCCCTGGGGTCGGCCGACGGCAAGGCGACCGCCGATCCGATGCGCTCGCGCGAGTGGACCGACTTCGTGCTGCGTCCGCGCCTGCTGTCGATCCGCGGTGTCTCGCAAGTCATCCCGATCGGCGGCGACGTGCGCCAGCTGCGTGTGGAGCCCGACACGGCGCGCATGGCGCAGTTCGGCGTCTCGCTCACCCAGGTCGAGCAGGCCCTGCGCGGTTTCGCCGGCAACGCGGGCGGTGGATTCATCGACCTGAACGGCCGCGAGTTCCTCATCCGTCATCTCGGACGCACGAACCGCGTCGAGGACCTGCGCGGCATCGCCGTGGCCTGGAAGGACGGCCGCGCCGTGCTGCTCGAGCAGGTGGCGACGGTGCGCTTCGCGCCCGCCATGAAGCGCGGCGACGCCGGCCACGACGGTGCGCCGGCCGTCATCGTCAGCGTGCAGAAGCAGCCCTCGACCGACACCGTGCAGCTCACGCGCGCCATCGAGACCGTACTGGCCGAGATGACCCAGGCCATGCCGGGCGGCCTGGCCGCGCCGAAAGTGCTGTTCCAGCAGGCCGATTTCATCGAGGCGTCGATCGGCAACGTGAGCGATGCCCTGCGCGACGGCGCGATCATGGTGGCGATCGTGCTGTTCGCCTTTCTGCTGTCCGCGCGCACGACGCTGATCTCGCTGGTCGCCATCCCGCTGTCGCTGGCCGTGACGATCCTGATCTTCAAGCTGCTGGGCCAGTCCCTCAACGTCATGACCCTGGGCGGCCTGGCGATCGCCATCGGCGAGCTGGTCGACGACGCGGTGGTCGACGTCGAGAACGTCCTGCGGCGCCTGAAGCAGAACCGTGCGGCCGCCAGGCCGCTGCCGGTGCCGGAGGTGGTGCGACGGGCTAGCGTCGAGGTGCGATCGGGCATCGTCTATGCCACGGCGATCGTGGTGCTGGTGTTCGTCCCGCTGTTCGCGCTGCCGGGCATCGAGGGCCGCCTGTTCTCGCCGCTGGGCATCGCCTACATCGCGTCGATCCTGGCGTCGATGGCGGTTTCCATGACGGTCACGCCGGTGCTGTGCAGCCTCCTGCTGCCGCGGATGAAGCGGCTCGACCGCGGCGACGGTCCACTGGTCGCACGCCTCAAGGGCTGGGACGAGCGTGTGCTGAACTGGTCGTTTCCGCGCGCCCGGTGGCTGACCGCCATCGCGGCGGCGGCCGTCGTCGTGGCCGCGGCGAGCGTGCCCTTCCTCCCGCGTGCCTTCCTGCCGGCGTTCAACGAGGGTTCGCTGGTGCTGGGCATGGTCTTCGACCCCGGCACCGCGCTGGCCGAAGCCAACCGCATGGGCACGCTGGCCGAAACGCTCATCGCCGAAGTGCCCGAGGTGACGCAGGTGGGCCGCCGCACCGGCCGCGCCGAACTCGACGAACATGCCGAGGGCGTGCATTCGTCCGAGATCGATGTCGATCTGAAGCGCTCCGGGCGCGACCGGGAAGCCATCACGGCCGACATCCGCGCTCGCCTGGCGGTGCTGCCGGCCCAGATCGCGATCGGCCAGCCGATCTCGCACCGGCTCGATCACCTGCTCTCGGGCGTGCGCGCACAGATCGCCTTGAAGGTCTTCGCGGAGGACACCGACACGCTGCGCAGCCTGGGCGAGCAGGTGCGCCAAGGCCTGGCGGGCATCCCGGGTCTGGTCGACCTGTCGGTGGAAAAACAGGTGCTTATCCCGCAGATCGCGGTGCGCATCGACCCGCGCAAGCTGGCACAGACGGGATTGGCGCCGGGCGAGGCCATCCGCATCCTGCAGACGCTCACCGATGGCGCGCACGGCGCCACCATCGTCGACGGGTCGCGCCGCTACGAGCTCGTCCTGCGCCTGCCCGACCACCGGCGCGGCCCCCAGGACCTGGCCAACACGCTGGTCGACACGCCCGCCGGCCGGTTGCCGGTTTCCAGCTTCGCCACGGTGCAGGAGACCGACGGGCCCAACCAGATCGGGCGCGAGAACGGCCGGCGGCGCATCGTGGTCTACGCCAACACCGACGGGTCCGACATGGGCCGCGTGGTCGCCGACATCCGGTCGGTGATCGGCGGGACGTCGCTGCCCGACGGCGCCTTCATCAGCCTGGAAGGCCAGTTCCAGGCCCAGGAACAGGCCATGAATCTCATCATCGGGTTGTCCGTGGTCTCGCTCGCGCTGATCTTCCTGGTGCTGTTCTCGCGCTACCGGTCCGTCGTGCTCGCGGCGATCATCATGGCCAACATCCCGCTGGCGCTCATCGGCAGCGTGGTCGCGATGTGGCTCGGCGGCATCAGCCTGTCGGTGGCCTCGATGGTGGGCTTCATCACGCTGGCGGGCATCGCCACGCGCAACGGCATCCTGAAGATCAGCCACTGCATCAACCTGTGCCGGTTCGAGGGCGAACGCTTCACGCCGTCGATGATCGTGCGCGGCTCGCTGGAGCGCCTGACGCCGGTGCTGATGACGGCCCTGGTCGCGGCCTTCGCCCTGACGCCGCTGCTGCTGGCGGCCGACGCGCCGGGCAAGGAGGTGCTGCATCCGGTGGCGGTGGTGATCTTCGGTGGACTGATCAGCTCGACACTCCTCGACACCCTGCTCACCCCGCTGCTGTTCTGGCGCTTCGGACGCCGGGCCACCGAGCGCCTGGTCGCGACCGACGCCGACCCCGGCGAGGCGACGTCGCCGGTGCGCCCGCCAGCGACCTACTGACGTCCACCCTCCCGCACGCCCGTCCTTCTTCCCGCAACCGCTCCGATCCAAGGAATCCTCTCATGACCCGCAATTTCTCCCGCCTGCTCGCCACCCTGCTGCTGAGCGCCGCCACGCTGGGCGCTGCCACCGTGTCGGCCCATGGCACTGCCGCCGCCCGGCACGGCGGTGTCGTGCAGAGCGCCAACGACCTGTCGTTCGAACTCGTCGCGACGCCCGACGGCGCGGCGCTGTACGTCGACGACCACGACAAGGCCTACGACACCAGGACGCTGAGCGGCAAGCTCACCGTGCTCCGGGGCAGCGACAAGTCCGAGGTGCCGCTGACCCCGGCCGGCGGCAACAGGCTCGAAGCCAAAGGCGTGACCCTGGACAAGGGCGCCAAGGCCGTGGCCATGGTCACCGACGGCAGCAAGACGACGACGGTGCGCTTCGCCATCAAGTGACAGGGCCATCGGTGAACCATGGCCGCCCGTCGTGGTCCGCGTTGCGGGGCGGGCTGCCAGCGCTGCCGGCGGCTGCGCGCTTCGGCGTGAGCACGCCGCGGGTCCGGCACGTCAGCGAGGGGCGAGCGAGCCCTGCCGACCGGCCCTCACGGCTGCGATGGAGACCCAGCCCGCAGACAGGCTGAAGACGCCGCAGTGATGCGCCTGGCCATGGCAGGGCCCGGTCGCCTCAGCGCAGCCATTCCTTGATTTTCCGGCAGACGGCATCCGTCGAGATGCCATAGCGGTCGTGGAGCGTCGGAAGTGCGCCGGCGTCGAGAAACGCGTCGGGCAGCGCGATCTGTCGGTAGGCGGGGAAAACCCCGGTGCGCATGAGCAGCGACGCGATCGCCTCGCCCAGGCCGCCGATGACCGAATGGTTTTCCGCCACCACGACCAGGCGACCCGGCCGGCCGACCTCGTCGAGAATCGTCTGTTCGTCCAGGGGCTTGATGGTGGGCACATGGAGGACCGCGACGTCCACCGCATCCGATCCGAGCTGCGCCGCCGCTTCGAGCGAGCGCATGGTCATGAACCCGCTGGAGATGACCAGCACGTCCGAGCCGCCGCGCAGCAGCTTGGCCTTGCCGAGCTCGAACCTGTAGTCGTACTCGTCCAGGACCAGGGGCACATTGCCTCTCGCCAGGCGCATGTAGACCGGTCCCGCGTGCGCGGCGATCTGTGGAACGGCCTGCTCGATGTCCAGTGCATCGCACGGGTCGACGATCGTGAGGCCAGGAATGCCGCGCATCATCGCGAGGTCTTCGGTCGCCTGATGACTGGGGCCATAGCCCGTCGTCAGACCCGGCAGGGCACAGCAGATCTTGACGTTGAGATTTTCTTCCGCGATCACCTGATGGATGAAGTCGTACGCGCGTCGCGTGCCGAACACGGCGTAGGTCGTGGCGAAAGGAACGAAGCCTTCCTTCGCCATGCCGCCGGCGGCCGCCATCAGCAGCTGCTCCGCCATCCCCATCTGGAAGAATCGCTCGGGATGGGCCTGGGCGAACAGGTGCAGGTCGGTGTACTTGGCGAGGTCCGCGGTCAGGCCGACGATGTCGGGCCGGTCGCGTGCCAGTTCGACGAGTGCTTTGCCGAAAGGCGCGGCCTTGACGCGTTGGCCTTCGGCCGCGATCGAAGCAATCATCGCCGAGGTGGTCAACCTCGGCTTCACGGGCGTGATGGGCGTGATGGGCGTGTTCATCGGGATCTGCTCCTCACTGGGACTGGTCGAGATGGTCGAGCGCCTGCTGCCACTCGGGCGGGTCGACGCGTATGAAATGGTTCTTGTCGCGCTGCTCCAGGAAGGGCACGCCCTTGCCCATCAGGGTGTCGAAGAGGATGACGCGCGGCTTGGGGTCCTTCAGCGCGCGCGCGATGTCGAACGCGGCGATCACGGCGGAAAGGTCGTTGCCGTCCACGCGCTGGACATGCCAGCCGAAAGCGGCCCACTTGTCGGCGAGGGGTTCGAATCCCATGACCTTTCCCGAGGGACCGTCGGCTTGCTGGTTGTTGATGTCCACCAGACAGATCAGGTTGGACAGGCCATGGTGTGCGGCGCCGAGGGCGGCTTCCCAGGTCGAGCCTTCGTCCAGTTCTCCATCCGACATCGAGTTGTAGACGAACGCCGGGTTCTTCTTCAGCCGCAGCGCCAGGGCCATGCCCACGCCGATGGGCAGTCCTTGACCCAGTGATCCACCCGACATCTCCATGCCCGGCGTGTAGGTCGCCATTCCCGACATGGGCAGTCGGCTGTCGTCGCTGCCGTAGCTCTCCAGTTCGTCCTGAGGAATGATGCCCGCCTCGATCAGCGCGGCGTAGAAGGCGATGGCGTAGTGGCCGTGCGAGAGCAGGAAGCGGTCACGACCCTCCCAGTCGGGCTCATCGGCCCTGAACTTCAATGCATGGCCGTAGGCGACCGCCAGCACGTCCGCCCATCCCAGGGCCTGACCGATGTAGCCCTGGCCCTGGACCTCGCCCATGCGCAGGGCGTAGCGGCGGATGCGGTAGGCGCACTGCGCGAGGTGCGCGGGTGCGTCGGAGAGGTTCGTCATTTCGAGCGTTCCTGAAGAGTGAAGAAGAGGTCAGCGCAGGATGAAGGCGGGGACATAGGAGACGAGTGCCAGCACGCCGAAGGCGACCAGGTAGAACGGCCCGAGTTCGCGCACCGTCTGGCCGACCTTGACCTTGGCCAGCGCGCTGGTGATGAACAGCGTGGTGCCCACCGGCGGCGTGTACAGCCCGATGGCCAGGTTCACGACCATCATGATTCCGAGCTGCGTGAGGTCCATGCCGACCGCGGTGGCCAACGGCACGAAGACGGGGGTCAGCAGGAGCACTGCCGCCGGCAGGTCGATGAACATGCCCACGAACAGCATCATCAGGTTCATCATGAAGATCACGAGCCAGGCCTGATGCACGTTGTCGCCCACCCACGCCACGATGCCTTGTGGCATCTGGTCGAACGTGAGCAGCCAGCCGATCGCGGCCGAGGCCATGATCACCAGCAACACCACGCCGGTGGCCAGACCGGCATGCACGACGGCTTCATGCAACCGCCTGAGCCCGAGGTCACGGTAGACGACCGCCGACACGACCCCCGCATAGAGCGTCGACAGCACGGCCACCTCGGTCGGCGTCGCGATGCCGAAGCGCAGGAAGACGACGATCAGGACGGGCAGCAGCACGGCCGGCAAGGCATAGAGCAGGTGCGTGCGGAAGGCCGCCAGGTCGAACGGCGACCGGTCCCGTGGGAAATTGCGCCGCTTGCCGACCCACCAGCACATGAACATGAAGCCCCCGCACATCACCAGACCCGGCAGGATGCCGGCGACGAACAGCGCGGCGATCGAGGCGTTCGCCGACAAGGCGTAGAGGATCAGCGGAATCGAGGGCGGAATCAGGATGTCGATGGTGGCTGCCGACGCCAGCGTCGCCGCCGAGAACGCCGCCGGATAACCCAGCCGTTTGTGCCACGGAATCATCAGGGAGCCGATGGCCGACGCGTCCGCCACGGCCGAGCCGGAGACGCCGCCGAACAGGGTGGACGACAGGACGCCGACCTGCGCCGGGCCGCCGTGGAACCGGCCGATCAGTGCGGACAGCACACCCACCAGCGCGGCGCCGAGCTTTCCGCCCATCATCAGGGAGCCCGTCAACATGAAGAACGGGATCGCGATGAGCGGAAAGCTTTGCACCTGGGCCACCATCTGCTGCACCAGCAGGTCCAGCGGCACACGGTCGGAGGTCGCCGCGGCAGCCATCGCCGCGATGAGCAACGCATGGGCGATGGGCATGGCGATGCACGCCGCACCCATGAAGACAAGAAGAATCAAGGCACTCATGATGTTCTCTCAGAGACCGCTTACCAATGCGCCACCGGCACGGCGGGGTCGGCTTCGGGGTCCGGGGGTGAGGCCGGCTGGGCGTTCCAACTGAACCAAGCCGATTGCAAGGCCAGCAAGGACAGCAGCGCCATGCCGGCCATCACGCACCCGTAGGTCAGCGAGCCCGGGATCTGCAGCATGGGCGACTTCTCGTCGTGCACGATCTCCAGCATGCGGAACGTGGCCGTCGCCAACGTGGCATAGAGGCCGGCGACGGCGAGCCAGGACAGCGTGGCGACCACGCGGCGTGCACCGGCCGACACCGCGTCCATCAGGAAGGTCGTCGTGATGTGGGCGCCCTGCAGCGCGGCCAGGACCACACCGGACATCACCAGCCACGGGAAGAGAACTTCCGGTACCTCGTTGGCCCATTGCAGACTGGCACCGGTGGCGTAGCGCAGCACGGTATTCGCCACCAGGATGAGGAAGATGACGGACGTACTGATCCACAGTACGACCTGACACAGCGCGGCCACGCCACGTTCAATCGCGTTCATTGTTTGTCTCCGGAAATGTCGATTCGCGGCGCATCCGCGAACCGGTCTGCCAGGGTCAGCGCGTGCGCGCCGAATCGATCACCTTGGTCACGTAGGGGCCGATGGGGCCGCTGCGCCATTTGGCGTCCACGACCGCCGTCGCCTTGGCGAATTCCGCCTTGTCGACCTTGGTCACCTGCACGCCCTTGGCCCTGAGGTCGTCGAGCAGCTTGTCGTCGGCGTCCTGCGACAGCTTTCGCTGCAGCGTCGTGGCCTCTGCGGCCGCCTCGGTCAGCGCCTTGCGATCGTCGTTGGTCAGCCGATCCCAACTGCGCTTGCTCATGAGGAGCGGGGTCATCTGGAACATGTGGCTGGTGAGCGCCAGATGCTTTTGGACCTCGTACAGCTTGCTGGCGTGGAAGTTGACCAGCGGGTTCTCCTGGCCGTCGACCACACCCTGCTGCAGCGCCACGTAGAGCTCGGCGAACTTGATCTGCTGCGCGTCGGCACCGAGGGCTTGCATGATGTCCACCAGCACGGCATCCGGTGGGGTGCGCATCTTGAGCCCCTTCATGTCGTCCACCTTGACGATCGGGCGCTTGCTGTTGGTCATGTGGCGGATGCCGTTGTCCCAGTAGCCCAGTACCACCATGCCCTTGGCCACGGACTTGTCGGCCAGTTCCTTGCCCAGCGCGCCATCGAGCAGTCTGAAGGCGTCCGCCGGAGTGGAGAACAGGAACGGCATGCCGAAGGCCGCGTATTCAGGGACCGCCGTCGCGACGGCGCCCTGCGAGTTCGCCGAGAGATCGAGCGCCCCGGTGCGGATCGCGGTGACCATGGCCGCGTCGTCGCCCAATTGAGCGGACGGCGCCACGGACACCTCGATCCGGCCACCGCTCTGCGCCTTGGCGACTTCGGCGAACTTCAAGGCGGCTTCGTGGCGTGGGTTGCCCGGTGCGGCGCCATGGCCCAGCGTGAGCTTGATGGCCTGCGCCTGGGCGGCCAGCGGCGCCCAGAGGCAGCCCACCGCGATGGCCAGCACGGTGCGTGCAACGATCTTGTTCTTCATGGTTCTTGTCTCCGTCTGAACGTTCAGTGAATCAACATGCCGCCGTTCACATCCAGCGTGATGCCGGTGCAGTAGGCGGACAGGTCGCTGGCGAGAAACACGCACGCACCGGCGACGTCCTGGGGCCGGCCCAGACGCGCCAGGGGGATGGTTTCGGAGATCTGCGTCTTCTGGGCGTCGCTCAGCTTGCCTTGGGTGATGTCGGTCTCCACCAGACCCGGCGTGATGCTGTTCACGCGAATGCCCTCGATGCCGAATTCGCGTGCCATGGCACGTGCCAGACCGAGCACGCCCGCCTTTGCCGCGGAGTAGTGAGGCCCGCCGAAAATGCCGCCTCCCCGCTGGGCCGATACCGAGGAAATGCAGATGATCGAGCCCGCTTTCCGCTCGCGCATGGCCGGCAGGACCGCCTGCGACATGTAGAGCGTTCCGCGCAGGCTGACGTCCAGGATGCGGTCGTAGTCGGCGCCGGTGATCGCCAGCGTCTTGACGGGTTGGGTGATGCCCGCGTTGTTCACGAGGACGTCGATCCGACCGCAGGTCTCGAGCACCGCGGCGGCCGCGGCCTCGCACGATGCCTTGGACGTCACATCGGCGACCAGCCCGAGGTGGCCTTCTCCGAGCCGCGAAGCGGCACCGGCCGGGTCGGCCCGCTCGAGGTCGAGGATGACCACGCGCGCGCCCTGCTCGACCATGTTGCGGGCGGTCGCATAGCCCAGGCCATTGAGGCCCGCGCCGCCGGTGATCATCACGACCTTGTCTTTCAACAGCATCACGTCTCCTTGTTTGTGAACGACGCGATTGTTTGTGGGCTCAACGATGACGACAAGGGATGTTTGGTCAGAGTAAGATGAAGTTCCTTCACCTTACAGCCGGGTTGACCCCAGGATGAGCACCATCCCACCCATCAGCACGTTGTTGGCTTTCGAGGCCGTTGCGAGGCGGCGCAGCTTCGCCATTGCGGCGTCCGAACTCCACCTGACCGCCTCTGCGGTGAGTCATCAGATTTCCAGGTTGGAGGCGCAACTCGGGGTCCGCCTGTTCGAACGCAGCGCGCACGGCGTCAGGCTCAGCGTCGCTGGGGAGACGTACCAACGCCGCGTCTCCGGTGCGCTGATGGCGCTGTCGTCCGCGACCGACGACCTGCGCCAAGGCAACGGCAACAGCCTCTTCGTCCACTCGGCGCCGAGCATCGCCAGCCTCTGGCTCATGCCCAGGCTGCGCGCTTTTTCACAGGAGCATCCCGAGATCTCGCTGAACCTGTCCGCTGCGCATACAACGAGCGACTTCGCGCTCGGCCAGGCCGACGTCGACATCCGCTACGGCGTTCCTCATTGGCCGGACCTGATCGTCGAGCCATTGTTCGAGGAGAAAGTGCTTCCGCTGGCCAGCCCCAGCTTCATCCGGGAACACAAGCTGAAGAGGCCGGAGCAGCTGTTCGAGCTTCCATTGATCCAGAGCAATGTGAGCGTGGTGCAATGGCCGGATTGGTTCCTGCGGTTCACGGACCGGCGTTCGCCCGACGTGTTCGCCGTGCGCTTCGACCGCGCGCAGATGGCCTTGGATGCGGCCACGTTGGGTCTCGGCATTGCGCTGGAGAGTTCCACGATCGCAGCCTCGCACATCGCCGAGAGAAAACTGAAACCTGTTTTTCCGCAGACCATGGCCATTCCGATCAAGGGACACTTCGTGGTCTATCCGGTCCGTCATGCCAAGCGACCCGCTGTCGAAGCATTCGTCGAGTGGGTGCATCGCGTGGCCGCGAAGACTGCAAGCTGAAAATCTGGTTGGTCATGCGATCGCGCTGCGAGGACAAGACGCCGCTCGGGACTGCCCGGCAACATCGGATAAGCGCCCGGCCGGAAGCCAATTGCAAACTGCTTCCAGGACATCCCGCGCAACCGACGCGTGAGGCAGTGCACGCGCGTGCCCGTGCATCTGACCGCTTACCTCATGGATTCGGACATCGACATCCGCCAGCGCCGATTGGCGTGCATGTTCGGTGCGATCGGCATGCAATGGATCGTGCTCGACCAGCGTCGTGAACATCGGCGGCAACGCGCGTTCGTCGACTGCTTGCAAAGGCGCGGGAAGTGGACGGATGCGTGTGCCGTATCGGCGACGCCCAGCGAAGCAGCTCCGGCAGGTGCAACCGATCCATGTCGATGCTGCAGCGCATGTTCCACAGCGCCTGGGCTGACGAAGCACGAGATTCATGCGCTCCACCACCTGCCTCGATCGCAGGACCTGAACGATGCGGCCGCGACGGCCGTGGTTTCCAGGGCGCAGAGCGACACGTCGCGCGCGTCCATGGTCTTGTCGGCACGACCCCGCCTGCGGTTCGGCGAGCTTGGCGTCCCGGGGCATGCGCCGGATCTGCGGAGCACCGCCGGTCGCCATGTGCGCGAGACGTCGACGCTGAAAGGCACCGAAGCGACACGCCAGTTCGGCGTCGGTGGGCGTCAGGCCCGATCAGGTTCACCCGATCGACGGCTGCGCGGTCACGCTGGGTGCGACGCGCCTGCTGCAGGGTCATGCCCTGCGCACACGCCCCTGACAGCACCAATTGCCGCTGGCGCCACAGTGCGCTAGCCTTCGCCGCTTCCACAACCCCAGGAGTGCTCCGATGTCCCGTCGTCTCGTTCTTTCCGCAGGCGTCGCCGCCGCGGCGGCTGCTCTGGTCCTGGGTTGCGGTGCCATCAAGCCGTCGGGCGGCACGCCGATGAGCTTCTTCGTCACCAGCGTCAATCCAGGCCAGGGCGGCGATCTCGGCGGCCTGGTCGGTGCCGACCGCTTCTGCCAGTCGCTGGCATCCGGCGCCGGGGCCGGTGGCAAGACCTGGCGCGCCTACCTGAGCACCACGGCCATGAACGGGCAGCCGGCTGTCAACGCACGTGACCGGATCGGCGCCGGCCCCTGGACCAACGCCAAGGGTGTCGTCGTCGCCACCAGCCTGGCCGACCTGCACAGTGCCAACGCCCGTGTAGGCAAGGACACGTCGCTGACCGAAAAGGGCGAGGTCGTTTCCGGCTTCGGCGACCCGGTCAACCGCCACGACATCCTCACCGGTTCGCGTCCCGACGGCACCCTGGCGGTGCCAGACCCTGGCAAGGACACGACATGCGGTAATTGGACTCGCAGTGACGGCGGCTCCGCCATCGTGGGCCATCACGATCACAAGGGCACCAACCCCGATCCGGTGGCCAACGCCTCCTGGAACGCTTCGCATGGCACGCGCGGCTGCAGCATCGACCAGCTCAAGATGAGCGGCAGCGCAGGCCTGATGTACTGCTTCGCGACGAACTGAGCGGGACCCCGGCGCGGTTCGGAGTCCGCTTCGTCACGAATCCTGTGCCGCGCGTCCGCAGCGGAACGCGGCCTGGTCCCCAAACTGTGCAATCCGCGACGTCGCTCTCGACTCGGTCGACCGGGTCGCCCCCCTGTCGGACCGGGGCCACCGGCCCGACACGCCAGTTCGCCACCGTCGTCGCCATCAGCGCTCCGACGCAACTCGATCAACCGAACGCTCACTAGACGACCGGTCTATTTGTTGTTAGAGTCACCGCATGCCTTCCGTCACCCCTGCACCGTCCAACGACACCCGCGACAACATCCTCGCGTCGGGCCAGCGACTCATGGCGAGCAAGGGGTTTTCAGCCGTCGGCTTGAACGAGATCCTGACGACCGCAGGCGTGCCCAAAGGCTCGTTCTATCACTACTTCGGTTCCAAGAACGCGTTCGGCGAAGCGCTGATCGAGGCCTATTTCGAGGACTACCTGGCCGAGATCGACACGACGCTCGCCAAGCCCGGCTCCGACATGGCGCAGCGCCTCATGAGCTACTTCGCAAGCTGGCAGGAGAGCCAGTCGTTCCTGGACTGCCAGGGGAAGTGCCTGGCTGTGAAGCTGGGCGCCGAGGTGGCGGATCTGTCGGAGACGCTGCGCGCGGCCATGAACCGGGGCACCGCCGCGATCATCTCCCGCCTGGCCATCGCCATCGAGACCGCCGCCGCCGAAGGCTCCCTGTCGATCGACGACACGCCGGAACGGGTCGCGCAAGGCCTCTACCAGCTCTGGCTCGGCGCGAGCGTGATGGCGAAGATCGTGCGCGATCTGCAGCCGTTCGAAACCGCGCTGACCACCACCCGTCACATGCTTCACTTGTCCGCGTGAGTACCGGCCACCCATCGCCCCGGTCCTGCGCTTTTCTTCGCCGCGTCGTTAGTCGACCGGTCTATTTTTTATCCACTGGAGTTCCCATGAAAGTCCTCATCGTCCTGACCTCGCACGACCAACTCGGCAACACGGGCCGCAAGACCGGTTTCTGGCTGGAGGAACTGGCCGCGCCGTACTACGCGTTCCAGGCTGCCGGCGCCGAGATCACCCTTGCCTCGCCGAAGGGTGGTCAGCCGCCGCTCGATCCGAAGAGCAACGAGGCCTCGTCCCAGACCGACTCGACCCGCCGCTTCGAGGCCGACGCGGTCGCCACGGCCCAGCTGGCCGCCACGGTGCGGCTGGACACGATCGACCCGGCGGACTTCGACACCGTCTTCTATCCCGGCGGCCACGGCCCGCTGTGGGACCTGGCCGAGGACAAGCACTCGATCGCGTTGATCGAGTCGTTCCTCGGCGCCGGCAAGCACGTCGCGCTGGTGTGCCATGCGCCCGGCGTCCTGCGTCACGTCAAAGCGGCCGACGGACGGCCCTGGGTCGAAGGCCGCCAGGTCACGGGCTTCGCCAACACCGAGGAAGACGGTGTCGGCTTGACGACGATCGTGCCGTTCCTTGTCGAGGACGAACTCAAGGCCAAGGGTGGCGTGTACGCCAAGGGTCCGGATTGGGGACCCTACGTGATCGTCGACGGCCTGCTGATTACCGGCCAGAACCCGGCCTCGTCGGCCCCCGCGGCCCAGCGGCTGCTCAGCGAAGTCGCTCGAGCCGCACGCTGAACACCACGTCGCCTCTTCCAACAGCCCCTATAGAAGGTCCCGCGGGGACCTTCGCTTTCATCCTGCCCTGCGTGCGGCGAACGGTCCGCCGCACGGGCGCCGGCCCTGGTGCAGTCCCCGGGGCCCCGGCATCCGTGCCGGGTCCCGCGAACAGAAACCGCGGCCCAGCCGATCGTCTTGGTCGCCGTGCACGGGTCGAGGCTGCCCGAGGCGCTGGCGGGCCTGCCACCATTCGGGGGACGCATCGTCATCGACGCCAACAATCCCGTCGAAGCCCCCTGTTCGAGCCCATCGCCCTCCACGGCCGCACGTCCAGCGAGGCATTCGCCCGCCTGGTCCCGGACGCACGGGTCGTCAAGGCTTTCAATCACCTGCGTCCGGCGTTGCGCTCGGCCGATCCCGTCGAACGCGGTGGCTGGTGCGTGCTGTTTCTCGCTGGCGACGATGCCCGGGCCAACGCCACCGTGGCCGCCCTGATCGATCGGCTCGGCTTCGCCGGCATCGACCTCGGCACGCTCGCCGAGGGCGGGCGTCGGTCGCGATTCCCGGGCGGGCCGTCGAGCGCGCTCGAACTCGTGCGATTCGGCTGACCTCGGCGACGCGACCGCTCGCCGGCCCCTCACGTCCGGAACCCGCATGACCGACCGTTCACCGATCAGCGATCACCGGCGCGCCGTTCGATTTCGACTCGTCGCTTCGCGCCGATCTCGAGCGCGTTTTCAATGAACGCGATGACGCCCAGCGCGCCTCGGCCGTGCACGAATCGTTCACCGACGCACCGGTCATGTACGAGCCCGATCGCCCGGTGCGGGGCCGAGACGCGATCAGCCGCGTGGCCGGCGACCTCTTTCAAGGCCAGCGTGCATCCCGGGATGCATGGCCGGTCATCGACCGGCGAACCTGGCAGGGCCGGATGTCGACGTCGAGGGATCGAGCGCGACGCTTGGCCGGGTTTCATCGTCGGGTGAACGCTCGAACCTCGTGACTGCTTCGAGCGCAGCATTCGGACTCATTTGGCATTGCGCAGCCGAACTCGCCGCGGCATCTGCGCCCATGCGGTGTCACATTCTTGTTGACCGCTTTCGATGCCGCACGTCGCACGGATCGATGCATGCGCGGCAGACGGTGCGCATCTCCCTTCGTGCCGGTCAAACAAGACCGACTCCGACATCCAAGGGTTTCACCGGGTCGCAGAATCGGCCACAGCAAAAATATTCCCAACAAAGCTGATTCATGTCCACAGACTCGTCCTCCGACACCCCGCGTCCCTACACCGCGACCGAGAAGCGAAGCCGCATCTTCGCGATCATGGCGGCCTCTTCCGGCAATTTGGTCGAGTGGTTCGACTTCTACGTCTACGCGTTTTCCGCGCTGTACTTCGCGCCGTCCTTCTTCCCCAAATCGGATCCGACGGCGCAGTTGCTGAACACGGCAGGCGTCTTCGCGGCGGGCTTCCTGATGCGTCCGATCGGCGGGTGGCTGTTCGGCCGCGTCGCCGACAAGCATGGCCGCAAGACGTCCATGCTGATCTCGGTGACGATGATGTGCGGTGGCTCACTGGCCATTGCCTGCCTGCCGACCTATGCGCAGATCGGTGCCTGGGCGCCCTTCCTGCTGTTGGTCTGCCGGCTGTTCCAGGGGCTGTCGGTGGGCGGCGAATACGGCACCACGGCGACCTACATGAGCGAAGTGGCGCTGCGCGGTCAGCGCGGGTTCTTCTCGTCGTTCCAGTACGTCACCTTGATCGGCGGCCAATTGCTGGCCGTGCTCGTCATCGTGGTGCTGGAGCAATTGCTCGATGAAGCCGAGCTCAAGGCCTGGGGCTGGCGCATTCCCTTCGTCATCGGCGCCATCGCGGCGGTCGTGGCCCTGCTGTTGCGCCGCACGCTGCAGGAGACGCAAACGGCGGAAAATCTCAAGAACAAGGAATCCGGCAGCCTGGCGCACCTGTTCAGGCACCACAAGGCGGCCTTCTTCACCGTGTTGGGCTTCACCGCCGGCGGGTCGCTCATCTTCTACACGTTCACCACCTACATGCAGAAGTACCTGGTGAACACGGTGGGCATGCCGATCAAGACGACCAGCTATGTCATGACCTGCGCACTGTTCGTCTACATGTGCATGCAACCGCTGTTCGGCGCCCTCTCGGATCGCATCGGGCGCCGGAACAACATGCTGCTGTTCGGCGCGCTCGGCGCGGTCGCCACGGTGCCGATCCTGAGTGGCCTGCAGCACGTCACGAGTCCCATCGCGGCTTTCCTGCTCATCATCCTGGCATTGGCCGTCGTGAGCTTCTACACATCGATCAGTGGCATCGTCAAGGCGGAGATGTTTCCACCCGAAGTGCGTGCGCTCGGCGTGGGTCTGGCTTACGCGGTCGCCAACGCGATCTTCGGTGGCTCGGCGGAATACGTGGCGCTGGGGCTGAAATCGCTCGGTCACGAATCCGCTTTCTACTGGTATGTGACCTTGATGATGGCGGTCGCCTTTCTGGTGAGCTGGCGGCTGCCGAAGCAAGCCAGCTACCTTCATCACGACCACTGATGCTTGGCGCGGCGATCGGGAGCGGGCCGAGGCTTCCCCGACCGACGCGCTTCCTTTTCCATCCAGGATCGAAGCCCGGAGCGCGGCCGGCCGCTTCCGTCGAGCGACACGATCAGAGGTCGAACAATTTTCCTGGATTCATCAGCCCCAACGGATCGAGCGCCGACTTGATGGCGCGCATGGCGGCCAGCTCCGCGGGCGTGCGGCTCAGTCCCAGCCAGGGCTTCTTGTGCGTGCCGATGCCGTGCTCGGCCGAGACGCTGCCGCCGAACGCGGCCACCAGGTCGTAGACGACGCGCGCCACGTCGTGTTCGGCGCCGTCGAGCGTGCCGAGGTCGGTCGAGAGGTGCAGGTTGCTGTCGCCCACGTGCCCGAAGAACACCGAATGCTGGCCGGGCCAGCGGGCATCGAGCGCGCTGCGGCAGGCCTGGGCGAAGCGGCCGATCTCGGCCATCGGCAGGCTCACGTCGAAGTTGAGCGGCGGGTGCATGTTCGTCGGGAGTTCGGCCGTCGCTTCGCGGATCTTCCAGAGCGCACGGGCCTGGGCGTCCGACTGCGCGACGACCGCGTCGAGCGCCTCGCCGGCGTCCATCGATTTGGCCAGCAGCGCTTCGAGCGACGCGCGCAGCGTGGCCTCGTCGTCGCCCGTCACGTCGACCAGCGCCGTGAACGCATGCACGGTGTCGAAGGGTTCGCGCAGCGATTGCCATCGCAGCGAGGCTTCGACGAAGTCGCGCCACATCAGCTCGTAGGCCGCGACCGCCCCGGGAAAGCGCGCCTGCAGCCGGCGCAGCAACGCGAGGGCTGCATCGAAGTCCTCCAGCGCGACCAGCACCGTGGCCTTGGCCGGCGGTGCCGGGTGCAGCCGCAGCACCGCGCGCGTGATCACGCCCAGCGTGCCCTCCGCGCCGATGAAGAACTGCTTCAGGTCGTAGCCGGTGTTGTTCTTGATCATCGGCCGCAGCATCGGCAGGACGCTGCCGTCGGCCAGCACGACCTCGAGGCCGAGCGCCTGCTCGCGCATCATCCCGAACTGCAGCACGCCGTTGCCGCCGGCATTGGTGGCGAGGTTGCCGCCGATCTGGCAGGAGCCGCGCGCCCCGAGGTCGACGCCGAACCGGAGGCCGTGCGCCGCTGCGGCGTCCTGCACCGCCTGCAGCGTGGCGCCGGCCTGCACCGTGGCGGTGGAGGCCGCCACGTCGATGGACTCGATCGCGGCCATCCGGTCGAGCGACAAGGCGATGCCGCCGGGCACGGGCACCGCCGCACCCGCCATGCCGGTGAGCCCGCCCTGCGGCACGACCGGCACCCGGTGTCCGGTGCAGATCCGCAGCACCTCGGCCACCTGCGCGGTGCTGCGCGGTCGCACCAGCGCGAGCGGCCGCACCGGCGTGACGCCGCTCCAGTCGGTGAAGTGACGCGGCGGCACCGCGTCGGCGGCCTGCACGGCATCGGCACCGAGGGCCGCGATCAGCGCGTCGATGAAGGCGGTCGGAGGTGGAAGATCCACCTCAGGCACGCACGGCCCTCGCCTCGACGAACGCCAGTACCGCCTTGATCATCCGTCGCACGTGCGGCTGCACGCCCGCCGCCACGTCGGGCAGGTAGTCGAAGGGCAGCGCTTCCTGCATGTAGCTCGACTGGGTCATCTCCAGCTGGACCGCATGCACGTTCTGCGCAGGGTTTCCATGGTGGCGCGTGATGTAGCCGCCCGTGAAGCGCCCGTTGAGCACCCCGGTGTAGCCGGGTGCGCGCTCGGCGATGGCGAGCAGCGTCTGCGCCAGCGCCGGGTCGCAACTGATGCCCTTGCCGGTGCCCAGGTTCAGGTCGGGCAGCTTGCCGTCGAAGAAGCGTGGCAACACCGAGCGGATCGAATGCGCGTCCCACAGCGCGGCGACGCCGTGCTGCGCCTTGATTTGCGCCAGCGCTTCGGTGAGCTTGGCGTGGTACGGCTGCCAGACGGCCTCGCGCCGCGCCGCGATCTCGACCTCGCCGGGCACGTCGCCCGCGGCGTAGATGGGCGTGTCGTCGAAGGTGTCGACGGGGCACAGCCCCGTGACGCTCTGGCCCGGGTACAGGCTGGCGCCGTCGGGTGCGCGGTTCAGGTCGATGACGTAGCGCGAATGCGTGGCGACCAGGACCGAGGCGCCGAGTTCGTCGGCGAAGTCGTAGAGGCGTTCCAGGTGCCAGTCGGTGTCGGGCACCCGTCGTGCCTCGTCGGTGAAGCGTGCCGCCAGCGCGGGCGGCACGAAGGTGCCGACGTGCGGCATCGAGATCAGCAGCGCGCGCGTGCCCTGGCGAAAGCGGAAGGCAGGTTCGGTGGTGTGGAAGGTGGTCATGGTGTGTGGAGGAGCTGGCTGCGCGCCGCGACGAAGGCGGCGGTCGCAGGTTCGTGAAGTTCGTGGCGCCCGGCCTGCACGCGCGGTCGGCCACCGACCCAGACGGCTTCGATGGCGCTGGTGCGGTGGCTCGCGAAGACGTGCGACGACAGCATGTCCGAAGCGGACAGCCCGCGCAGCGCACGATGGTTCGCATCGAGCACCACGAAGTCGGCCTGCTGCCCGACGGCCAGGCCCGCGACGGCACGGCCGGCCGCCCGGGCGCCACCCGCGACCGCCGCCAGCGTCATCGCCTCGGCGACCTGCGGCCGCCCGGCATCGGCCGCGACGTTGCGCTGGCGCGTCGCCAGGCGCTGGCTGTATTCGAGCATCAGCAGTTCCTCGGCGGCGTTGACGCAGACGTGGCTGTCGGAGCCGATGCCCCACGCGCCGCCCGTCGCGCCATCGGCGGCGCGCCACGCGCCCAGGTCGAAGATGCCGTCGCCGAGGTTCGCTTCGGTGGTCGGGCACAGGCCCGCGACGGCGCCGCTCGCGGCGGCGCGACGGTGTTCGTCGGCATCCATGTGCGTCGCGTGCACGAGGCACCAGCGCGCGTCGACCGGCGCGTGGTCGAGCAGCCAGGCGACCGGGCGCTGCCCGCTCCAGGCGATGCAGTCGTCGACTTCCCGGGTCTGTTCGGCGATGTGGATGTGGATGGGTGCCGTCGCATCCAGCGCGTTCAGCCCGGCGAGGGCCTCCCGCAGGCCGTCCGGCGGCACGGCGCGCAGCGAGTGCGGCGCCAGGCCCAGCCGGGCGTCCTGGCGTTCGCACAGCGGCTTCAGGCCTTCGAGCAGGCGCAGCATCGACTCGGTCGAGCGGATGAAGCGGCGCTGCCCCTCGCTCGGCGGCAGGCCGCCGAAGCCGCTGGTCTGGTAGAGCACCGGCAACAGGGTGAAGCCGATGCCCGCGCGCTGCGCCGCGCGCATCAGGGCGTGCGCCAGCGTGGCATCGTCGGCGTAAGGACGCCCGTCGGCTTCGTGATGGACGTAGTGGAACTCGCAGACCGAGGTGTAGCCGGCCTCGAGCATTTCGACGTAGAGGCCCAGCGCAATCGCTTCGAGTTGCGCGGGGTCGAGGCGCGAGGCGAAGCGGTACATCAGCGTGCGCCAGCTCCAGAAGCTGTCCCGCGACGCGCCGCGGTATTCGGTCAGGCCGGCGATCGCACGCTGGAAGGCATGCGAGTGGAGGTTGGGAGTGCCCGGGACGACCGGGCCATGGGTCGTCCCGCCCGGTGCGGGGATATTCGGTTCGACGCGGGTCAGTCGACCCTGGGCGTCCCATTGAAGGAGGACGTTGCAGGCCCAGCCGGTGGGGAGCAACGCCTGGCTCGCGACGAGGCTCCGGGTCATCTCGCGCTCCACGCGGTCGACGGGCGGGAGCGCCGGCGGGCAGCATGCCGGACGGACGGACCGCAACGCGCCCTCATGCGCCGACACCCGCCGCGATCCGCCCCTGCCGCACGACGGTGGACACGGGCCGCTGACCGAACCAATAAGCCAGCTCCGAAGCCTCGCGCAGGTTCCACAGCACGAAGTTCGCGGGCAGGCCCACCGCGATGGCCCCGTGCGTGGCCTGCAGCCCCAAGGCACGCGCCGCATGCGTCGTCACGGCGGCGATGGCTTCAGGGACCGTCAACCGGAACAGCGTGCAGGCCATGTTCACCATCAGCAGCAAGCTCAGCGCGGGCGAGGTGCCGGGGTTGTGATCGGTCGATACAGCCATCGGCACGCCGGCCTCGCGCAACGCGGCGATGGGCGGCGGCTGCGTGTCGCGCAGCGTGTAGTACGCGCCGGGCAGCAGCACGGCCACGGTGCCCGCCGCGCGCATCGCGTCGACGCCGGCCTGCGACAGATGCTCGATGTGGTCGCACGACAGCGCGCCATGGCGCGCCGCCAGCGCCGCGCCACCCATGTCCGACAGCTGCTCGGCGTGCAGCTTCACCGGCAGGCCCAGCGCCCGCGCGGCCTGGAAGACGCGCTCGGTCTCCTCCAGCGAGAAGGCGATGCGCTCGCAGAACACGTCGACCGCATCGATCAGCCCTTCGGCCGCGAGCGCGGGCATCATGTCGTCGCAGACGAGCGCGATATAGTCACCACTGCCGTTCTCGCGACCCGCGTACTCGGGCGGCAATGCGTGCGCGCCCAGGAAGGTGGTGCGCACCGTGACGCCATAGGCCTCGCCGAGCCGGCGCGCCACGCGCAACTGCTTGCGCTCGTGTTCCAGCGCCAGGCCGTAGCCCGACTTGATCTCGATCGCGCAGACACCCTCGGCCAGCAGCGCCTCGAGCCGCACGGCCGCGCTCGCGAACAGATCGTCCTCGCTGGCCTCGCGCGTGGCGCGCACGCTCGAGACGATGCCCCCGCCGGCCCTGGCCACTTCTTCGTAGCTGGCACCGGCGAGTCGCATCGCGAACTCGTTGGCGCGCTGTCCGCCGTAGACCAGGTGCGTGTGGCAGTCGACCAGGCCCGGGGTGACCAGGGCGTCGCCGCCGTCGTGCAGCGGCAGCGACGCGAACCCGGCAGGCAGCGCCGCGCGCGGGCCGACCCAGCGGACGATGCCCTGCCCGACGACGATGGCCGCCTGCGTGGTCGCGTCGCTCGCGAGCCGCAGGCCGGTCCAGAGACCGTCGGCCGAGGGGAGTGCGTCGAATGGCTTGTGCTTCATGGTCATCCTGCGGGTTGCGGAACGTCCGTTCCGTGCTCGTTCGGTCGGTGCCGTGGTGTCCAGCGTACCGCCACCAGTTCGGCAGCGTCGTCCCGGGGCGCGAGCGCCCACGCGGTCGGCGTGTCGGCCCACCACAGGCCTTCGCCCGCGGCGAGCGACCGGTCGTCGACGCGCCAGCGTCCATGCAAGGCCATCAGCAGCCCGGCCGGCGCGGCGTCCAGCGTCTGCGCGAGGGTCAGCACCCGCACGTCGGCGGTGCCTTTTGCACGCCGGCTCATCACGTTGAAATCGCTCGACGCGCCACCGAGCACCGTGCAATCGATCGGCACGTCGCCACGGAAGGCGAAGGGCTGGTGCGGCCGGTCGAGCCGGTGCGCGATGCTGCCGTCGGCGGCATGCAACCGCATGCCTTCGCCGTCGAGCAGCATGATCGTGCGGTCCACCCCGCCGAACACCGAGAACGGGCCGCTCGCCCCGATGGTCGCGATGCTCACGCGCCAGTCGAACGTCTCCAGGCCGGCGCCCGGGGGCCAGCTCGCGATCTCGCGCGTGGTGCCGCCGCCGTTCTTCCAGGGCGTGACGGGCAGGGTGTCGCGGTCAAAGCGCCCAACGGTCATCTCAGCAACCCGCCCTGGCGCAGCTTGCGTTCGAAGTGCCGCAGCGTGAGCGTCACCCCGCCGGTCAGCACGAAATACACGGCCGCGATCGCCAGGTACACCTCGAGCGATCGGTACGACACGCTGATGATCTTCTGGCCTTCGTGCATCACGTCGTGGATGGTCAGCAGCGACACCAGGGCCGAGTTCTTGATCAGGGCGATGAACTCGTTGCCCAGCGGCGGGATCATCCGCACCACGGCCTGCGGCAGCACGATCTGCCGCATCGCGACGCCCGGCGTCATGCCCAGGGATTCGGCCGCCAGCGTCTGGCCCCGGTCGATGGACTGGATCGCGCCACGCACGATCTCCGACACATAGGCACCCGAATACACGCCGAGCCCCAGCACGCCGCACAGGAAGGCGGGCAGCAGGATGCCGAAATGCGGCAGCCCGAAGAACAGGATGAACAACTGCACCAGCAGCGGCGTGCCGCGGACCGCCGCGACGTAGGCGGTGCAGAAGCCGTGGCGCCAGCGCCGCTTCGGGTTCAGCCGCCCGATGCCGACCAGCAGGCCGAGCACGCAGCCGAGCGTCAGCGCGCAGGCGGTGATCTGCACCGTGACGAGCGCGCCGCGCAGCAAGTCGGTCCAGCCCGCCCAGACCGGTGTGAAGTCCAGGTCCATCAACGACGCCGGATCACTTCGCCGCGGTGTTGCTGAACCACTTCTTCACGATGGCCGCGTAGGTGCCGTCGGCCTTCAGCCTGGCGAGGGCGACGTTCACCGCCTTCGTCAGTTCGGGCGAGTCCTTGCGGATCGCCATGCCGTAGTCCTCGGTGGTGAGCTGCTCGTCGAGCACCTTCAGGCCGGGGCGCGTGCGCACGTACTGGAAGGCGGCGGGCTTGCCGGTCACCGCCGCGTCGCTGCGGCCGATGGCGACCAGGTTGAACATCTCCTGGTTCTTCTCGACTTCCATCAGCTCGACCTTCGGGTACTTCTCCTTCACGTAGCCGACCGACTTGGTGCCGACCTGCACGCTGACCTTCCTGCCGTTCAGGTCGGCCGGCGACCTGAGCGTCGTGTTGTCGGCCTTGACCATCGCGACCAGGCCGCCGGCGTAGTAGGGCTCGGTGAAGTCGACGACCTTCCTGCGCTCGTCGGTGATGTAGATGGCCGACACGGCCATGTCGAAGCGCCTGGAGATCAGGCCGGGGATGAGGCCCTTGAAGTCGATGTCGACCCACTCGACCCTGCGGCCCATCGCCTTGCCGATGGCCTCGACGAGTTCGACGTCGAAGCCGGTGTGCCTGCCCGCTTCGATGAACTCCATCGGCGGGAAGGTGGCGTCGGTGCCGACGGTGAGAACGGCCTGGGCATGGGCCGCGCCGGTGAAACCGGTGAAGCCGGCAAGGGCGAATGCGGCGACGAGAAGCGCGCGGCGGAAGGTCATGGTGGGTCCTGAGGAATGGTGAGACGAGACGAGACGAGACGAGACGGGCGGTGCGCGGCGAGACGTCGGAGGATGGCAGGCGGCGGGCAGTGCCCTATTCCGGCTTGATGTTCTTCTTCTGGATGACGTCGGCCCAGCGCGCGGTTTCGCTCTGGATGGTGGCGGCCAGCGACTGCGGCGTGCCGCTGCCGGCTTCGAGCCCGAGGCCCGCGAACTTCTCCCGGATGGCCGGCTTGTCCAGCATCTTCAGGCTCTCGGCGTTGAGCCTGTCGACGATGGCTTTCGGCGTGGCGGCCGGCACCATCAGCGCATACCACGACACCGCCTCGAACCGCGGCATGCCCTGTTCGGCGATCGTCGGCACGTCGGGCAGCACGGTCGAACGCTTCGGGCTGGCGACGCCGACGGCGCGCAGCTTGCCGCCCCTGATCAGCGGCAGCACCGAGGACATCTGACCGAACATCATCGTGACCTGGCCGCCGATCACGTCGTTGAGCGCCGGCCCCGTGCCCTTGTACGGCACGTGGATCATGCGCACGCCGCCGTCCAGCGCCATCAGCTCGCCCGCCAGATGCGCCTGGCTGCCGGCACCGGGGGAAGCGAAGCTCACCGTCTCGGGCTTGGCGGCGGCCATCGCGAGCAGGTCCTTCAGGCTCCTGGCCGGCGAGTCGGCGCTGACCACCAGCACGTTCTCGACGGTGGCCAGCATCGCGACGGGCTGCAGCTCCGAGGCCTTGTAGGGCAGGTTGCTGAACAGCGACGGGTTCACCGCGATGTTGCCCGCGGGAACGATGCCGATCGTGTAGCCGTCCGGCGCGGCCTTGGCCACCTGGTCGACGCCGATGTTGCCGGCCGCGCCGACCTTGTTCTCCACCACGAAGGCCTGGCGCCAGGCCTCGCCGAACTCCTGGCCCAGGATGCGGGCCAGCACGTCGACCGGGCCGCCGGGCGCGAACGGCACGATCACGTGCACCGGCTTGGCTGGATAGCTCTGGGCGGAAGCCGAAAACGGGGTGGTCGCGAGCAGCAGCGAAGCGGTCAGGGAGGTGGCCAGCAGGAAGTGCTTCATCAGAGGTCCTCGAAAGGTGGGACGGGGCGTCGGGCCATGGCCGCCAGCACGTCGTAGCCGGCGGGGTCTGGAATGGCGAATCCCGCAAGCAACAAGCGTTCCCTGGCGGGTGCGAGCGCGTCGGACGTGGCCACGTCGCCCAGCGCGTCGCGCAGGCGCTGCAGTTCGGCATCGGTCATCCTCGCGGTCGCGACCAGCGGTGGAATCGGCATCGGCTCGGTGCGCGCGACCACGCGCACCTGCGCGGCGAGCGCGGGTTCGTCGTGGCGCAGCAGGTCGTGGTAGTAGCTGTCGAGCGGACCGACATCGATGCGGCCCGCCGCCAGCGCCTCGATCACGCCGCGCGCGTGGACGAGGTTGCCCACGGTGGCGCGATAGAGCCGCGTGCCCGCTCGTCGGCGGTACGGCGCCAGATGGTCGCGCAAGGCGACGCCGCCCGACATCGAGTCGGCCAGCGTGTGGCCGACCGTGCCGCCGAAGGTGTCCTCCAGCCGCTCGAAGCTCGAGTCCGCACGCACCACGATGTCGGTGAAGTACACCGGCCGGCCGCCATAGCGCGCCGGCGACGGGATCGGTGCGGCCACCAGCGTGGGCCGCGCACCGCGCTGGGCGAAGGGCAGCCCGCACATCATCGCGAGGCCGAGGTCGTCGCGCGCCCACAGCGCCGACAACGGTGCGGGCGGGTCGTGGTCGATCACCTCCCACGCGAGCCCGGCCCGCGCCAGCACCCAGTGCAGCAGCACCTTCCATGCGTCGCGCACGGCCGGCGTGGCCGAGTACATGCGGGCGTTGGCGATCGCGGTCATGGGGCGACGCGGCGGTCGTTCAACGGAATCGCAGCGTCTGGCCGACGCCCATGGCCTTCGCCTTGTCGAGCATCGCGCAACCCAGCGCGATGTCCGACAGCGACAGACCGCGGTGCCAGAACAGGGTGGTCTCGTCGTCGCTCTGGCGGCCGGGTTTCATGCCGGCCACGATCTGGCCGAGCTCGGCGTAGAGCGTGGTCGCCGACAGCTTGCCGCTGTCGACGTGCGCGCGCAGCGCACCGAAGGGGCCGGCCTTGGCCTGGCCCCAGTCGTCCATCACCATCTTGTCCATGATGTCGGTGAGCGACAGCTCGACCGCGCTGTTGGTGCCGTAGGGAATGACGCAGGCGCCCTTCTTGATCCATTCGGTCTTGAGCATCGGCGCGGGCTTCTCGAGGCGCGATGCCTCGACCACGATGTCGGCGCCGCGCACGCAGCTTTCCCAGTCCTCGGTCACCGTGATCCTCACGCCCAGGTCCTGCTCGAGCCTGGCGGCGAAGGCGTCGCGGCTTTCCTTGCGGCGCGAGTGCACGCGGATCTCGTCGAAGTGGAAGATCGACTGCAGCAGGCGCACGTTCCAGTAGGCCGTGCCGCGCGCGCCGATGTGGCCGAGCACCTTCGAATCCTTGCGCGCCAGGTGCTTGGCGCCGATGGCCGTCACCGCGCCGGTGCGCATGTCGGTGATGTCGGACGCATCGATGATCGCGACCGGGGTGCCGTTCTTCGGGTTGAAGAGGTTGAGGATGGCGAGTTCCGACGGCAGGCCGATCTCGTAGTTGCGATAGAAGTCGCCCACCACCTTCACGCCCGCCACGCCCTGGTCACCGAGGGTGCGGATGTAGCCGCGCAGCACGTTGAAGTGGCCGGGATAGTCCTTCTCGGGCACCAGGTGCATGCGCGGCTCGATGGTCGCCTCGCCGCGCGCCTGCGCGACCAGGCCCTGCTCGACGGCCGCGATGATCTCGGCATCGGTCATCGCCAGCTTCTGGACGTCGGGGTGGTTGAGGTACTGGAGATGGATCTCCGCGGTCGAATCGGACATGGGCTTCAGCCTTCGTTGATCATGGGCAGGTTGAGGGCGTGCTTCCTGGCGGTCGCGACGGCGATGTCGTAGCCCGCGTCGGCGTGGCGCATCACGCCGCTGGCCGGGTCGTTCCACAGCACGTTGCCGATGCGCCTGGCGGCGGCGTCGGTGCCGTCGCACACGATCACCATGCCCGCGTGCTGCGAATAACCCATGCCGACGCCGCCACCGTGGTGGAGGCTGACCCAGGTGGCGCCACCGGCGGTATTGAGCAGCGCGTTGAGCAGCGGCCAGTCGCTGACGGCATCGGTGCCGTCCTTCATGCTTTCCGTCTCGCGGTTCGGGCTGGCGACCGAGCCGGTGTCGAGGTGGTCGCGGCCGATGACGATGGGCGCCTTCAGCTCGCCGGTCTTCACCATCTCGTTGAAGGCCAGGCCGGCCTTGTGGCGTTCCCCCAGGCCCAGCCAGCAGATGCGCGCGGGCAGGCCCTGGAAGGCGATGCGCTCGCGCGCCATGTCGAGCCAGCGGTGCGTGTGCCTGTTCTCCGGGAACAGTTCCTTGATCTTCGCGTCGGTCCTGTAGATGTCCTCCGGGTCGCCCGAGAGCGCGACCCAGCGGAACGGGCCCTTGCCCTCGCAGAACAGCGGGCGGATGTACGCGGGCACGAAGCCGGGGAAGTCGAAGGCGTTCTTCACGCCTTCGTCGAACGCCACCTGGCGGATGTTGTTGCCGTAGTCGACCGTGGGCACGCCCATGGCCTGGAAGTCGAGCATGGCCTGCACGTGCAGCACGCAGGACCTGGCGGCCGCCGCCGTGAGCGTGGCGTGCTGCGACGCGTCCTTCATGGCGGCCTGCCACTGCGGCACCGTCCAGCCCACCGGCAGATAGCCGTGGACGAGGTCGTGCGCGGAGGTCTGGTCGGTCACCAGGTCGGGGCGGATCGCGGTGCCGGCCTTCGCACGCCTGGCGAGTTCGGGCACGATCTCCGCGGCGTTGCCGAGCAGCGCGATCGACACGGCTTCCTTCCTGGCCGTGTGGTGCGCGACGAGCGCCAGCGCATCGTCGAGGTCCTTGGCCTGCTTGTCGACATAGCGCGTGCGCAGCCGGAAGTCGATGCTCGACTGCTGGCATTCGATGGCCAGGACGCAGGCGCCGGCCAGCACGCCCGCCAACGGCTGCGCGCCACCCATGCCGCCGAGGCCGGCGGTGAGGATCCACCGACCCGCGAGATCGTTGCCGTAATGCTGGCGGCCCGCTTCGACGAAGGTCTCGAAGGTGCCCTGCACGATGCCCTGCGCGCCGATGTAGATCCAGCTGCCCGCCGTCATCTGGCCGTACATGAAGAGGCCCGCGCGGTCGAGTTCGTTGAACTTTTCCCAGGTCGCCCACTTGGGCACCAGGTTCGAATTGGCGATGAGCACGCGCGGCGCGTCGGCGTGCGTCCTGAACACGCCGACGGGTTTGCCCGACTGGATGAGCAGCGACTCGTCGTCTTCCAGCACCTTGAGCGATTCGAGGATCTGGTCGTAGCAGGCCCAGTTGCGCGCGGCACGGCCGATGCCGCCGTACACCACCAGGTCCTGCGGGCGCTCGGCGACTTCGGCGTCGAGGTTGTTCTGCAGCATGCGGAACGGCGCCTCGGTGAGCCAGCTCTTGCAGGTGAGTTCGCTGCCACGCGGCGCGCGGATGACGCGGGTGGGATCGTGGCGGGGATCGGCGTTGATTCTCTCGGGAGCGTTCATGGCGCTGGGGTCCTTTCAATGGCTGGGCAGGAGGTGCAGCAGGACGTCGGGCAAGTCGGCCGCGAGGGCCCACTGCCGCATGGCCTGGATGTCGGGTGCGAGGTAGCGGTCGCGTTCGAGAAAGGCGACCCGGCTTCGGATGGTGGCCAGCTCGGCTTCGACCAATGGCGAGCTTTTCGGCAACGCGGTCGGCCCGCGCCTGAGTTCGATGCCTTGCGCCGCGCACAGGGCCTCGATGCCGACGACCACCGCCGTGTTGTCGACCATGTCGCCGAGCCGACGCGCGGCGAAGGTCGCCATCGACACGTGGTCTTCCTGGTTGGCCGACGTGGGCAGGCTGTCGACGCTGGCCGGGTGCGCGAGCGACTTGTTCTCCGATGCCAGTGCCGCGGCCGTCACCTGCGCGATCATGAAGCCGGAGTTGAGTCCGCCGTCGCGCACGAGGAACGGCGGCAGGCCCGACAGGCCGGTGTCCAGCAGCAGCGCGATGCGGCGCTCCGCGATGGCGCCGGTCTCGGCGATGGCGAGGGCGAGGATGTCGGCCGCGAACGCCACCGGTTCGGCATGGAAGTTGCCGCCCGAGATCACGTCGCCGGTGTCGGTGAAGACCAGCGGATTGTCCGAGGCGGCGTTGGCCTCGATGACCAGCACGCGCGCGGCGTGCGTCACGTTGTCCAGGCAGGCGCCCATCACCTGCGGAATGCAGCGCACCGAGTACGGGTCCTGCACACGGCCGCAGTCGGCGTGCGACGGCACGATGTCGCTGCCGTCGAGCAGCGCGCGCACGGCGGCCGCGACGGCGATCTGCCCCGGCTGCCCGCGTGCGGCATGGATGCGGGCGTCGAACGGCTTGATCGACCCCTGGATCGCCTCGAGCGACATTGCACCCGACATCAACGCGGCGGCGAGGACGCGCTCGGCACCGAAGAGGCCGGCGAACGCCAGCGCGGTCGACACCTGCGTGCCGTTGAGCAGTGCCAGGCCTTCCTTCGGCCCCAGCACGAACGGTTCGAGGCCGATGCTGCGCATGGCTTCGGCACCGCCGACGACGCGGCCGCCCATCGATGCGGGCAGGGTCGCCTCGCCCTCGCCGATGAGCACGCAGGCCAGGTGCGCGAGCGGCGCGAGGTCGCCCGACGCGCCGACCGAGCCCTTGGCCGGAATGCGCGGGAGCACGCCGGCATTGAACAGCGCGAGCAGGGCATCGACCAGTTCCGGGCGGACGCCCGAATGCCCGCGCGCCAGGCTCACGGCCTTGGTGGCCAGCACCAGCCGCACCACCGGCGCCGCCAGCGGCTCCCCGGTGCCCACGCCGTGCGAGCGCACCAGGTTGCGCTGCAGGTCCGCCAGATGGTCGTTGCCGATGCGCGTGCTCGCCAGCTTGCCGAAGCCGGTGTTGATGCCGTAGACGACGGCGTCGGTGTCGACGATGCGCTGCACCGCCAATTGCGAGGCCCGCATGCCGGCGACGGCCGACGGGTCGAGCGACAAGGTCACGCCACCCGCGTGGATGGCGCGCAGCAGCGGGAGGTCGACGGCGCCCGGCGTGAGCATCCTGGCGGCGGAGGGTGCGTGGTGGAGACCGGTCATGTGGCTTGTCTATACAGGTCGTTTTCGGCGTGGGCGCAGAGGTGAGCGAGGTGGCTGGGCACGGGCGAGTTCAGCCGAAGCTGGGATTGCCGTCGGCGCGGAAGCGGCTGCCCAGGCGGTAGCGGGACGCCGGATGCAGGCAGCGCACCCAGGTGACCGGGGTGGTCCGCGTCCAGGTGCGACGCGTCAGCAGGAGGCAGGGCTCGGCCGCCGGCATCGCCAGCCGCTCGGCCTGTTCGGCCGTGGGCAGTACCGCGTCCACCAGGTGCTCGATCTGGTCGAACGGCACGTGGCGCACCAGGTATTCGCTGGGCGGCGTCGCCTCGAAGTCCTGGTCGAGGTAGGCCGGCACCACGGCCGGGTTCACGTAGCGCTCCTCGAGCTGAACCGGGGTCTCGTTCTCGAGGTGCAGGCACACGCTGTGGAACACCGATTCGCCCGCGCGCAGGTCGAGCCAGGCCGCCACGTCGGGCGATGCGGCGCAGCGTTCGACCGCCAGCATCCGGCATCGGTAGTCGTGCCCGCGCTGGCGGATCTCGCTGGCGATGTTGGCGATCTGCAGCAGGGTCGACTGCGGCTTGTCCTCGGCGACGAAGCTGCCGACACCGGCCACGCGGGTGATGCGGCCCTGCTCGACCAGATCGCGCAGCGCGCGATTCACCGTCATGCGGGCCACGCCGAACTGCGCGACCAGCTCGTGCTCCGACGGCAGGCGATGGCCGGCCGGCCAGGTGCCGTCCTGGATCCTGCGAGAGATGAATTCCTTCACCTGCGCGTAGAGGGCGAGCGCCGGCAGATCGCGTTTCATGGCGCTCGACGTCTCAGTGCTCGGCCGACGCCATCGACTCGGCGCGGATCTCTTCGGTCAGGCGCGCCTTGATCGCCATGAATTCGGGCGAGGTCTTGATCGTGTAGTGCCGCGGATGCGGGAAGTCCACCACGATCTCGGCCTTGATGCGGCCCGGTCGCGCGCTGAAGACCGCCACGCGGTTGGCCATGAAGATGGCTTCGTCGATGTCGTGCGTGACGAACAGCACGGTCTTCTGCGCCGACTCCCAGATGCCCAGCAGCAGTTCCTGCATCAGCACGCGGGTCTGGTTGTCGAGCGCGCCGAAGGGCTCGTCGAGCAGCAGCATCTTCGGGTCGTTGGCGAGCGCGCGCGCGATGGCCGTGCGTTGCTGCATCCCGCCCGACAGCTGCTTGGGAAAATGATGCTCGAAGCCGCGCAGACCCACCTTGGCGATGAAGAAGTCGCTGCGCTCCTTCTGCTCGGCCTCGCTCATGCCGCGCTCGCGCAGGCCGAAGCGGATGTTCTGCGCGATGGTGAGCCACGGGAACAGCGTGTAGCTCTGGAACACCACGCCGCGGTCGGCGCCCGGGCCCGCGACGCGTTCCCCGTCGAGCAGCACCTGGCCGGTCGTCGGGAAATCGAGGCCGGCGACGATGCGCAGCAGGGTCGACTTGCCGCAGCCCGACGGACCGAGGATGGTGACGAAGTCGTTTTCGCGGACCTCGAAATCGATCGGCTGGAGCGCCTGCGTGCGCTGGCCCCTGGTGCCCTCGAACACGCGCGACACACCCTGGATGGAAAGCTGGTTGCGCGACATCAGAGCGTGCTCCATGCGAAGAGCCTGCGGTTGAGCGCCTTGAAGGCGAAGTCCGAGACGAGGCCGATGATGCCGATCACGATGATCCCGAAGATGATCTGGCCGGTGTTGAGCAGCGCCTGGCTGTCGGTGATCATGTGGCCGATGCCCGACGAGGAGCCGATGAGTTCGGCCACGATCACGTAGGTCCAGGCCCAGCCGAGCACCAGGCGCAGCGTCTCGGCGATGCCCGGCGCCGCCCCCGGGATGAGCACGCGCCTGACGATGCCGCCGCTGTCCGCGCCCAGCGTGTACGCGGCCTCGACCAGGTCCTTGCGTGCGCCGCCGACGATGACCGCGACCATCAGGATGATCTGGAACACCGAGCCGATGAAGATGACCAGCAGCTTCTGCGTCTCGCCGATGCCGGCCCACAGGATCAGCAGCGGAATGAAGGCCGACGCCGGCAGGTAGCGGCAGAAGGACACGAAGGGCTCGAGGAAGGCTTCGACCGGCTTGTAGGCGCCCATCGCGATGCCCAGCGGCACGGCCACGACGGTCGCGAGCACGAAGCCGCCCAGCACCCGCCACACCGTCATGCCGATGTCGTGGAGGAAGTTGTACTCGGTGAACAGCAGCCAGGCTTCCTTCACCATCGTGACGGGGCTCGCCAGGAAGGTCGGCGACACGAAGCCGCCGAGCGTGAAGAAGGCCCACACCGCGACGAACAGCACGAAGAAGCCGACGCCGAGCACCCAGCGCGCACGCGCGCTCACCGGCTCGAGCGGGGCCATCGGGGCGAGCCCCATCACTTGATGTAGCTGGCGTCGAAGGTCGCGGCCAGGTTGTCCGGCGCCTTGCGGATCACGCCGGCTTCCAGCAGGATTTTCTCGGCGTCCTTCATGAAGGCCGTGAGTTCACCGGCGAAGAACTTCTGGTTGGCGGCCTTGTCCTGCCAGCGCAGGTAGGCCGACGACTTGGCGAACTGCTCGCCGGTCTGCTTGACGGCCGCACCCATGATCTCGTTGGCCTTGGCGGGCTCGTTCTTGATCATCTCCAGCGCCTCGAAATACGAGTTGGTTAGCGCCTGGGCCGCCTTGGCGTTGGCCTTGAGCCAAGTCGGCGCGCAGCCGACCGTGTCCATGACCATCGGGTAGTCGAGCGTGGTCGCCAGGATCCTGCCGGACTCGGGCGCGTTGCGCACGCTGGACAGGTAGGGTTCGTAGGTCATGGCGGCGTCGTTCTGGCCGGCGATGAAGGCCTGCGCGGCGGCCTGGGGCGACAGCGTGGTGGTCTTCACGTCCTTCAGCGTCATGCCGTTCTTGCTGAGCATCCAGGCCAGACCGAAATACGGCGCCGTGCCGGGCGCATCGACGCCGATGGTCTTGCCCTTGAGATCGGCGAAGCCCTTGATGTCGCCGCGCACCGCGATGCCGTCGGCGCCGTAGGATTTGTCCAGCTGGAAGATCTGGACGATCGGGACGCCGTTGGCGTTCCATGCCACATGCGTCTCCACGGTGGTGGCCGCGCACTGGATGGCTTCGGCCGCCAGCGCCAGATGACGGTCCTTCTGCGGAATCATCTTGATTTCGACGGCCAGGCCGTTCTTCTTGAAGATGCCGGCCTTGTCGGCGAGCGTGAGCGGCGCGAAGCCGGTCCAGCCGGACATGCCGAGCACGAGCTTGGTGTCCTGTGCGGAAGCCGTGGTGGCCAGGCCGGCCGCACACAGGCCGGCTGCGAGCAGCGAAGTGACTTTGACGACCATCTTGACCATGGGTACTCCGTGGATTCCGTTCGTGATGAAAAAGCAGGGCTCGCCGACGCCGAGCACATGCGCACCGACCGACGTGGGCCGGATTGTGGTCGGGCGCCCCAACTTGTATATACAGGGTTACCCCTGCGCGCGCTCGAGGTGCATGCTTCGACGGCGAATGCACCAAATTGCTGTCTATACAGTCGAGGTCGTCCGACCGGTGACCTGTTGCAAAGCGCGTGCCAGTGACAAGGCCGGGCGGTCGGA
Organism: Comamonadaceae bacterium OTU4NAUVB1; assembly: GCA_024372625.1. Classification (NCBI taxonomy): domain Bacteria; kingdom Pseudomonadati; phylum Pseudomonadota; class Betaproteobacteria; order Burkholderiales; family Comamonadaceae; species Comamonadaceae bacterium OTU4NAUVB1. The sequence continues at coordinate 149,072 of CP099603.1, read as the reverse complement.
CCCCCTGGCGGATCGTGCTCCGACACCCTCCCCCACGCCGCCGGAAACCGGGTCGGTGCGGCGCTCGCCGACAGCCTCCGCGAGGTGCTCGGCTGCCGACAATCCCGAAGTGCGCGGGGTGTCCATTCCCGACCCCTTGCTCGGCGGTGGCGGCACGCCGAGTCGGATACCGACCGGCGGCGGCAGATCGCTGTGCTCTCGGCACCCGTTTTTTCGATGGAAACGCGTTTGTCGGTCCGCAGCGCATCGGCCATTCTTCATGATCGTCGCCGCCTGGATCCGTGCACGCCATGGTTGCGAGTGCGACCCGGCCCGCACTGCCTCAAACGTGTACCGCATCGCCCAGCCCACGCAAGGCGGCTTCCTGCAGCGCCTCGCCCAGCGTTGGATGCGCATGGACGATCGCGCCGATGTCCTCGAGCTGCGCACCCATCTCGATCGAATACGTGAACGCCGCCGCGAGCTCCGACACGCCGACGCCGACGGCCTGCCAGCCGATCACCCGGTGGTTATCCTGGCGAGCCACCACCCGGACGAAGCCCTCGCCGCCTTCCATCGTCAACGACCGGCCGTTTGCGGCGAAAGGGAAGACGGTCGTGATGGTCTGAATGCCCGATTGCAATGCCTGGCCCGACGTCTGGCCGACCGCGACCACTTCGGGATCGGTGAAGCACACCGCCGGGATGGCCAGGGGCGCAGAACTGCGTTTTTGCCCGGCCACGCAGCGCGCCGCCACCTCACCCTGCGCCATGGCACGGTGCGCCAGCATGGGTTCACCCGTGAGGTCGCCGATGGCCCAGACGTTGCGCATCGACGTGCGGCACCGGGCATCGACCTTCACCGCGCGCCCCTGCATCTCCAGTTGCAGGGATTCGAGCCCCGCGGTGCGTGGACGACGTCCCGCGGCCACCAGCACGTGATCGGCGGGCAGCACCAGATCGTCGGCCTGGCGGCTGCGCACCCGCAAGCCGTCGCCCGGCTCGTTCATGCCTTCGGCGGTACAGCCCAGGTGCACGACGACCCCCATGCGCTGGAGCGACGCCATGACGGGCCGGCCGAGGTCTTCGTCGTAGCCGGGCAGGATGCGGTCCGCAACGTCGACGATGGTCACCTCGGCGCCCAGCTTGCGCCAGGCCATGCCCAGTTCCAGCCCGATGTATCCGGCACCGACCACCACCAGATGGCGCGGCACTTCGGTGAGCGCGAGCGCACCGGTCGACGAGATCACCCGGCCGCCGAACGGCAACTGGGGCAGCGCGATCGGCTCGGAACCCGTGGCCAGCAGCAGGTGTTCGCATTGCATGCGGAGCGGCTCGTCGTCCTCGACCGCGACATCGACGGTCTTGCCATCGACCACCTTCGCCCAGCCCTGGACGTACTGCACGCCCGCCTTGCGAAGCAACGCCGCGACGCCGCCGGTCAGTTTCGACACCACGCCCTCCTTCCACGCCTGCGTGAGGTGCAGGTCGATCGACGCCGATCCGGCCTTGATGCCGAGCGGCGAGACCGCCGTGGCCCGCCGGACATCGTCGAACGCCTCCGCCGCATGAATGAGCGCCTTCGAGGGGATGCAGCCGATGTTCAGGCAGGTGCCGCCCGGCGCCTCGCCTTCGACCAGCGTCGTCGCGATGCCCAGTCGCGCAGCGCGGATGGCCGCCACGTAGCCGCCTGGGCCGCCGCCGATGATCAGCAGCGTCGTCGTCTTGAATCTCGTCGTCATCCTCACTCCACGAAAAGCAGGGCCGGGGTTTCGAGCAGGGCCCGGATCGCCTGGATGAACAGTGCCGCGTCCATGCCGTCGACCACCCGATGGTCGAACGACGACGAGAGGTTCATCAATTTGCGCGCGACCACGACGCCGCCACGGAACACCGGGCGTTCGACGATGCGGTTGACGCCGATGATGGCCACCTCCGGATGGTTGATCACGGGTGTCGTGACGATGCCGCCGAGCGGCCCGAGGCTGCTGATGGTGAGGGTGGAGCCGGACAGGTCGTCGCGACCCGACTTCCCGGCACGTCCGGCTTCGGCGAGCCGCGCGATCTCGCTGCTGCAGGCCCAGGGGTCCAGCGATTCCGCATGACGCACCACCGGCACCAGCAGCCCGGCATCGGTCTGGGTCGCGATGCCCAGATGCACGGGCTTGTAGCGCACGACCACGCCCGCGTCGTCGTCGAAGCGGGCGTTCATCTGCGGGAAATCGCGCAGCGCGATCACCACGGCGCGCGCCAGCAGCGGCAGCAGCGTGAGCTTGCCGCGCTTCGCGCCGTAGCGCTCGTTGAGCGTGCCGCGCAGCAGCTCGATGTCGGTCACGTCGATCTCCTCGACGTAGCTGAAATGCGGAATGCGGCGCTTGGCCTCCTGCATCTTCTGCGCGATCTTGCGGCGCAGGCCGATCACCGGATGCGACTCCTCGCCGTGCAGTCGCTCATGACCACTGGCGCGGGCGCTCGTGCGCGGCTGGCTGGCCGCCAGCAGGTGGACATCGAGGTCGTCCTGCGTGATGCGTCCGGCCGGCCCGCTGCCGTGAACGAACTGCAGTTCGATGCCGAGTTCGCGGGCACGCTGGCGCACCGCGGGCGAGGCGAACGGCTTGCCGTCCGACGCGCGCATGGGCATGGGCGCTGCAACCGACGGCGCCGGTTGCAGCCACGGGGTTTGCGCGGCAGGCGCCTTCGCAGGGGGCGCCACCGGCGCCGCAGCCTCGGGCGGCGCCCGTGGCACGGCCACGCGCGCGGGAGTGGCAACGGCCGCCGGCGCGGGGGGCGTGCTGGCCGCGGGCACTGAACCCGACTGCACGTTGCCGGCGCCCGCGACGTCGAGCCGTATCAGCTCGCTGCCCACGGCCATGACCGCACCGGTCTTCGCACCCAGCGACACCACCGTGCCCGCGACGGGCGACGGAATCTCGACCGTGGCTTTGTCCGTCATCACGTCAGCCAGCGTCTGGTCCTCGACAACGGCATCGCCCGGCTTCACGTGCCAGACCACCAGTTCGACCTCGGCGATGCCTTCGCCGATGTCGGGCATCTTGATCGCGTACTGTCCCATGGTCATGCCTCCATCGCGCGCTGGAAGGCGGCGCCGACGCGACCGGGTCCAGGGAAATACGCCCACTCCTGTGCATGCGGGTACGGTGTGTCCCAGCCCGCCACCCGCTCGATCGGCGCTTCCAGCTGATAGAAGCAGTGCTCCTGCACCAGGGCGGAGAGTTCGGCACCGAAGCCGCTGGTCCTGGTCGCCTCGTGGACGATCACGCACCGGCCGGTCTTCTGCACCGACTGCACGATGGTGTCGAGGTCCAGCGGCCAGATCGAGCGGAGGTCGATGATCTCGGCGTCGATGCCGGTCTCGCGCGCCGCGCATTCAGCCACCCAGGTCATCGTGCCGTAGGTCAGCACCGTCAGCTGCCCACCTGGGCGGAACACCTTCGCCGACTCGAGCGGCACGGTGTAGTAGCCGTCCGGCACGTCGCCAAGCGCATGCTTGGACCACGGCACCACGGGCTGGTCGTGATGGCCGTCGAACGGGCCGTTGTAGAGCCGCTTGGGCTCCAGGAAGATCACCGGGTCGTTGCACTCGATCGCGGAGATCAGCAGGCCTTTGGCGTCGTACGGATTGCTCGGCACGACGGTGCGCAGGCCACAGACGTGGGTGAACATCGCCTCGGGACTCTGGCTGTGGGTCTGCCCGCCATAGATGCCGCCGCCGCAGGGCATGCGGATCACCATCGGGCAGGTGAAGTCGCCCGCCGACCGATGCCGGAGCCGCGCCGCCTCCGACACGATCTGGTCGGCGGCCGGATAGAAATAATCGGCGAACTGGATCTCGGTCACCGGGCGCAGGCCGTAGGCGCCCATGCCGACGGCCACGCCCACGATGCCGCCTTCGCTGATCGGCGTGTCGAAGCAGCGGGTCTTGCCGTACTTGGCCTGCAAGCCCTCGGTGACGCGGAACACGCCGCCGAAGTAGCCGACGTCCTGTCCGAAGACGATCACGTCGGGGTCGCGCGCCATCATCACGTCCAGCGCCGAACGCAGCGCCTGGATCATGGTCATCGGCTTGGTGGCGTCGGCCGTGGCGGTAGTGGTGGCGTCGACATCAGCGCCGTGGTTTTCAAGCAGTGCGGACATCGGTCAGATCCCCAGTTCCTGGCGTTGCCGGCGCAGGTGCGGCGGCATGGTTTCGTAGACGTCCTCGAAGATCGTGGCGGCGCTGGCGCTGCGGCCGTCGAGCAGGGTGCCGTGGCGCTCGGCCTCCTTCTGCGCTGCTGCGACTTCGGCTTCGAGCTCTTTGTGGACCTGCTCGTGCTCCTGGTCCGACCAGACGCCCAGGTTCACGAGATGGCGCTTGAGCCGTTCGATCGGATCGCCGAGCGGAAACCGTGCCCAGTCGTCGGCCGGGCGGTACTTCGACGGGTCGTCGGACGTCGAATGACCCCCGGCCCGGTACGTCACCCATTCGATCAGCGTGGGGCCGGCGTTCGAGCGTGCGCGCTCCGCGGCCCAACGGGTGGCTGCGTAGACCGCGAGGAAATCATTCCCGTCCACGCGCAGCGACGCGATGCCGCAGCCCACGCCGCGCTGCGCGAACGTGGTGGACTCCCCGCCGGCGATGGCCTGGAAGGTGGAGATCGCCCACTGGTTGTTGACCACGTTCAGGATCACCGGCGCGCGGTAGACATGGGCAAAGGTGAGCGCGGTATGGAAATCGGCCTCGGCCGTGGCGCCGTCGCCGATCCAGCCCGACGCGATGCGTGTATCGCCCTTGATCGCCGAGGCCATCGCCCAACCGACGGCCTGCGGAAACTGGGTCGCCAGGTTGCCGGAGATGGTGAAGAAGTCGGCGCGCTTGCTCGAATAGAACACCGGCAGCTGGCGCCCTTTCATGGGGTCGCCTTCGTTGCTCATGAGCTGGCACATCATCTCGGTCATCGACACGTCATCGCGACCCAGCAGCAGCCCCTGCTGCCGGTAGGTCGGAAAGCACATGTCGCCCTTCTGCAGCGCAGCGCCGTGCGCGACGGCAATGGCCTCTTCGCCGAAGCACTGCATGTAGAACGAGGTCTTGCGCTGGCGCTGCGCCAGCGTCATGCGCAGGTCGAAGATGCGCGTCTTCATCATGGAGCGCAGGCCCTTGCGCAACAGCGTGCCGTCGACATCGGGCGTCCACGGGCCGACCGCATGCCCTTCACGATCGAGCACGCCGATCAGCGAGTCCGCGAGATCGCTCGTCTCGGCGGGAAGCGCATCGACCGGCGGTTTGCGCACGGTGCCCGCGCTGGAGAGTTGCAGATAGGAAAAGTCGGTGGCACAGCCAGGGCGCGCTGAGGGCTCTGGCACATGCAGCCGCAGGGCTGGACGCGCATTCATGATGGACTCCGCACGCGGTAGCGTGTTTGGATGGAAACAAACGCCACTGCCGGATAGGCAACGGGTTCAGTCGCAGCGTTGGTAGACGCGGCCGAAAGACTTTAAATTGGACTCCCGGGATGCCACACAGGGTTTTACCCACGACGCGGCTTCGAGGCTCTCCGGACCCGACGTGGTTGTGCAGCCGGGCCGGGTCAGCGCAGGCGGCGTGGCAGAAGCGCTTCGGCCACGACGCCATGCGCCGCCAGGTGTTGCGGCACGTCCTGTCCCAACACCGAGGCTGCCGCCAGTGCCGCCGCCGCCGATGCCGTCTGGATCCCGTAGCCGCCTTGCGCCGCCGCCCAGACGAAAGCCGGGCACCTGTCGTCCGCACCGATCACCAGGTCCCCATCAGCGACGAAGGAGCGCAGCCCGGCCCACACGTGCCTCGGCCGTCGAATCTGCAGCGTGGTGACTTCCTCGATGAAGTGAATGCCGGTGGCGACATCGAGTTCTTCGGGCTGGATGTCCTGGGGATCGACCGGATCCGCGTTCGCCGGTGACCCGAGGAGCTGGCCTGCATCGGGCTTGAAATAGTAGGTCTCGTCGACCCCGACGATGGCGGGCCAGCGGGCGATGTCCACGTCGGCTGGGGGCTCGAAGGTGAAGGCCGTGCGACGCTTCGGCTGCAACCCGACCGGCGGCACGCCGCAGCGGGAGGCCACCACATCGGCCCAGGCACCAGCCGCGTTCACGAGCTTGCCGGCCGACAAGCCACGTCCATCGGCCAGCGTGATCGTCCATTGACCGGACCCGAAGGCCGCCGACGACAGCGTCGCGCCGCTCAGCAGTTGGCCTCCGTTGCCACGGAACCCGCGCAGGTAACCCTGATGCAGGGCATGCACGTCGATGTCCATCGCATCCGCTTCGTACACGGCGCCGCAGATGAGATCGGCCCGCAGGACGGAGCAACGCTCGACCACCTGCGAGGTGGACAGCAACACGACATTCGGAGATGACGCGAGTGCGAACGCCAGTGCGTCCTCCAATTCCCGCTCCTGTCCGTGCTTGGCCACGTGCATCACCCCGCGTGGCGAAAGGATCGGATGCTCCGTAAAGCCTTCGGGCGGATTCTCGTAGAACGCGCGGCTGGCACGGGTGAGCGCGCGGATCATCGGCGTGCCGTAGGTCTCCATGAAGAGCGCCGCCGAGCGACCGGTGGCGTGGTAGCCGGGTTGCGCCTCCATCTCCAGCAGCGCGACGCGCGCGTGCCGCGAGAGCTGCCAAGCCAGGGACGAACCGGCGATTCCCGCACCCACAATGACGATGTCGAACTGCATTCAACGCTCCTGGTACGCCTGCGCCGGGAACGCGACGGTTTCGCTTTCCGCCTCGGGCGTTTGCCGCTTGGCACCCGCGAAGGCCCTCGCGAATGTCCCCGCGATTCCTGCCCGGAAGGAAAGAACGACAACGAAGAACACCACGCCCTGGACCACGGTCACCCAGTCCTGCAGCCCGGCCATGTACGTCTCCATTCCGATCAGTGTCAACGCACCGAGGACCGGACCGGTGATGGTGCCCAAGCCACCCACCAGCGTCATGAGGACAAACTCGCCGGACATCTGCCACGTGGCGTCGGTGAGCGTGGCGATCTGCACCGCGATGGCTTTGGTAGCTCCAGCCAGGCCTGTCACACCGGCCGAGAACACGAACACAGCGAGCTTGTAGCGGTTGACGTCGTAGCCCAGGGACACGGCGCGCGGCTCGCTGTCGCGGATGGCCGAGATGATGCGGCCGACCGGCGAATGCACCAGTCTCGCGATCGTCAGGATGCAGGCGACGGAAATCGACAACACGAAGAAGTATGTCGAGATGTCGCTCTTGAGGTCCCATACGCCGAAGGCGACCCCGCGGGGAATGTTCTGCAGCCCGTCCTCGCCATTGGTGAAGGGTGCCTGAACGCAGAAGAAGTACACCATCTGTGCGAGCGCCAAGGTGGACATCGCAAAGTAGATGCCCTGCAGCCGGATGGCGATCACGCCAACGATGCTGCCCAGCGCGACCGAGGAGACAGTACCGGCAAGAATGGCCCACTGTGGCGCCATGCCGAGGACCGTGGCCACGTGCCCGGACACATAGGCCGAGAAGCCGAAGAACATGGCATGTCCGAAAGACAGCACTCCCATGTAGCCGAGCAGCAGATTGACGGCACTGGCGGCGACCGCGAAGCACAGCACCTTGATGAGAAACACGGGGTAGACAAAAAACGGTGCTGCTACCAGGGCGACGACCGACATTGCGAGCACCACCCATGTCCAGGGCCCGCTGTGCGCCCTTGCCGACGACGCCGAGCCGGTTATGGCACTCGAGAATTTCTGCGTGATGACGCCCTTGCCGAAGAGGCCTTCAGGCTTGATCAGCAACACGGCGGCCATGATGATGAACACGACCGTGTCGGCCAGCGGCGCGTAGAACACCTTCATCAATCCTTCGGACAGGCCGAGCAGATAGCCCGTGATGATCGCGCCCTTGATCGAGCCCATGCCGCCGATCACCACGACGGCGAAGATCACGACGATGAGATTGGACCCCATGGCAGGGCTGACGTTGTAGATCGGCGCGGCGAAAACCCCTGCCAGGCCTGCGAGGCCCACGCCGAAGCCGTAGGCCAGCGTCACCATCAGCGGCACGTTGATGCCGAAGCCGCGCACGAGGTCGGGACGTTCCATGGCGGCACGCAGGTAGGCGCCGAGCTTGGTCCGCTCGATCATGAACCAGGCGCCCAGGCACACCGCGAACGAAGCGAATAGCGCCCAGAGCCGGTAGTACGGCATGTAGCCCAGCTGCGTGCGAAAGCCGCCCGGTATCGGGTTCTCGTACGGCAGGCCCGCGGCGCCGAAACTCTTGCGGTAGAGACCTTCGATGATCAGCGTGACGCCGAAGGTCAGGAGCAGTCCGTACGTATGGTCCAGGTGGTAGATGCGGCGCACGAAAAGCCGCTCCATCAGCATGCCGCTCGCGCCGACCGCGATCGGCGCCAGCACGAGGGCGAACCAGTAGTTGATGCCGGCCCACTGCAGCAGCATCCAGGCCGCGAACGCACCCATCATGTACTGCGCGCCGTGCGTGAAATTCACGACGTTCAGCAAGCCGAAGATGATCGCCAAGCCCAGGCTCATCATCGCGTAGAACGAGCCGTTAATCAGTCCCAGCAAGACCTGCCCGACGAGCGCTTGGGGCGATAGGCCCAGGATTTCAAACATGTTCAGATCCCCAGGTGCGCATGGACGCGCGAGAGGTTGTGGTTGATCTCGCTGCGCGAGAGCTCGTCGACGATGCGGCCCGTTTCCATCACGTAGTGCCGGTCTGCCAGTTCGCAGGCGAAGCGCAGGTTCTGCTCCACCAGCAGGATCGTGAAACCACGGTCCTTCAGTTGCTGGATGGTTTTGCCAATGAGCTTCACGATGACCGGCGCGAGGCCTTCGCTCGGTTCGTCCAGCAGCAGGAACTTCGCGCCGGTGCGCAGGATGCGGCCGATGGCGAGCATCTGCTGCTCGCCGCCGGAGAGCTTGGTGCCCTGGCTGGCACTTCGCTCGCGCAAGTTGGGAAAGAGCTGGTAGACCTCGTCCACGCTGAGGCCCCCTTGCCGGATCACCGGGGGCAGCGTGAGGTTCTCCAGCACGGACAGCTGCGAGAAGATGCCGCGCTCTTCCGGGCAGTAGGCCATGCCCAGCCGCGCGATCTGCTCGGGCAGGCAGCGTGCGATGGCCGTGCCGCTGAACTCGATGGAGCCCGACTTCTCACTGATGAAACCCATCAGGCACTTAAGCGTGGTGGATTTGCCCGCGCCGTTGCGACCCAGCAGCGTGACCACTTCGCCGCCTTTCAGGTGAAAACCGATGCCGTCGAGCACCTGGTTGCCCAGGTAACCAGCGCGCAGGTCCTTCACATCCAGGACCATGGATTTCGTCTCAGTGGCCAATGTAGGCCTCCAACACTCGGGGGTCCTCGGCCACCGCGTCGTACGCGCCCTCTGCGAGCACCTCGCCACGGCACAGCACGGTGACGACGTCGGACAGCTTCTGCACGACCTTGAGGTTGTGCTCGACCATCACGATGGTGTTTCTCGCGGACTGCTCGGCGATGAGGTCGGTCACGCGCGCCACATCCTCGATCCCCAGGCCCGCCATCGGTTCGTCGAGCAGTGCGAGTTCGGGCTCCAACGCGAAGGTCGTTGCAAGTTCGAGCGCGCGTTTGCGGCCGTACGGCAGTTCACCGGCGGCCACGTGCGCGTAGGCACTCAGGCCGAAGCGCCTGAGCAGATCGGTCACGCGCCCGTCGACCTCGCTCAGGCAGGCAGTCGATCGCCAGAACACGCGCGTGAAACCCGCCAGCCGCTGAAGCGGGATGCACAGGTTCTGCGAGGCCGTCAGGTGCGGGAACACCGCCGAAATCTGGAACGAGCGCACCACGCCCTGGCGCGCGAGCTGCGCGGGAGAGGTGGACGTGACGTCCACACCGTTGTAGGTGATGGTGCCTGTGTCGGCTTCAAGGAAGCGGGTGAGCAGGTTGAACAGGGTGCTCTTGCCTGCCCCGTTCGGGCCAATCACCGAGTGGATGGTGTTGCGGCGCACCTTGATGTCCACGTTCTTCACGGCGGTGAAGCCGGAGAAGCTGCGGGTCAAGCCTTTTGCGATCAGGATCGGGTCGGCGTCCATTTCGCCTTCAATGGCGGCTTTCATTTCTTCTGCAAGCCAGCCTTGTCCACGAGTGGACATTCGCTTTCGCCGAGTGGCGACAGTGCATCGCTCGCCGGGATCAGGGCGTCCACCTTGTAGTAGTCCCACGGGTATTTGGAATCCGCCTTCGACTTCACCGTCACCAGCAGGAAGTCATGGCTGAGCTTGCCATCAGGACGCAGCACCGCGTTCTTCACATACATGTCATTGACCGGCGTGCCGCGCATCTTGGCGTCGACGACGTCGGTCGCGTCGCTCTTGGCGGCGATCACGGCTTTCAGGTAGTGACTCGCGGCCGAGTACATCGAAGCTTGCGTGGCCGTGGGCATCGCCTTGAAACGCTCGAAGAAGCGGCGGCCGAAGGCACGTGCCTGATCGTCCTTGTCCCAGTACCAAGCGGTGGTCGCCGATAGCCCCTCGATCACGTCCAGACCGGCCGCATGCACGTCGGAGATCTCGAGGATGGTGGCGACCGGCTTCTGCTTGCCGTTCTGCATGCCGAACTCCTTCCACTGCTTCATCGAGTTCACGAGCTGCGCGCCGCCATTGGCGAACAGCACGGCCTTGGCGTTCGAGCTCTGCGCTTGCAGCAGGAAAGAGCTGTAGTCGGAAGTGGCCATCGGGTGATAGGTCTCGCCCACGCTCCTACCGCCATTTGCCGCGAGGATCTGCTTCGCAACCTGCACTGCGTTCTTGCCGAACGCGAAGTCGGCTGCAACGAAGTACCACGTGTTGCCGCCGCTTCTGAGGATGGAGCGCACTGGCCCGGACACGAGCGAGTACGAATCGTGCAGCCACGAGTAGCCCGTCCTGACGCACTGCTTGCCGGTGAGTTCGGTCGTGCCGATGGCGCCGTACATGCCGATCTTGTTCTTCTCCCTGATCACCGTCTGGATGCCGAGCGCGACGGCCGAGTTGCTCACGTCCATGATCGCATCGACCTGCTCGACGTCGAACCAGCGTCTGGCGATCGTCACGCCCAGGTCCGCCTTGTTCTGATGATCGGCCACCAGCACTTCGACCTTGATGCCGCCGAGTTGACTCTTGGTGTCTTCTACCGCCATCGTGACTGCCAGCGCCGAGCCTGGTCCACTTAATGCGGAATATGGACCGGACTGGTCGTTGATGACGCCAATCTTCACGACGTCACCGGAGATCTGTGCGAACGCCGGGAAGGCGACGAACAGCGTGGCTTGCAGCAGCGCGGTCACAGAAAGAGCGCTGCAGTTCAGACGGCATGGCATGACGTTTCCTTTAGGCCAGTGGATCGAGAAATTTCATTGCTTGAGCGGCTTTCGCCGAAGCCTCGCGTCTCCTAATCAGCATGGGCTCGGCCATGGTGCGAACCTCCTCGACCAGCGCTGCGGACGCAACGCGGGGGTGCCCGCTTTCGAACGGCGGCCGGGGGTCGTATTCCATGAACAGCTGGATTTTTCTTGCTTCGTGTTCGCCACGCAGGACGGCCAGCACACTGAATGCAAAGTCCAGGCCAGAGGTCACACCGCCGCCGCTGATACGGTTGCGGTCGATGACCACGCGCTCGTCGACCGGCACGACGCCGAACTGCGCCAGTTGATCGAATGAAAGCCAATGGGTGCTGGCCTTGTAGCCCCGCATCAGGCCCGCGGCTGCCAGCAGCAGGGAGCCGGTGCACACCGAGGTGATGTATTTCGCTCCGGGAGCCTGCTTCCTCAAGAAGGCCAGGACCTCGGCATCCTCCATCAGCACGATCTGTCCGGGCCCGCCCGGCACCATCAGCACATCGAACTGCGGTGCGTCCGCGAAGCTCACGTCGGGAATCAGCTGCAGGCCGGTGTCGCCCGTCACCGCGTTGATGGTCTTCCAGACCAGTTGAACCTTGCAGTTGCTCGCCCGCGAGAGGATTTCGAACGGGGCCAGCACGTCTAGCGAGGTGATCTCCGGAAAAACCAGCATCCCGATGCGAAGCGGCGCACTTGTCGATTCCGCGGCACTCATGATCGAGACCTTTCAATTGCCGCTTGCGCGAGCAGGACACCGTTTTCATTTCGCCCACGCACGATCGCCTCGCGCTGTGGACCGGCAGCGGCAGGCGAGCCGGAATCGAATGGCGGTTTCGGGTCGTATTCAACGCCGAGTTGGATCAATCGTGCCGCTTCCTCGCCAGCGAGCTCGGCAGCGAGCGTGAGTCCGAAGTCGATGCCCGAGGTCACACCGCCACCCGAGATGCGGTTACGGTCGCGCACCACTCGTTGCGCCTTCGGCTTTGCGCCGAGTCGCGGCAGCAGGTGCAGCCACGACCAATGGCAGGCGGCCTCGTAACCCGTGAGCAAGCCCGCGGCGCCGAGCACGATCGACCCCGTGCAGACCGAGGTGACATAGCGTGCCTGCGCCGCCTGCGCTTGCAGAAAAGCCAAGGTGGCGGCATCGTTGATCAACGGCACCACCCCCACCCCGCCGGGCACGCACAGCACGTCGAGCTGCGGACATTCGGCGAAGGTCGTCGTCGGATTGATGCTGAAGCCGACGTCGGTCATCACAGGCTCGATCGCCTTCCACACCAGATGGATCCTCGCGCCCGGAACCCGGCTCAGGATCTGTGCCGGGCCCATCAGGTCGAGCTGCGTCACGTCGGGAAACAACAAGAATCCGATGTGCACAGTGGGGGTTAAAGTCGTTGTCACGCGTCGATGTCCTTGGTGGAAGGCAGCCTGTTCGGACCTCGATTTTGTGGAGCCGACCGCTTGGCGTAAATGACAAAGCAAAGTTAATATCCGCCAATGTCATCGCCCCGACACATCGCCATCCTTGCCTTTGCGGGCGTGCAGATCCTGGACGTCGCAGGCGCGGCGTCAGTCTTCGCGGCAGCCAACGACGCGCAAGGCTCGCCTTTCTACAAGGTACACATCCTCTCGGCCGAAGGCGGTGTCTTGCACAGCAGCAGTGCCGTCGAACTGGCGACGCAACCGATCGGCGAGGTGTCCGCTTCGGACGTCGACACGCTGCTGATCGCAGGGGGCGACCACACGGCGCTGATGGCGATGGCACACGACAGGGTGGTGCAGCGCTGGGCGGTCAAGGCATGCGGCAACGCGCGTCGCTACGGCTCGATCTGCACCGGCACCTTCGCACTCGCACACTTCGGCCTGCTGCGTGGGAAGCGCGTGGCGACCCACTGGTCGACCTGTTCGCAACTCTCGGCAGCGTATCCGGACACGGAAGTGGATGTGAATGCGCTCTATGTCAACGACGGCAACATCTGGACTTCTGCGGGGGTCACCACCGGCATCGACATGAGCCTGGAGATGGTGGCGGCGGACCTCGGTGGCGAGATCGCGAATGCGATTGCCAAGCGTCTCGTGCTGTACGCGCGCCGACCGGGCTACCAGTCACAGTTCAGCCCCGTGCTGGATGCGCAGATGCATGCCGATGCCCCGTTTTCCGCTCTGATCCATTGGATGCACGAGCATCTTTCGGAAACCCTGGACGTGCCCCGGCTTGCGGCACGGGTCGCCATGTCCGAACGCACCTTCCTGCGTAAATTCGCCCGCTCCACCGGCACGACACCCGCCCGCTTTGTCGAGACGCTGCGGCTGGACCACACTCGCAGCCTGCTGGCCCTGGGCATCTCTCTCAAGGAGATCGCAGCGAAGACGGGCTATTCGACGCCCTCGCAACTCTCCAAGGCCTTCGACCGGCGCTTCGGGATGACGCCGCTGCTGTTTCGCGAGCTGCATTGCCGACATGGGTGACGTGTTGCCTCGGAAGAGGCTACGAGGTGTCAGCCAATGACCGGATGACGAGCGCAGTACGCACCTCCCACGCAAGACGTCGGCACATAGAGTTCCCCCTGGATGCGCCAACCCGCGTCCTCCAGCAGCCATTGCGCCATGTAACTTCCACCGACCCGAACCGGACCGTCGGCATCGGTCCAGGTCCCGGCCCATTCACCCGATTCGAGCGCGACCCGCCACGTCGCCATGACCTGCACGACGAGGGGCGTGCGCTTGTAGGTCGTGTCCGGTCGTCTGGCGAACTGTTCCTCGTAGAAACGACGATTGGCTTCGATGCCCGACAGTTGCAACGACACCGAGCCGAGCACGTGAACGTCTTTCGTCCAGAAGCTGGCGATCGTTTCGACGTCCTTGCGGGCGATCGCCAAGTTGGAGGCGGCCCTCGCCGCGCGAATGCATCCTTCGTCGTTCATTCCTCATGCCCTCCCAGGGCCGTGGCGCGTGATCACCTGTCCATGGCGCGCGCCCGTGTGCTTGCCGTTTTGCCAGGTCAGAACGCCATTGACGATGACGGCTTCGATGCCGTCGGCGGGTTCGTCAGGTTTCTCATAACTCGCCGTATCGCGCACCCGCAGCGCATTGAAGATCGCGAGGTCTGCGCAATGTCCGGTTTTCAGGGTGCCGCGCTCGTGCAACCCGAAGTTGCGCGCTGTCAAGCCGGTCATCTTCCATACCGCGGTCTCCAGCGGGAACAGGCCGATGTCGCGACTGTAATGGCCCAGCACACGCGGAAAAGTACCCCAGAGGCGCGGGTGCGGCTTGGTGCCGAGGGGGATGCCATCGGAGCCGATCATGGTTTCGTCGAATGCGAGCACGCGCTGCACGTCGTCTTCGTCCATGATGAAGTAGATGGCGCTGCCAGGCTGCAAGCGGCGCGCGGCCTCTTCCTTGCCCACACCCCATTCGATGGCGATGTCGTCCAGGTCCTGCCCGGCCCGGTCGGGATGCGATTCGCTGCTGGCGATCAGCACGCGGCCACCCAGCATGCCGCGGTCCGTGCGCAGCGCGGTGGAGCCCGCGGTGTAGGGGTAGCAGTCAAGCGACACGCACTGGTGCTGCATCGCCTCGCGAATGACGGGCAAGGTCAGTTTCGTCCTTCCGAAGTTGGCCTTGTGCATGGCCTTGTGGTGCGACACGACCACCGGTACATCGAGCGCTCGACCGATCGCAAAGGTCTCTTCCAAGGCCTCCATGATCTGATCGGATTCGTCGCGCATGTGGGTGACATACAGCGCCTTGCGCGATGTCAGCGGGCGGCATACCTCGATGATCTCCCGGGTCGTGGCCTTGGCCGCGGCCGGGTAGAAAGTACCTGTGGACACCCCGATGGCCCCCGCCTGCATGGCCTCTTCGACATGCGCGCGCATGGCTGCGATCTCGACGTCGTTGGCGGGGCGGTCGATGTCGGCCATTGTGAGCGCACGCAGCGTCGAATGGCCGACCATGGCAGCCACGTTGACGGACGAGGGAGCGGCGCGCAACGCGTCCAGATAGGCAGCGAACGAGGTGAAGCGGCCCGTGCTCGGCGAGTCGAGAAGGCTGAGCGGCATGGGAAGATCCATGCCTTCCCGAAGCGGTGCGGCGCTGATGCCGCAGTTGCCGGCGACCACCGTGGTGACGCCTTGTGAAACCTTGAAGGGCATCGTGGCGTGTGAGAGCACGGCCTGGTCATCGTGTGTGTGGGAGTCGATGAACCCCGGGGCAACGATGAGGTCGGTGGCGTCGACCACCTGCGCGGCAGTGGCTTCGGCGAGGTTCCCGATAGCGGCGATCCGACCGTGGGTGATTCCGACGTCTGCTTCGAATCGGGGCGCCTTTGTTCCGTCGATCACGGTACCGTTGCGAATGAGAAGGTCGAAGTGGCGGGAGAGGGTCATGATTCATTCTCTGCACCCGCCTCGGCTGCGTAAACGACAAATGAATCACGAAATCCGCCAAAGTTTCAGGCGTTCTGATGACGCGCATGAAGCTCGATCCGCCGACAGGCGTCCATCAATCATTGGCTGGGGGGAGTAGCGACTTCTCTGCGTGGCCAGGTCGATTCACGGAATGGCCGAAGTGGTGGCAGAAAGCTCCCATCGTTTCCAGACGACCCGCGGATTCCTGAACCCGCCTTGAGACCGATCCTGAGTTCCCCGATGGCCCACGAGCCATCTGGCAGCTGGGTCACTCCTGGCCTCCGGATTCAACGGCGCTGCGCCACCCGACGGTTCTCTCAAGGGTCTTGCATCGAAGCCGCTCGCCATGGCGTTCGTCGAACCCGACGACCTCCCCTCCCGAGGGTGCAAGAGACCGTCCGTCAAATCACGGTCGGTCGGCAGCAGACGGTGTCGCCCGATGCAGCGGGCCACGATCGCGTCACCGGCGAGAGGTGCTTCGGCATTGATTTTCATGAGACATGTTGCGTCCGAAGGGATCACCGTCGCTGGGATCAGGAGAGAGCGTCGGGTGCGCGCGATGGTGACGCTGTCCGGCGTCCGAGCTTCTCCAGGTCGGCGGCGTTCGGCGCCATCGCGCGGGCACCGCCGGTTCTGGACCAGGCATCCACCGCAGGATCGGTTCCAGACAGCGTCGGCGCAGATCGAAGCGATCGACGAAACGCGGCAACACGGATCGCCTGTTTACGCCAATTTGTCGCCACTCATTTGAATCTTTGTACTGTATTTTCGTGGGTCTCGAGACAATGAATTTCCCTTTTTCCAGATGAGAAATCCATGGCTTACGCCGCCTATCGAGACCATGCCGCCACCGCCAGGGCCACCAACAACGATGCATTCCAGGTGCTCGATCTCACCATTCCGTCGGTCGACGCGTTCCGCGTCCGTCGCGCCTTGTCGTCCTGCGAACGCACGGGTGTGCTTCGCTGCGAGCCATTGCTGCATCCCGGTGGTGCCTATGGCAATGCCGCGCCGCGCGTGCGCCTATGGGTCCGCCTTCCATCGTCGAGCTACACCAGCGTCCTGCACCGTGTGCTCGCGTGCGTGCCGGAGGGCGAGGTCGGTCATCTGACCGACTGGCGCAGGTACCTGCAGTGTCGGAACATCGCCCATGGGGGCTGAAGCGATCCCCGCACGGCCAGGCGGAGGTCGTCGACCGGTCCTGCACATGGACCCGCCGACGCAGGAATGCCCTGAAGGCCTGCACGGCACGGGTGTCCGTGGAAGATCGAAGGTCCGACCACCGGCGTCAGGCCACCACGTCTCATCCCCGGCGCGAGACTTCCGCCGCAGGCGGGACTTGGCATCGCTCTCGCCGTCCGCGCGGAGGCTCATCGGCGATGCCATGACACCCGGTACCGGTAGGATGACGAGCGCACCGTCGGTGCCCTGTGCGTGTCAATCCCTCCACTTCTCATCCATGAAAAAAGCCTTCGCGCTCGGTATCGCAGCGGCTTCCATTCTTTCCAGCGCCCTGATGGTCGCATCCGGCGCCGATGCGCAAATGCTGAAGCAGAAGGAAATGATTTCCCGGGACTGGGAAAAAGTCGCCTCGCTCGCCAAGGAAACGAACCAGGCCTGCGGAACCCAGATCGACGACGCGAATTATTCCCGGGTCGCCGAAGACGACAACAACCAGAGTCCATGGGCCTATCTGGCCAATGCGACCGACGCGCTGAAGCAGGTCTGCCGCAGCGATGCAGGCAAGCAGGCCGTTCAGGCCAAGATCAAGCGCGTGATCGTAGCGAACGGTGCGAGCGAGGCCGAAGAATCCCTCGACGGCGGTGTCTTCCGCTACCAAGTGCCCTATCGTGGCCACGGTCCTGCCACGGTCGTGAAATGGCTGCAGGCCAACCTCTGAAGGTCGACCGGGCATCGTGGCACGTGCGCGCGAAGCCACGGAAGCCGCGGAAGCCGACTCGTCACATGAATACGTCCGTCTCGAGATGGCAGCGCAACGCGTCACTGCTGGCTGTCGCAGCCGCCGCGGTGCTGTCCACTTTTCACGCTGCGGCGGCGGACGGCGAAGCGCCATCGTTCTCCTACAAGGATTGGGAGGTCGCCTGCGACAACACCCGGACCTGCCGTGCCGCCGGCTACCAGCCCGAGGCCGGGAGTTCGGAGCCGGCGTCGATCCTGCTCACGCGATCGGCCGGACCGGCGACCAAGGTGGAGATCGATGTGCAGGTCGGCGGCGAAAACGACGTGCGGGGACCACTGAGCCTGAAGGCAGGGACGGCAGAGATACGCGGCCTGGGCACCGAAGTGGCGCGCCTGAGCCAAGCGCAGGCCCGCAGCCTGCTGCCTCAACTGATGCGTGCCGAGCAGGCGGTGGTGACCTCCGCAGGCGGCGGGCGCTGGGTGGTCTCGCTGCTCGGGCTCAACGCCGTCCTGCTCAAGATGGACGAGGCGCAGGGTCGTGTCGATACGCCCGGTGCGCTGGTCCAGCGGGGCAGCAAGCCGGAGTCTTCGGTCCTGTCGCCGTTGCCCGTGCCCGTGGTGAAGGCCGTGCGGCCTGTCGCGACCCGTCCGGGCGACGCGGCCCTGGCTGCACGCATCTTTCCGAAGCTCGACCTCCGCGAGGCGCGGACCTCGTGCAATCAAGCTGAGCGCATCGACGCCAAGGCGCTCACGGTCGATCGCCTCACGGATGCGAGCGTGTTGGTGTCGCTGGCGTGTGGCACCGGTGCCTACAACGACCAGAGTTTCCTGTGGATCGCCAACGACAAGCCGCCCCATGCCGTCCGGCACCTCGAGGCGACAGGCGGTTTCGATGCGAAGGACGGCAGTGTGACGTCGCTACAGAAGGGACGCGGTATCGCCGACTGTCTTTGGGTGCAGGAAGCGCACTTCGATGGCCAGGGCTTCGTTCGCACGCGCGAAGCGGGCGACACGATGTGCCGGGGATTCGCCGGTGGCGCCTGGAGCCTGCCGCGGTATGTCAGCCGTGTTCAATACACGCCGGCCCGACGCTAGCGACGGCGGCCGACGTTGGCATGGCGTCGGCTTGCCGCTCGTCTGGGCCGTCGGCGCTGTCGCGGTGGCGTGCGCTGGTTTTCTCGACGACCCGCACCTGCGATGCACGCGTCACATTCGCGGCCCTCGCTGTCGGTGTGAAAAAAGGGTGGCTTGCGAACGAAACCGGGCTTCAGAACGGTGCTTCGGCACCTTCGGGCGTCTCGGGCTGACGGACGTTGAGAATCGATGCCACCAGAGCCGCAAAGCCGCGGAAGACCATGAGGTCCACCCGGCCACGGGCCCCAACTCGGCGGCCACGTCGTCGTACAGAGGCTGCGGCACGCAATGCGTTTCGGCCAGAGCCTGCTCGAAGTGAGCGGCGGCCCGCACGGCAGCCGGCGCCGCGGGAATCGAACCGTCACCCAATGCAGCCACCGTGTCGTCGTCCAGACCGGCTTCGCGCGCCTTGCCGACGTGATTGATCCAGAGGGAGCGGCAACGATGCCGCCGCGCTTTCATGAGGAACACGGCTTCCAGGACGATGGAAGGCAGCGCCCCTTGCTGAATCGTCGATGTCAGGCGGCGATCGCCGGCATCCTGCCCCACCGCGAGCGGCTCGGTGCAGCCCGTGAAGAGGGCCGGCATGGCGTCGAGCTGCGCGCCATAGGACTCGCCCCAGCCCACGAGACCGTTGTCGAGCTCGACCCGCACCAGGCAGCTGTCCAGGGTGGTCCTGACGCGACCGGCGCCGAGACGACCAGCGCCCGCGGCTCGACGAGGACAGGCATGAAAATGCCGCGCGAGTATGGTGAAGCCCCCACGAGACGGGTTGATCGGAGTCCTCCTGACCTTGCGCATTGATCCCTACAGCATGCGGTTGTTCGTGTCCGCCGCCCGCGCGGGCTCCATCGTGGGCGCGGCGCAACAGGAACACATCGCCGCCTCGGCGTTGAGCCGGCGCCTGGCGGACCTCGAACACGCCTTCGGCACGGCCTTGCTGGTGCGCTCGCCACGCGGCGTCCTGCTCACCGATGCCGGTCGCCTCGTGTTCGATCGCGGCACGAAGCTCGACGACGACCTGCAGGCCTTGCTGCGCGAAGTCCAGAGCGAGGCGGGCGAGGCGCGCGGCACGGTCCGGCTGCACGCCAACATGTCGGCCGTGGTCGGCTTCCTGCCCGAACGGCTCCAGGCCTTCCTGGGCCGGCACCCCGGCGCGACGGTGTCGCTGCACGAGGCGGACACGCGAGACGTGATCCGTGCCTGCCTGGAGGACCGCGCCGACGTGGGCGTCGGCGTGGAAACGCCGGTGGCCTCCGGCATCGACGCGTGGCATTTCGCCAGCGATCCGCTGCAGGTCGTTCTGCCGCAGGGTCACGCCCTGGCGGCCGCCAGGAAGGTCGGCTTCGCCCAGGCGCTGGCGCACCCGGTCATCGGCGTCCACCAGGGCGGCGCCCTGGACCGCACCCTGCACGAGCGTGCCGAGGCGATGCGCACGCGTTTCGCGCCCACGGTCTGGGTGAGCAGCTTCGACGCCGTCTGCCGCATGGTCGAGGCTGGCCTGGGCATCGCCGTCATCCCTTCCAGCGCCGCCGCGGCCTACGCCGGCAATCCCCGGTTCGTGCGTCGGCCGCTGGACGAGCCCTGGGCCGCGCGCAGCCTGCATCTCTACGCGCTGCACCGCACGCCGCAGCCACGGGTCGTGCAGGCGCTGATCGAGGCGTTGCGCGGGTAAACGAGGATCTCGCGACGCGCGAGAGCCCCTGTGCCGTTTCGGCGCTTCGCCGCGCCGCCTCGGTCCGCCAGCATCGGGGCATGACAGCCCTTGCGCCTGCCGATCGAGCCGCCCACGAGGCGGCGTTGCGATTCCTTCCGCGAATCCTTTTCCTGAGCCGGTCGCCCCAGGCGATCCGCGAGGTCCTGGCCGGCCGGACCGTGTCCCTGCGCGACGCCCGGCCCCTGCGCGACGACGTCTCGACCGACGAGATCACGCCGATCACGATCCTCACCCACTACGACGACGCGCTCGGCCGCCACCCGTACGTGGGCTTCGAGGCATCCGGCGAGCGGCCCGTCGGCGTCGGCGCGATCCGCGCCTCGGGCATCGAGGTGGTGGTCGCCGGCAAGCGCTATGGCAAAGGCTCGTCGCGTGAACACAGTCCGGCGGCGGAACGGCTCGCCGGCGTCCGCCTGGTCATCGCGGAGACCTTCGAGCGCATCTACCGCCAGAACGCCGACAACATCGGGCTCTTCACCTCCACCGACTTCGGCCTGATCGACCGCATCGCTGCGGGCGAGGCGATCGCGCTCGACGAACTGGTGGCGGGACGCGACGCGCTGGCCGGCTCGATCCTGCGCAGCGGCGGCCTGCTGCGCTTCGGCCAGACCCACATGCGCCGGATGCGGCGCGCGCCCGACGCGGGCACCCGGCCGCGCACGCTGTTCGAGAAGATCGTCGATCGCCACGCGCTGGCCACCGAGTTGACCCCGGCCGACCCCGCGCCCGGCGATGGCGCCTTCGTGCGGGCGGACTGGCGCTTCATCCACGAGTACTACACCGGCATGGCCGCGCACATGCTGCACGCCACCTTCGGCCGGCCGCTCGCCCTGCACGATCCGGCGAGCATCGTCGTGTTCGAGGACCACACGTCCTATGTGGAGGAAAGCCCGGCGCACGTGCGCGGCGGCCTGGTGCCCAACGTGCACCGCATGGTCCAGGCGCAGCGCGATTTCGTGGCGTCCTACGGATTGCGCAGCCACCGCACGCTGACCGAGCCGGAGGCCGCCGCCGACGACGGCACCAACGTCGCGGGCATTTCGCACGCCATGATGGCCGAGCACTACGCCCTCCCGGGCCAGGTGGTGGTCGGGACCGATTCGCACACGCCCCACAGCGGCGCGCTCGGCTGCGTCGCCTTCGGCGTCGGCACCACCGACATGGCCAATGCCTTCATCACCGGCGCGGTGCGGCTGACGGTGCCGCAGTCGCTGCGGATCGTGCTCGAGGGCCGACCGGCGCCGGGCGTGACGGCCAAGGACATCGTGCTGCACCTCCTGGCCGAGCCGTTCATCCGCTCGGGCGGGGGCGTGGGCACGGTGTTCGAATTCACCGGCCCGTCGGTCGCCGGCCTGACCACCGACGAGCGCGCGACGCTCACCAACATGACGGCGGAGCTCGGCGGCCTCACCGGCATCGTCGCGCCCGATGCGGAGACGGTGCGCTTCCTGCGCGAGCGGCGCGGCATCGACGTCGCGATCGAGCCCTGGATGCGCAGCGACGCGCGGGCGCGCTACGCGGAGACGATCACCGTCGATTGCGCGGCCGTCGCGCCCATGGTGGCGTCGCCGGGCGACCCGGGCAACGGGTTGGCGCTGTCGCGGGTGCCCGGCCCGGTGCGCGTCGACATCGCCTACGGTGGCTCCTGCACGGCGGGCAAGCGCGAGGACTTCGACCACTACCACGCCGTGCTGCGCTGGGCCGTCGACCACGGCCTGCGCGTGGCACCGGGCGTGCGGCTGTACCTGCAGTTCGGCACTACCGCGGTGCGCGACCACTGCATCGCGTCGGGCTACCTCGACGCGTTCGAGCGCGTCGGCGCGCGCATCCTGCAGCCCTCGTGCGGGGCCTGCGGCAATTGCGGCCCGGGGGGATCGGCCACCGCCGACCAAGTCACCGTGAGCGCCATCAACCGCAACTTTCCCGGGCGTGGCGGGCCGGGCCAGGTCTGGCTCGCCAGCCCACCGACGGTGGCCGCCAGCGCGATCGCCGGCGAGCTGATGTCCTTCGAATCGCTGCAGCGTCGGCACGCACACCACCACGGAGACACCCCATGAACCCAGTCATCACCCGGCGCTCGCTCGGCGCGCTGATCGGCGCGACGCTGCTGACGGCCTCGCTCGTCGCGGGCGCGCAATCCCCGGCCTCCGACAAACCGATCCGCCTGATCGTGCCGCTGGCCGCGGGCTCGACGGTCGACGCCGTGGCACGGGCCCTGGCGCCCGGCTTCGGCCGCACCACCGGCCACCCGGTCGTGGTGGAGAACCTCGTGGGCGCGGGCGGTATTCCCGGCACGACGCAGATCGTCCGCGCGCCCAAGGACGGCCTCACGCTCGGCATGATCTCGTCGAACCACGTCATCAATCCCGGCATCTACAAGAGCGTGCCTTATGACAGCCTGACGGACATCACGCCCATCGCCGTGCTGGCCACGGTGCCGCTGGTGCTGGTGGTGAATCCGGCCGTGCCGGCGAAAACCCTCGGTGAACTGGTCGCCCTGGCGAAGGCGAAGCCCGGGACGCTGAACTACGGCTCCGCGGGCAACGGCAGCACGCTGCACCTGGCCGGCGAGCTGATGGTGAGCGAGACCGGGGTCGACATGAAGCACGTGCCCTACCGCGGCACGGGCCCGTTGGTCACCGACCTGATCGGCGGGCAGGTGCAGCTCGGTTTCGTCTCGGTGTCGCAGGTCGCGCCGCACGTGAAGTCCGGCGCCTTGCGGGCACTGGCGGTGTCGACGACCCGCCGCTCGACCGCCCTGCCCGACGTGCCGACCATGGCCGAGGCCGGCGCGCCGCGCTATGGCTTCGACGCATGGATCGCCCTGATCGGCCCCGCCGGGCTGCCCAGGACCCTGGTGGACGGCTACGCCGCGGCGATCAAGGCCGCCTTGCACGCGCCGGAGGCGCAGACCGCCATCGCGGGCCAGGGCCTCATGGTGCTGGACACCGGTCCCGACGCGGCCCCCGCCTTCCTGCAGGCCGAACTGGCGAAGCACCAGAAGCTCGTCAGGCAGTCCGGCGCCACCCTGGACTGAAGCCGGAACGCGCATGAACACCGCGGACCTCTGCGACAGCGAGGGCGCCGGGGCGCGCATCTGCCCGGGACCCTGGCGTTCGTTCGGTCGATGCCGGCGCGCTGCCGGCAGGATCGTGACGGTGCGCACCTTCGAGGACGCCGAGCCGATCCGGCTGCGACTCGCCCAGCCTGGCGAAGGCCGGATCCTGGTGGTGGATGCCGGCGGGTCCCTGGACGTGGCCGTCCTCGGCGACCGCATGGCGACCCTGGGACGGGACAACGGCTGGGCAGGTGCGCTGATCCACGGCGCGGTGCGCGACGCCGATGCGTTGCAACGCGGGGATTTCGCCGTCTTCGCGCTCGGAACTTCGCCCGCACGTGCGCGAGGCCGCTTCGCTGCCGACTCCGGAGACGTCGTGACGTTGCGGGGCGTGCCGTTCAAGTCCGGAGACTTCGTCGCCATGGATGACGATGGCGTGGTGGTCGTCGCGTCGTGAGGCGCGAAGGGATCCGCCTGGCGGCGAACTGCGTCGATCGCCCGCCGGTCCGTCAATCGCCGTGCTGGTCGGACCGGTTGGCAAGGTGTTCGAGCAGCAACCGCGCAGCGGTGGACAGCGTGGCCTGATCCTTGAAACACACGACGAACTGTCGCCGCGCCCAGGCGTCGGCCAGCGCAACGACGCGCAGCCCCACGGCACCGGCGTAGATGCCGGCCACCTCGACCGGCACCACCGCCAGGGCGAGGTCGGCCTGCACCACGCGCAGCGCGGCGTCGAAGTTCGACACCGTGGCGCGGCTCTGGATCTGCAGGCCCTGCTCGGCGGCGACCCGCCGCAGCAGGATCTGCAGGATGGTGGTGGCGGGCAGTCCGACCTGTTGGTGTGCCAGCGTCTGCGCGTAGTGCAGCTGCTGGTGACCCGCCAGCGAATGCGCCGGGTGCATCACCATGGCCAGCCGATCGGTGCGGTAGGGCCGCGTCGACAGACCCTGCGTGTCGACGGCGTCCCAGCACAGCCCCAGCGAGGCCGTGCCTTCGAACACGCCACGCACCACCTGCGAGCTGATGTGGTCCTCCATCGTGACCTGGATGTCTCCATGCGCCGGCAGGCGCAGGAAGTCGGCCACGTCGTGCGCCAGCGATTCCTCCAGCACGGAGGACGTGCACAGCACCCGCACCATTCCCCGCGCGCCGCCCGCATAGCCCGCCATGTCGCGCCCGAGGCGGTCGACACCGGCGAGCACGACGCGGGCGTGCTCGAGCAGGGTCGCACCGGCGGGCGTGGGCACCACGCCGCGCCGACGGCGCACCAGCAGCGGCGTGCCCAGGCCGCCCTCGAGCTGCGCCAGGCGCTTGCTGATCGCCGAGCCGACGATGTGCGCCTGCTCGGCGGCGCGGCTCAGGCTCCCGGTCTCGCACACGGCGACGAACAGGCGCAGGGTGGTCAGGTCGAGGTCTCTCATCGGGGCGGCCCTTCGTAGCGGGCGACACGCCCCGTGATGTTCCGATCGGGAATCCTGCATGTTCCCAGATTGCGTCGCATCGCGGTCTGGAATTCCTACGATGACGGCACAAGGAGACAGACGCGATGAACGACCACATCCCAACGCTCGCCCAGACGCAGCGCGAGCCCCGTGCCGCCGCGCCGCTGCGCGCCGTGATCCGCGAGGTCGGCCTGCGCGACGGCCTGCAGAGCATCCCGGTCGTGCTGCCCACGGCCATCAAGATCGAATGGATCCGTGCCGCGCACGCGGCGGGGCAGCACGAGATCGAGGTCGGCTCCTTCGTGCCGGCACGGTTGATGCCCCAGCTCGCCGACACGGCCGAGCTGCTGGCTTTCGCCAGGACGCTGCCCGGCGTCTTCGCCTCGGTGCTGGTGCCCAACCTGAAGGGCGCCGAACGCGCCATCGAGGGTGGCGCCGACCTGATGATGGTGCCCCTGTCGGCCAGCCACGCGCACAGCCTGGCCAACCTGCGCAGGACACCCGACGAGGTGGTCGCCGAGGTCGGCCGGATGCGCGCCGCCCGGGACGCGGCGGGCTCCAGGACGCTGATCGACGGCGGCGTCGGCACCGCCTTCGGCTGCACGATCCAGGGCGAAGTGAGGACCGAGGAGGTGCTGCGCCTGATGCAGGCCCTGCTCGACGCCGGCGCCGATCGCGTGAGCCTGGCCGACACGGTGGGCTACGCCGATCCCGCGATGGTGCGCCGCCTGTTCGAGCAGGCGATCCGCATCGCTGGCGACCGCGTCTGGTGCGGCCACTTCCACGACACGCGCGGCATGGGGCTGGCCAATGTGTATGCCGCGCTGGAAGTCGGCGTCACGCGCTTCGACGCCTGTCTCGCCGGCATCGGTGGCTGCCCCCATGCCCCCGGCGCCAGCGGCAACGTGAGCACCGAGGATGTCGCCTTCATGCTCGAACGCATGGGCATCGCCACCGGCATCGACCTGCAGGCCCTGCTGGACCTGCGCGCGCGCCTCGCCGTCTGGCTGGCTGGCCAGACGCTGCAGGGCACGCTGTGGCGCGCTGGTTTCCCGAAGACCTTCGTGCCGGCCACGCCCGCGGCCGCCGTCGCGGCGCCGCAGACCGCCGCCAGCGCATGACCGCCATCGACGCCATGACCGATCCCGACACCACGCTCCTTCGCCCCGACGCCGCCGCTCCCGGCCGCGCGGCCCATGCACCGCTGCCGCTGGCCGGCATCCGCGTCATCGAGTTCACCCACATGGTGATGGGCCCGACCTGCGGCATGGTGCTGGCCGACCTGGGCGCCGACGTGGTGAAGGTCGAGCCCATCGAGGGCGACCGTACGCGCGGCCTGCTCGGCGCGGGCGCCGGTTTCTTCCCAATGTTCAACCGCAACAAGAAGAGCATCGCCCTCGACCTGAAGACGCCCGAGGGTCTGGAGGTGGCGCTGCGCCTGTGCGTGGGCGCGGATGTCGTGGCGCAGAACTTCAAGCCCGGGGTGATGGCGCGTTACGGCCTCGACCACGAAGCGCTGTCCAGGCTCAATCCGGGCTTGGTGTACGTCGACCATGCCGGATTCCTTCCTGGCCCCTACGAGCACCGCACCGCCTTGGACGAGGTGGTACAGATGATGGGCGGGCTTGCCTACATGACAGGCCGGCCCGGCGACCCCCTGCGCGCCGGCAGCAGCGTGAACGACATTATGGGCGGGATGTTCGGCGCCATCGGCGCGCTCGCCGCACTGATGCAGCGTCGCGAGACCGGACGCGGTCAGCGGGTGCGCTCGGCATTGTTCGAGAACAACGTTTTCCTGGTCGGCCAGCACATGCTGCAGTACGCCATCACTGGCGAGGCCGCCGCGCCGATGCCCGAGCGCATCTCGGCCTGGGCGCTGTACGACGTCTTCACCGTGAAGGACGGCGAGCAGATCTTCCTGGCCGCCGTCAGCGATGCGCAATGGCGGACCTTCTGCACGGCGCTGGGCTTCGCCGACCTGCTCGCCGACCCGTCGCTCGCGACCAACAACCTGCGCGTGCGCGCACGGCCTTCGATGCTGGCCGACCTGCGCGTGCGCCTGGCGCCACGCACGGCGGCCGAGCTGTCGGCGATCTTCGAGCGCCACGGCCTGCCCTTCGCGCCCATCGTCCGGCCGGAGGACCTCTACGACGATCCGCACCTGCTGGCCACCGGCGGCCTGGCCGAGATCCGGCTGCCCGACGGCGAGCGCGCCGGGCAGACCGCGCGCACCGCCCTCTTCCCGCTGTCGATGGACGGCGAACGGCTCGGCGTGCGGCTCGATCCACCGACCCTCGGGGAACACACCGACGAACTGCTGGCCGAACTGGGCTACGGTCGGGACGCCATCACCGAGATGCGTGAACGGCACGCATTGGCTTGAGCGGCGCCGGCGAGACCGGCCCGTCGGCGGGGCCACGCATCCACAACGAAGAGAGACGACCCATGACGATCCAGACCTTCGACCCACCACACGGGAGCTTGCCTCGCCGCGACTTCCTCGGCGTCGCCGCAGCCCTGGCGCTCGGTGCATCGCCCGCCGCGCGGGCCCAGGGCGGCAGCGATCGGCCGGTGCGTTTCATCCTCCCGGTGAGCGCCGGCTCGGGTGTCGACACCATCATGCGGGCCTGCTCGCAGGCCCTGGGCGTTGCATTGAAGCACCCGGTCGTGATCGAGAACCAGCCCGGTGCCGGCGGCATCACCGGAACCACGGCGCTCGTCAAGTCGCCGCCGGACGGCTTCACGCTGGGCGTGGTGTCCAACAACCACGTGATCTTCCCGAGCGTCTACAAGAGCCTGCCGTTCGACGCCCTCGCCGACGTCACGCCCATCACCGTGCTGGGCAGCACACCCCTGGCGCTGGTGATCAACCCACGCAAGCTGCCGGTCAAGTCGGTGCGCGAGTTGGTCGCGCTGCTCAAGGCCAATCCGGACAAGTACAACTACGGCTCCTCGGGCAACGGCACGATCCTGCACCTGGGCGCCGCGCTGTTCGTCGACGAGGCCGGCGTGCGCGTGCAACATGTGCCCTACAAGGGATCGGCGCCGCTGATCGCCGACTTGATCGGCGGCCAGGTCGACATGGCGGTGATCGCCGTGCCGGCCATCCAGGCGCATCTGAAAAGCCAGGCCATGGTGGCGGTCGGCGTCTGCACCGCCGCCCGCTCGCCCATCCTGCCGGAGGTGCCGACCATCGCCGAGCAGGGTCTGCCGAACTGCGTGGTCGACGGCTGGTTCGGCGTGATCGGCCCGGCGCGCATGGCCGCCGCCGACGTGGCGCGCATCCACGATGCGTTCGTGGCGGCGGTGGCGGTGCCCGAGGTGCGCGACGCGCTGATCAAGCAGGGCAACGTCATCGGGCCGACGGCGCCGGACTCGGCGGCGGTGTTCTTCCGCAGCGAGAAGGACAAGTACGAGAAGATCGTGAAAAGCGCTGGCGTCACCGTGACGTGAAATCGCTTTCTTTCGCCACCCATTTGACCTGCCGGCACGTCACTTGTCGTCTACCGTGTCGACGCGTACGGCGGATGGGCATCGTGGCGTCGGACACGACGGGTCGACAGGTCGCACGTCACGGGCTCGATGGTCATGGCGCTTACTGACGGCACCCTCCAGATCTCGCTGTCGATCAATCGGACCCTGCTCGGCAGAGGTCTGAATGACGTGTCATGCAACAACGTCCCGTGGAGAAAAAGGACCGCCTTCCTTCTGATCGTCTACGGCGTGACCATGCCGCCGTTCACGTTCAACGTCTCGCCCGAGACATAGCTCGATTCCGCGGAAGCAAGGAAGACGTAGGCGGGCGCGATTTCGGCGGGCTGTCCGGAACGCTTGTAGGTATTCTCGTCGTCGAAGGTCTTCATCTGCTCGTCGGACACACCGCCCGACACCTGCAGCGCAGTCCACACCGGCCCGGGTGCGACCACGTTGACTCGAATGCCGCGCGAAGCGACCTGCAGCGCGAGGCCCTTCGAGAAATTGTTGATGGCTGCCTTGGTGGCCGCGTAATCCAGACGCTCCGGTGACGGCTTGTAGGCCTCCAGCGATGCGGTGTTGATGATGCTGGCACCCGCCGACATGTGGGCCAGTGCCGCCTTGGTGATCCAGAAATTCGCGAACACGTTCGTGCGGAACGTCAGCTCGAACTGCGCGTCGGACAGGTCCGCGATTCGCGCAACGGCCACCTGCTTGCCGGCGTTGTTGACGAGGATGTCGAGTCCACCGAGCACGTCGACGGCTTCCGTGACGAGCGCGCGACAGCGATCGGCGTCCGTGATGTCGGCGGCGATCGCATGCCCTTTCCTTCCGGCCTTCTCGATGTGGCCGAGGATGTGCGCGGCATCCTCTTGCTCGGCGGGCAGATGCACGATCACGACATCGGCGCCCTCGCGCGCGAACGCGATGGCGACGGCACCGCCGATGCCGGAGTCGCCGCCCGTGATCAACGCCTTGCGCCCCGCGAGCCGTCCGCTGCCGCGATACGTCGCCTCACCCAGATCGGGCACTGGCGTCATCCGCGCCTGAACGCCGGGCATCGGCTGATGTTGCACGGGCGGCTCCACGCGACCGTACTGTTCGACCGGATTCGTATAGCTGTATTGATCACGGGACATGGTATTTCTCACTGATTGGAAAAAAGGATCAGGCAGACCCACGAGCGCCTTGCCACTGCAATGGACGGCGCCACGCGCATGACGAGGCAGTGCAACCGACGATCGGGTTCGCTGCCATAGTCCCGGCGCTTGCCGCTTCGTACGACGAAGCGGGTTTCCAGGCCGCGCCCGGTCCGGAGATTGCCTGTGCGCCGATGACCCTGCCCGAGCATTCGCAGGGTCACTGGTGCACCCGGATGTCGGCGTCGAGCGAGCGTCGACCCGTCACTTCGAACCGATCCCAGTTTTGTTGCACTGAGATGGTCACCACCCGGCTCATGGGTGAGCTCGACTGCTGATCGCACGACGATCTTCCATCGGGTCGCGGAAGACCGACAGCGCTCTTCGAACGTCTCACCGTTACCCATCTTGAAACAACTTGCAATCGGTTTCTGCGAAGCGAGCTTCGGCGATCGGCTGCAGCGGGCGCGTGGCGAGCGCCATGGCAATGTCAACAATGAAACGCGGGGAGTACGGACAGCCATAGACTGCAGCTGTAACAAAACAAGGACAACACGACATGCTGGACATCAAGGACGACAAGACCGACACGCAGACCCACGACATGACCGGTCGTTGCCCGTTCGGCGGAGACCGGGTCGGGGGCGCGTTGGGCACACCCCCCGCGCTGTCGGATTGGTACCCGAACCGCCTGAAGGTCGAGCAGCTGCACGCGAACGGTCCACAGGCGGATCCGCTCGGCGCGGACTTCGATTACGCCGCCGCTTTCGAGACGATCGACTACGCGGCACTGAAACAGGACATCAAGACGTTCTTGACGACTTCGGTGGCGTGGTGGCCTTCGGACTATGGCAATTACGGTCCGCAGATGATCCGCATGGCTTGGCATGCCGCAGGCACCTACCGCATCTCCGACGGGCGTGGTGGTGCGGGCGAGGCGTTGCAGCGTTTTGCACCGGTGGAAAGCTGGTGGGACAACGGCAACACCGACAAGTCGCGCCGCCTGATCTGGCCGATCAAGCAGAAGTACGGCAGCGCGCTGTCATGGGGCGACCTGATGGTCCTGACCGGCAATTGCGCACTCGAGATCATGGGCTTTCCGACCTATGGCTTCGCGGGCGGGCGTCGAGACGCCTGGGAAGCGGACACCAGCACGTACTGGGGACCCGAGGTGTGGGACGCGAGCGTCGAGAACACGCCCGACGCCATGGTTTCGCGCGACAAGCGCTGGCGCGATCAGAACGGCGATGCCGACTACGACCTGGAGAACCCGCTGGCCGCCAGCCATTCGGCGTTGATCTATGTCAATCCCGAGGGCCCTTATTCGAAGGGCGATCCGATGGGGTCGGCGCGCGACATCCGCACCACCTTCACGCGCATGGCCATGAACGACGAGGAGACGGTGGCGCTGATCGCCGGGGGCCACGCCTTCGGCAAGAGCCACGGCATGGTGCCGGCCAAACGCATCGGGCCGCCGCCGGAGATCGCGCCGATGCAGGCCATGGGCCTGGGGTGGCACAACCCGGAAGGCAGCGGGGCCGGCGAATTCACGTCGACCAACGGCATCGAAGGCAGCTGGACGCCCAACCCCACGCAGTGGGACAACGACTATCTCGAGAACCTGTTCAAGTTCGAGTGGCAGCAGACCAAGAGCCCGGCCGGGGCGCTGCAGTGGACACCCACGGATCCGAACGCGCCCAGGACCCCCGATGCGCACATCCCGGGGCAGATGAATCCCTTGATGATGATGACCAGCGACATCGCGTTGAAGACCGATCCCGCCTACCGCGCGGTCTGCGAGAAGTTCCTGAACGACTTCGACGCGTTCACGCAGGCGTTCTCGAAGGCCTGGTACAAGCTGACGCACCGCGACATGGGTCCCCGTGAGCGCTATCTGGGCCCGGAGAAGCGCAACGAGAACGGCCTGCTCTGGCAGGACCCGATCCCGCCGGCCGACCACGACGTGATCGGTGCGGGCGATGTCGCGGCGCTCAAGCAGCAGCTCATGGCCGCCGGCGTGTCGGTGTCGGATCTGGTGTTCACGGCCTTCTCGGCGGCCGCCACCTACCGCAACAGCGACAAGCGGGGGGGTGCCAACGGCGCACGGCTGGCGCTGGCGCCGCAGAAGGACTGGGCGGTCAACCGGCGCACCGTGCCGGTGATCGCCGCGCTGCAACGCGTGATGGCGGATTTCAACGGCAAGCAGTCGGGCGGCCTGCGCGTGTCGCTGGCCGATCTGATCGTGCTGGGCGGTTGTGCGGCGATCGAGAAGGCGGCCGCCGACGCGGGCGTCCCGATGTCGGTTCCGTTCACCCCGGGCCGGCGCGACACCACCCAGGAGCTCACGGACATCGAAATGTTCAATTGGCTGAAGCCGCTGGTCGACGGCTTCCGCAATTACACGGACGATCAGTTCGCACAGATCGCGCCGGGCGTCGCGCCGGAAGAGATGTTCCTCGACAAGGCGCATCTGCTGGCCCTGACCGCGCCCGAATGGGCGGCACTGGTCGGCGGGCTGCGCGTGATGGGCGCCAACCATGACGGGTCGGCCCACGGTGTCTTCACCGACCGCGTCGGATTGCTGTCGAATGACTTCTTCCGCGTGCTGACCAGCGTCGATCACGAATGGAAGCCGGCGGACGACAAGGCGATGACCTTCTCGATCGTCGATCGCGCCACCGGACAACAGCGTTTCGAGGCCACGCGCTGTGACCTGGTCTTCGGTTCGAACAGCCAGTTGCGCGCGGTGGCCGAGGTGTATGCGGGCAGCGACGGGCACCATCGCTTCGTCAGGGACTTCGTCAAGGTCTGGGACAAAGTGATGATGCTCGACCGTTACGAAGCTCGCCAATAGACAGGTTGCGAGGTCTGGCGACGCTGCACGCCCCATCGGTCGTCCGTGACGAAGTGAGTTCGGGCTCGCAGCACGGGGGTGTCGAGCGCCGGTGGATGCCGGTGGCGCTGCGGGTCGGCCGCATGAGCCGACAGCAAGCGGGGCGCGTGCTTCAGCGTGTCGGGGGCCTTGTTCCCCTCGTCCACCAGCCGGGCGACTTGCTGTGCCGTGCTGCGTGGGCTTCCCCGGTCTTCCGGACGCTTCGCTGACCTCAGATCATCCCGGCCTTGGTCATGGTCGCGCGCAGACTCGCGAATTCGTCTTCGACGAACTTGCTGAATTCATCACCCGTCAACATGGCCGGCGTCCAGCCGTTCTGCTCGACGGCCTGCTGCCAGGCCCGGGTCCTGGTCGCCTTCACGATGCCCTCGATGAGCGCCTTGCGCTGCTCGGGCGTGATGTCGGGCGCGCCGTGCACGCCGCGCCAGTTGCCGATCACGACGTTCAGGCCCTGTTCCTTCAACGTCGGCGCGTCGATGCCCGGAATACGGGCCTCGGAGGTAACGGCGATGGCGCGCATCTTTCCGGCCTTGATGTACTCGCCGAACTCGGTGTAACCACTTCCGCCGACCGTGACGTT
The DNA here is from genome assembly GCA_024372625.1 of Comamonadaceae bacterium OTU4NAUVB1. Lineage (NCBI taxonomy): Bacteria > Pseudomonadati > Pseudomonadota > Betaproteobacteria > Burkholderiales > Comamonadaceae > Comamonadaceae bacterium OTU4NAUVB1. The sequence continues at coordinate 115,954 of CP099603.1, read as the reverse complement.
GCCGCCGAGGATCGCGGAGACCGCTTCACCGCCGCCGCGGAATGCCACGTAGTTGACCTTGGTCGGATCGACGCCGGCTTCCCGGGCGATCATGACGGAGGCGATGTGCTCGGTGGTGCCACGCGAGCCACCACCCCATTTCACGCTGCCGGGATTCGCCTTGAGTTGCGCCACCACGTCCTGGATCGTCCTGATCGGCGAGGCGGTCGGCACCACGAACACTTGGTACTCGGTCATCAGCCGGACCAGGGGCGTCGCGGCCTCGAGCTGCGAGGCCTGCTTGCTCGCGATGATGCCGCCGACCATGGTCGCTCCGGTCATGACGATCGCGTTCGGATCGCGCTTGCTGCTGCTGACGAATTGCGCCAGGCCGATGGTGCCGGAGGCGCCGCCCTTGTTCTCGTAGCTCACGGAGGAGGCGAAGCCCGCTTCCTGCATGGCCTTGCCGAGAGCGCGGCCGGTGGTGTCCCAACCGCCGCCCGGGTTGGCCGGGATCATCGTCTTGATGGCGGTGTTGGCCCAGGCCGTGAGCGGAAGTGCGCTGGTGGCGGATAACGCGATGAGGGTCTTCAAAAAGTCGTTGCGACGCATGGGAGTTCCTTGGGTGGGGATTTCAGTTTTCGGGAGTGATCTTCGCGGCCTCCACGATGCGCCCGTACTGCACCGATTCGGTCTTGATGAAGGCGCGGAACTGGTCGATCGTCATGGGGGCAGGATCACCGCCCTGCTCCATCAACTTCCTTGCGAACGCCGGATCCTGCAGGGCCTGCGTCACGGCGGTGTTGAGCTTCTGTTGCACGTCGACCGGTGTTTTGGCGGGGGCGAACAGGCCGAACCAGTTGTCCATGTCGTAAGCCGCCATCGGCTTGAACTCGGCGATGGTCGGGATGTCGGGCGCGAAGCTGGCACGTCGGGCCGAGGTCACGGCCAGCGCCTTCAGGCGCCCACCCTTGAGGAACGGCGCAGCGCCAGCCATGCTGACGAAGCTCAGGTCGACGTTGCCACCGGCCACGTCCACCAGCTGCCCGGCCGAGCCCTTGTACGGGATGTGGTTCATCTGGATGCCTGCCATCGAGGCGAACAGCTCGCCATTTAGGTGCTGGGGGTTGCCCACGCCGCTGGTCGCATACGACAGTTTTCCCGGATTCTTCTTCGCGTAGGCGATCAGTTCCTCGACGTTCTTCACGGGCAGCGCCGGGTTGGCGACCAGCACGTTCGGCACGCGCGTGACCAGCGTGATGGGCGCCAGGTCCTTTTCCGGCGCGTACTGCATGCGGCTTTTGTAGACCAACGGATTGATGGCGGTCTCACCGGCCGAGCCGAGCAGCAGCGTGTAGCCGTCGGGCGCGGCCTTGGCGACATAGGCCGCACCCAGCATGCCGCTGGCACCGGGCTTGTTGTCGACGACGACCGACTGCTTGAGCGACACCCGCAGCTGCTCCGCCAGCAGGCGCGCCATGGCATCCACGCCACCCGCGGCCGAGAACGGCACGACGATGGTGATGGGCCGAGCGGGATGGTCCTGCGCGAATGAAGCGAGCGGCAGGGCCAGCAGCGCGGCGACGGCGGCGGCAGTGCCAATCAGGCGACGACGGGGATTCCGGGTCATGAACGATCCTTGGTGCTGATGAGAGGTCCCGGATCGTTCGAGGCGACGCGGGACGATGGAGAAACAAACCTGGGAAGACAACGGTTGCGTGACCGGCGTCTCAGATGGAGAACACCATGCACACCGGACTGCCGAAGGCGACACGCGCGCCGGTGGGCTGCAGCCGTCCGGTCTCGAGGTCGACGGCCAGCGTCGCGATCGAATCGCTGTCTTCGTTCAGGGCGAACACGAAGCGGCCATCCGGGCTCGGCGTGAAGAAACGCGGCGTGCGGCCATGGGTCGGCGCCGCCTCGACGAAGCGCAGGGCGCCCGTGACCGGGTCGATGGCAAAGACGGCGATGCTGTCGCAGCCCCGGTTGGAGGCGTAGACGAAGCGCCCGAGCGCATCGACCTGAATGCCGGCGGCGCGGCTGTTGCCGGTGAAGGTGTCGGGCAGGCTCGGCAGGATTTGGAACGGCGCCAGAGCGCCGGTCTCGGCGTCGAAGCGGCAGGCGCTCACGGTCGAATCGAGTTCGTTGACGACATAGGCGAATGGCGCGCTCGGGTGGAACGCGAGGTGGCGCGGCCCGGCACCCTCGCGCGCCGTTGCGAATGGCGTCGCCGCCGGCCGCAGGCGACCGTTCTCGAAGCGGAAGGTGAACACGCGGTCCAGGCCCTTGTCCGGCACGACGACGAAGCGTCCGCTCGGGTCGAACGGACTGAAATGCGGCTTGGCCTGCTTTTGCTCGATGCGGTGCGGACCGATCGGGCCTTCGAACGCCACGCGTTGCTCGACCGCGCCCAGCGAGCCGTCGCCATGCACCGGCAGCACCGCCAGGCTGGCGCCGAGGTGGTTGGTCACGATCAGGAAGCGCCCCGTCGGGTCCAGCGCCAGATGCACCGGATTCTTGCCCTGGGTGTGCTGCTTGTTGATGAAGCGCAAGCGTCCGCTCGAACGATCCACGCCGAACGCACTGACCTCTTGCGCGTCGCCGTGCACGGTGTAGAGGAACTCGCCCGTGGCGTTCAGGACGAGGTAGGAAGGGTTGATCAGGCCTTGCACCATGTCCACGGGCGTCAGCGTGCCGGTCGCGGCGTCGACCTCGAAGATGCCGATGCCCTCGCCTCGCGCATTGCGTTCGCGGGTGGTGCGGCTGCCAACGTAGGCGTGCATGGGGGTCCTTGTCTCGGGTGGATCAGTGAAAAGCCGGGTGCGGATGTTTCACGAGACATCTTGCGGGTTTGCACTGAATTGCATTTTAGTTTCCACAAATGCAAAATTGCTCTCATGGAAAACACCGAGACCACCGCCCTGCGGCTGCATGTGGCTGGCACCGACTACCTGGCGACCGACGTGGTCGCGCTGTGCGGCGATCGACTGGTCCGGCTGCCGGTGGTGCTGCGGCTGCTCATGGAGAACGTCGCGCGCAACATGCGCGGCGCGGAGCGCGATGCCGCGCTTGCCGCGCTGCGCGCCTGGACGGACACGGGCACCAGCGAAGCGGAGATCGCCTTCCAGCCCGGTCGCGTGCTGATGCACGACACCACCAGCACGCCGGCACTGGTCGACCTGGCCGCCATGCGCAGCACCTTGGCCGAGGCCGGCGTGGACCCGGCGGTGCTCAACTCCAGCCTGCCCGTGGACGTGTCGATCGACCATTCGCTGGCCGTAGAAGCCTTTGCCCGGCCGGACGCGCCGGAGCTCAACATGGCCTTCGAGATCCGCCGCAACGCGGAGCGCTACGGCTTCCTGCGCTGGGCCTCGAAGGTGTTGCGCGGCGTGCGCATCAACCCGCCGGGGACGGGGATCATGCACACCATCAACCTGGAACAGCTCGCGACGGTGGTCACGGTCGAGCAGCGCGCCGGTGCGACCTGGCTGGTGCCGGACATGATGATCGGCACCGACAGCCACACGCCCATGGTCAACGGCATCGGCGTGCTGGGCTGGGGGGTGGGAGGGCTGGAAGCGCAGACCGTGATGTTCGGCATGCCGACCATGCTGCGCATCCCGGACGTCGTCGGTGTGAGGCTCACCGGCGCCCTGCGTCCCGGCGTGCTGGCCACCGACCTGGCGCTGTCCGTCACGCAGCGGCTGCGCGCGATCGGCGTCTCGGGCGAGTTCGTCGAGTTCTTCGGCCCTGGCATGTCGACCCTGAGCGCTGGCGACCGCAGCGTCGTCGCCAACATGGCACCCGAGTACGGCGCGACCACCGGCTTTTTCCCCATAGACCAGCACACGCTCGACTACCTGGTGCAGACCGGACGCAATGCCGCGCAGGTCGAGCGCGTCGAAGTCCTGGCGCGCGCCGCCGGCCTGTGGTTCGACCCCGCCGCCGAGCCGGTCTACACGCGCTCGATCCACGTCGCGCTGGACGCCATCGACATGCACATCGCCGGCCCGCGCCGGCCGCAGGACCTGCTGGGCTACGGCGAGGCCCGGGCGACGCTGGGGGCGTTCGGTTTCACACCGCGATCGAGCGACTCAGCAATGCCGCGCCACCCGGTCGCCATCGCCGCGATCACCAGCTGCACCAACACATCCGACCCGCGCCTGCTGATCGCCGCCGGTCTGGTCGCTCGCAAGGCCCGCGCGCTGGGACTGAAGGCGCCGCCCTGGGTCAAGACGTCGCTCGGCCCGGGCTCGCCCGCCGCCGCCGCCTACCTGGCGCGCGCCGGCCTCATCGACGACCTGTCGGCCGTCGGCTTCGACATCGTCGGCCACGGCTGCACGACCTGCATCGGCAATTCCGGCCCGTTGTTGCCGGTGGTGCAGCAGGCCATGGCCCAGGGGGCCATCCACCCGGTCGCGGTGCTGTCGGGCAACCGCAATTTCGCCGGCCGCGTGCACCCCGACCTGGACCTGGGTTTTTTGATGTCGCCGCCGCTGGTGGTCGCCTTCGGCTTGGCCGGTGACGCCGAACGCGACCTGCGCGTCGACCCGGTGCAGCTGAGGGCCGACGCCCGGCCGGTGTATCTGAGCGACTTGTGGCCGACCCCTGAGGAGATCGACGCTGCGTTGAGCCGGTCGCAGGAGCCATCGGACTATGGCCGCGCCTTCGCCATCGCCACGGCCAACCCGCTGTGGCATGCACTCGACGCTCCCGACGCCCCGCTCTATCCCTGGGACCCGGCCTCCACCGCCCTGCGCCGCCCACCCTTCGCGGCCCTGACCGAAGGCAGCCTGCTCGGCCACTACACGGCCCACCCGCTGCTGGTGGTGGGCGACGACGTCACCACCGACCACATCTCGCCGGCCAGCGCGATCCCGCGTGACAGCGAGGTGGCCGACTTCCTGGTGGCGCGCGGCGACGACCGCGACGACCTCAATGTCTTCGCCTCGCGGCGGGGCAACTGGGAGGTGATGGTGCGCGCCGCCTTCCACAGCAAGACGCTGAAGAACCTCTTCGCCCCCGGTGCTCCGGTGGCGCACACCCTGCACGTGCCCAGCGGCGAGCTCGTGTCGCTGTGGGAGGCCGCGCAGCGCTATCGTGCGGCCGGCGAACCCGTGGTGCTGGTGGCCGGCGAGCGCTACGGCACCGGCTCGTCGCGCGACTGGGCGGCGAAGGGGCAGCGTCTGCTGGGCATCCGCGCCGTGCTGGCCAACAGCTTCGAGCGCATCCATCGCTCCAACCTGATCGGGATGGGGGTGCTGCCACTGCGGATGCCGGCGGGGGTGACGCCCTTCACGCTCGATCTGCGACCGGGCGACCGCATCGAGGTGGCAGCGCACCCCGAAGTGATCACGCCGCGCGGCGGTGTGGCGTTGACGGTGCATCGCGCCGACGGACGCATGGAACACTTCGAGGCGACCGCCGCCGTAGAGACGCAGCTGGAAGTGGGTCTGCTGCGAGCCGGAGGCGTCATTCCGTCCACGCTGCAGAAGATGATCCAGCGTCACGGCGCATCGGCCGTTGCGGCCGCAAGCTGAGACGCCCTCGTCGAGCCTGCGAAACGTGACGATCCATGGCGGCACCGGCCACGTCGGACAATCCGGTCCCATGCGGACCGACCAATCCATTCCTTCCCAGATCCTCGACCTGATCCGAGCCGATGCCCTCCCCGCCGGCAGCCACCTGCCCGCGCAGCTGCTGGCCGACCGCCTGCGTGTGTCGCGCTCACCGGTCAACGAGGCGCTCTCGCTGCTGGCCGAGAAGGGCGTGCTGCAGCGTCAGCCCAACCGGGGGTATTTCCTGGTCAAGCCGATCGGCGACGGCGAACGCGGTCTGGCCGACCGGCTCGGGCTGGACGAGTCGGACGTCGCCACGCAGGTCTACTTCCGCATCGCCGACGACCGCCTGCGCGGTCTGCTCCCCGACGAGTTCACGGAGGCCCTGCTCAAGCAACGCTATGGACTGACACAGGCCCAGCTCAACGCGGTGCTCGGCCGCATCGCCAGCGAGGGCTGGGCAGAGAAGAAGCCGGGCTACGGCTGGATGTTCTCGTCGATGCTGACCACCGCCGACAGCCTGCTGCAGTCCTACCGGCTGCGGCTGGCGCTGGAGCCGGCGGCCCTGCGCGAGCCGGGCTACCGCCTCGCGCCGTCCGTCATCGCGCGCTGCCGGGCGGCCGAACTGCATCTGCTCGATGGCGGCATCGAGACCGACACGGCCGACCAGTTGCACGACCGGGGCGTGCGCTTCCACGAATCGCTGGTCGAAGGTTCCGGCAATGCCTTCTTCGTCGACACCATCCGCCGCGTCAACCGCGTGCGGCGCCTGCTGTCGTATCGCTCGATGCAGGACCGCAGCCGCTATGTCGAGCACTGCCGTCAGCATCTGGCGATGCTCGACCTGCTCGAGCGCGGCCACAACGACCAGGCCGCGGAGGCCATGCATGAACACCTCTCGAGCACCCTGCGCAACGTGCAGAAGATCAGCGGGCTTCTGAGGCGCTGATCGCTGTCGCGTGCCTTGAACCGCTGCCTTGCTGTTCCATCGCCGGTCGAATGGCTTGACCGTCGCCGTCGATTCCAAGCCGTTCGCCGAGCGCCAAGGCTTGCCGAACGCATTGGCTTGCAGCTTGACGGCCCTGCTTTCTGGTCATCCGGATGATCGATAGATCACGTTCGACTGATTGATCACCGACGAGCACACAGGCTTGGTGGCCCCATCACGTCAGGCGAGCGTATACGCGGTCTTCACGGTCGTGAAGAACTCCTGGGCGTACCTGCCCTGCTCGCGCGGGCCGTAGCTCGAGCCCTTGCGCCCGCCGAAGGGCACGTGGTAGTCCACCCCGGCGGTGGGCAGGTTCACCATCACCATGCCCGCCTGGCTGTGGCGCTTGAAGTGCGTCGCGTGCTTCAGGCTGGTCGTGGCGATGCCCGCGGACAGGCCGAACTCCGTGTCGTTGGCCGTGGCCAGCGCCTCCTCGTAGTCCTTCACCCTGATCACGCTGGCCACCGGGCCGAAGATCTCCTCGCGGTTGATGCGCATGTCCTTGGCGCTCTCGCTGAACAGCGCCGGCGCCATGTAGAAGCCGTCGGTGGCGAGCTTCAGGCGCTCGCCGCCGGCCGCCAGGGTCGCGCCCTCGCCCTTGCCGATGGCGACGTAGTCCAGGTCCTGCTCGAGCTGGCTCTGGCTGGAGACCGGGCCGACGTCGGTGCCCGCGGCCAGCGCGTCGCCCACCTTGATCTTCGCCATGCGCTCGGTCATCGCGGCGATGAACTTCGCATAGATCCCCTCGGTCACGATCAGCCGGCTCGACGCCGTGCAGCGCTGGCCGGTGGCGTAGAACGCGCTCTGCGCGCTCAGCTCCACCGCCTGGGCGAGGTCGGCGTCGTCCAGGACCACCTGCGGGTTCTTGCCCCCCATCTCCAGCTGCACCTTCTTGCCCGAGGTGACGCACTGGATGCCGATCTGGCGCCCGACGCCCACCGAGCCGGTGAAGCTGATGGCGTGGATGCCGGGGTGGGCCACCAGCGCGTTGCCGATCACGCTGCCGCGGCCCATCACCAGGTTGAACACGCCCGCGGGGATGCCCGAGCGGCTGATGATCTCGGCCAGCGCCCAGGCGCTGCCCGGCACCAGGTCGGCGGGCTTGAGCACCACGCAGTTGCCGAACGCGAGCGCCGGCGCGATCTTCCAGGCCGGAATCGCGATGGGGAAGTTCCACGGCGTGATCAGGCCCACGACGCCCACGGGCTCGCGCGTGATCTCCACGCCGATGTTCGGGCGCACCGAGGGCAGCAGCTCGCCCGACAGGCGCAGGCACTCCCCGGCGAAGAACTTGAAGATCTGCCCGGCGCGCATCACCTCGCCGATGCCCTCGGGCCGGGTCTTGCCCTCTTCCCGGGCCAGCAGGGTGCCCAGTTCCTCCTTGCGCGCGAGGATCTCGGTGCCGATCCTGTCGAGCGCGTCGGAGCGCGCCTGAGCCGTCTGAGCCTCAGACTGGGTTTACTCGGCGGTTGCCAATGCCTAAGCCGGGTACGACTTCGGCAACAAAATGGTGAATTCGCTGCCCGACCTGGCATCGGATTTCACCTCCATCGTGGCGTCCAGGACCTCGCACAGGCGTTTGACGATGGAAAGTCCGATGCCCTCGCCTGCCGTCTGAGCCGCGGGCTTGGCAAGAGAAACCGCTGCTGCGTCGGCTCGCGACAGATCGGTCGCTTCATTTGCGATATTGGTGGCATCTTTGAGCGCTTCGGCCAATGGCGATGCAGGGCCGGCGTGGATGCCAGGACCTGTGTCTTTCACCGTGAGTCGCCAACGTGCAGTGTCCTTGCCCTCGCAGTTGGCCCAGCTCACCACGACGCCACCTTCCTGGGTGTACTTGAGCGCGTTGATGATGAGGTTCTGGGCCAGCCGGCGTACCTTCACCGCATCCCCTTCCATCGTCATCCCATAAGCAGGCTCCACCGTTCGAAGGTACAGGCCACGCTGCTCTGCCATCGCCTGCAAGCCATCACAGAGTGACTGAATCAACACCCCCGGCTGGAACTGTTCCACCTTCAGCTTATCGACCCCCGCCTGGAGCCGCGACAGCGTGGTCACGTCGTCCAGCAAGTGCCGCAACGAGTCCACGTTGCGCTCGAGCGTCGTGGTGAAGCGCTCACGTGCGTCGGCCGTGGCGTTCGGCACGCTCAGCGCCCTTGTCGCCACCGCAACCACGCCAACATTGCCGCGAAGGTCGTGGGCCATCTGCTCCCATAGCACGGCCCGCTGCTTGTCGACTTCCGTCAGTGCTGTCATGGCAGCTTCCAGGTCGGTCACATGGCCCAGGGACTCGGCCTGCTGAAGCTTGAAGAATTGGCTCGTGCTTTGTTCCACGCCGGTCGTGTACGCCGCTGCCCACGATTGCCGCGCAGCGGCCATGACATGGTTGTCGGCCTTGTTCATGTGCCCGAAAGCATCCAGCTCAGCGATCATCAAACGGTTGAGGTACCCCAACTCACGAACGACTTCCTGCAGCTTGTAGCCCTGTTGCCATCGGTGCAATCCATGTGCATTGGCAGATTCGACGGTGGCCGCTGAGGACTGCTCGATCGCAGCCTGGCCTTCGGGCAGCAGTTGTCTTTCGAAAGCTTCCAGCACGAATGGCACATGGTCGTCCAGTTGAACTCTGGGCAATGCACTGCCTGAGGTCAACGTGGTGTCAGCGATAACGGCTGCACGCCACTGCTGCAGCAATGCGCTGCGCCGTTTTGCCAGATGGTTGGCTAGACTGAAGAATTCTGGTTCGCTTTGGTGCATTCCCAATGGTATCCGCCCGGTGCTCGGGCATCGGCAGACGTGTCTGCCGGAGTCAGGGCCTGACCAAAAGCAGCACCTGCCACCATGCCAAGCGACCAAAGAAAATTCAGCTATTGGTGCGGGAGGCGAAGTCGTCGCTGTCAGTTTGGGATCTTGCGCACAGGACCTGGGAGCTGTTCGCTGAAGTCCGGCTTGTGTAGGAATCGAGCGAACATGACTCATCCATGTGCATGACGTCTGCGATTGGACCCTTGCTTGCCGAAGCAAGCAAAGCTGGCTTGCTCAAGTCACTTGGTACGTTGAATTCAGCAAAATGTGTCGCGTTTTTGGCACACATCACATGGGGAAATGTCGCTGGCTGACAAGAATTTAGAACCTTTGTTTTATAAGCAGCCCAGTTCATTGACATTTACGAAAACTTGTGCGCACTCCCGGTATGTAATCGCGCGTAACTTATTTTGCTTACGCTCATGACGTCTTCCTTCGAAAAACCGCCCATCAAGGACTCCAAGGTCGCCGGTGTCTCAGTGGCCGACTCTGGCGCTTACGCCATCTCCGGACACCGAGAAGACATTTTCTTCGCTGCAATCGAGACGACCCGCATGCCGATGATCGTCACGGACCCCCATCAGAGCGATAACCCAATCGTCTTCGCCAATCGTGCGTTCCTCTCGACCACTGGGTATGCGATGGAAGACGTGATGGGACGCAACTGCCGGTTCCTTCAGGGACCGGACACGGATCTTTCCACTGTGGCCGAGGTGCGTGCCGCTATCAAGGACCGCCACGAGACCAATGTTGAGATCCTGAACTACCGCAAAGACGGCACGAGCTTCTGGAATGCCCTCTACATCTCGCCCATCTTCGATGAGAACAAGGAGCTCGTGTACTTCTTTGCCTCGCAGCTCGACGTGAGCCGCCGGCGAGACATGGAGGATGCCTTGGGTCAGGCGCAGAAGATGGAAGCCCTGGGTCAGTTGACCGGCGGCATCGCGCACGACTTCAACAACCTGCTGCAGGTGATGTCCGGGCACCTGGACTTGTTGGAATTCAGGAAAAAGGCGGGTTCGATGACCGATGCCGCCTTGGAGCGCGGCCTGAGCAGCATCCGCAGCTCGATCGTGAAGACCTCGACCCTCACCCAGCAGATGCTGGCCTTTTCCCGCAAGCAGCGCCTCGAAGGCCGGATGGTCAACCTCAACAGCTTGGTGGGCGATCTGACCGACCTCGTCAAGGAGACGCTGGGGGACAGGATCGAGCTACACAAAGAACTCGTTGGTGACTTGGGCAACTGCCAGCTGGACAGCACGCAACTGGAAACAGCCCTGCTTAACATCCTGGTCAACGCCCGCGATGCGATGCCTGAGGGCGGGAAAATCACCCTCAAGACGCGCAACATCGAGGTGGATGCACGGGACGCGCAGTCTTTTGCAGGCTTGCCGCCCGGCCAGTACGTGGCGCTGGTCGTGGCCGACACCGGCGAAGGCATTCACCCGGACATCATCAAGCGGGTCATGGACCCCTTTTTCACGACCAAGGAAGAAGGCAAGGGCACCGGGTTGGGCCTGTCGATGGTCTACGGCTTCGCCAAGCAATCCGGCGGCATGGCCGACATCTATTCAGAATTGGGCATCGGCACGACCGTGCGAATGTACTTTCCACGTTCGGGTCGTGTCATGCAGCCGGTCGAGCAGGTGGTTCAGCGACCTGCGGATCAGGGGGGAAAGGAGACGATCCTGGTGGTGGACGATCGCCCGGAAGTCGCGGGCACGGCGCGGGACATGCTCGAGAGCCTGGGCTACACGGTGCATGTGGCGGGCAGCGCCCAAGAAGCACTGACCCTTCAGCGCGATCAGCAAGACCAATGGACGCCGGACCTGCTTTTTTCCGACCTCATCATGCCCGGCGGCATGAACGGCTTCGGCTTGGCGCGTGAGCTGCGTGGGCGGTTGCCCAGTGTCCAGGTCCTACTGACCACGGGCTATGCGGGTGCCTCGGACGGCATCGACGCAGATGAGAACTCCGAGTTTGAAATCCTGAAGAAACCTTACCGGTTCGCTGATCTGGCGCGACGCGTGCGCGGCGTCTTGGACAGGCGTGCGCTCGCACTGTAAACGGTTGAAATTCACTGTTTGGCTTGACGCCTGAAGTCTCTGATCGATCGCTGCCATCGCCTTGCTAGGCCTGATCAGTAAAATCAAAGGCTTCCGTTGTCTGTAGGATTTTGCCGTCTTTATGTTTGATTCGACCGGTCGAAGTCCTGCAGCCGCAGCCACTTCAGCGCCTTCCGCCCACCTGCAAACCTTCGGACCCGACCAACGACTGCAACTTGCCTTGGATGCGGGCGCCATCGCCGGCACGTGGTTCTGGGACGTCCAGGCTGATGTGTTCACAGCGGATGCCCGTTTCGCGGACCGCTTTTCTCTGAATGAGCACAAGCTTCGCCGAGGCATGCCGCTTGCCGAGGTCACCCAGTCCATCCACCCTGACGACGTCAAGCGCGTCAAGGCGTTGATCGCCCAGGCGCTGTCAGCGGGTGGACCCTACCGAGCACAATACCGTGTGCTTCGCTCGAACGGTGCCTACGGCTGGATCGAAGCCAATGGCAAGGTGCTGCTCGACGACACCGGACTGCCACTGAGTTTTCCTGGCGTCTTGATCGACATCGACCGTCACAAGGCGGTCGAAGCCAAGTCGGCAGCCTTGATCAGGCTGGGCGACGATTTTCGTGGCTTTGGCGCGGCGAGCACCATCGCATCGACGGCCTCGCGCATCTGCGGCGAGTGCCTGGAGGTCACGCGCACCGCGTACGGCGTTGTCTCTGCGGTGGAGGACGTGGTCGATGTGCAGGGGAATTGGAGCGCCGACGGCACATGGCTCAGTCTCTCGGGCGTCTACCAGTTCGAAGCCTACGGCACCTACATCGCCGACCTTCGGCGTGGCGAGGTGGTCAGCATCGCCGATGTGGCTCTTGATGCGCGCACAGCCAGGCAGCAGGCCAGGTTCGCTCACATGCAGATCCGTGCGCTCCTGAACGTTCCGCTGATGCGCGACGGCCGGCTGGTGGGCATCTTCATCGCGCTCGACAGCGTGCCTCGCATCTGGACGGCCGAAGAGGTGGACTTCGTGCGCAGCGTGGCCGACCGGACCTGGGCCGCCATCGAACTGGCGGACGCCCACGCCCTGCTTAAAAACCAGGTCAAGGAGCGCACCGAGGATCGCGACCGGCTCTGGGAGTTGTCGCGTGACATGCTGCTGGTGGCGGCCTTCACCGGCGAAATCCTGGCAACCAACCCCGCGTGGAACCGGGTGCTGGGATGGTCAGAGCATGAACTGCTGGGCACCTCGATTTTCGACCTCGTTCACCCCGATGACCTGGACCACACGATCAAGGGTGCGTCGGCAGTCGGGATGGGAACCGAGTTTCCCGGTTTCGAGAACCGATACCGTTGCAAGGACGGCAGCTACCGAAACCTCTCCTGGAGCGCTCGTCCTGGGGACAACGTCATCATTGCCTCGGGTCGAGACGTGACGGTGTTGCTCGAGCAGGTCAAGTCGCTGCAGGAAGCAGAGGATCAGCTTCGCCAGAGCCAGAAGATGGAGGCAGTGGGTCAGTTGACGGGCGGCATCGCGCACGACTTCAACAACCTGCTGACCATCATCAGCACCTCGATCCAGTTGCTGCAGCGACCCGGCATCGCCGACGATCGTCGCCAGCGCTTCATGGGCGCCATCTCCAATGCGGTCGTCCGCGCCGGCAAGCTCACGGGACAGCTGCTCGCGTTTGCGCGCCGGCAAAGCCTCAAGCCCGAAGTCTTCGACGCCAAGGACAACGTGGCGGCCATCGGCGACATGATCCAGACGCTCATCGGCTCGCGCGTGCGACTGTCGCTGAAGCCCTCCGGACACGCCTGCCTGATTCATGCCGACACCGGCCAGTTCGACACCGCCATCGTCAACATGTGCGCGAATGCACGTGATGCGATGGATCACGTGGGCGACCTCACCATCGAGACACGCATCGTGCCATCACTGCCAGCGATCCGTTCTCATCCCGCTGTTGCCAGACCGCATGTGGCCGTGTCGGTTTCCGACACCGGCAGCGGCATCGCCGCAGACCGCCTGGACCGTGTCTTCGAGCCCTTCTACACCACCAAGGCGGTGGGACAAGGCACGGGCCTGGGGTTGTCCCAGGTCTTCGGCTTTGCCAAGCAGTCGCACGGCGATGTTCAGGTCAAGAGCGTGGTGGGCAAGGGCACAACATTTACGGTCTACCTGCCGTTGAGCCAGAACGCTGCCCTGAGCGAGGACATCGCGGAAGACGAGTCATGGGCGCAGGGGTCCGAAAAAGGCTGGTTGCTGCTCGTCGAAGACAACCCGGACGTGGCCAACACCACATCGGCCAGCTTGGAGGAGCTCGGTTTCGAAGTCTTCGTCGCCAGCAGCGGCGCCGAGGCCTTGGCGGTGTTGGCAGAGGGCTCCCATTCATTCTGTGCCATGGTCTCGGACGTGATGATGGCGCCGATGGACGGCATCGATCTGGCGACGCAGGTTCGAACCCGCCATCCGGCACTGCCGATCCTGCTGTGCAGCGGCTACAGCAGCGTGCTGGCCAGCAATCACGACCATGGCTTCACGCTCCTGCCCAAGCCCTATGGCATGGATCAGCTGGTGAAATCGCTGCGCGAAGTGATGCGTAAGGCCAAGCCGATTCAAGACGCTGTCAGGACCGACGAACCAGGCACGGCGTCAGACCTCGAAAACGCCGAACATGCGCGGCTGTCCGACCTTGAGTCCTTGGGCGTCCTGGACACCGGAGAGGAACTGGAATGCGACGACGTGACGTCCCTTGCCGCAGCGTTGTTCGATGCGCCCATCGCGCTGATCTCGATGATCGATTCGGATCGCCAGTGGTTCAAGGCACGCATCGGCTTTCCGATGCAGGAGACACCGCGCGAGCAGTCCTTCTGTGCGCATGCCATCCAGCGACCGGACGAGGTCATGGTGGTGACCGATGCCACCCAGGATCCGCGCTTCGCGCACAACCCATTGGTGACGGGCGAGCCCTTCATTCGGTTCTACGTGGGCGCGCCGCTCGTCACGTCCTGGGGTCATGCCATCGGCACGGTCTGCATCATTGATACGGTGGCCAGGGAGGCGCAGCCTCGCCAGCTGGCGGCCCTGAAAATTCTGGCACGGCAGGTGGTCCAGCGGCTTGAGCACAAAAGGTCTTCAGGAGAGGCATGAAAAGCGTCGACCTCGAGTCGATGAGTTGCTGGCCCAACGTCATCAGGCGTCAAAACAGCCTCGACGCACTTTCTCGAAGCGATTGACGCGCTCGAGGACGTCTTTTAGGTCCGACGTGTTCTTGACGTCGCGCCGGGCATCGTCTGCCACCAGTGCAACGTGCCGGGACAACGCCGCGTGGCGATCCTGGCGCGGCTCGCAGGACGCCACCGCGGTCAGCACATCGATCAGGCGGGTCAAGACGGCCGTGCTGCCGGCCGCGTTCTGGCGGATCATGTGGAACATCGCATCGGTCAGACCGTCGTAGCTCACCCTCGGGACGACCAGACAGACTGTGCCGGCTTCCGTCCAGAGGCCATGGGGCAGGTGACGGCCCACGAGGTCGCACAACGCGACGCCCAGCCGGTCGAGCACGCTGATGGCGGTATGGGGATCGTTGATCCCGGGCGACAACGCACGCACCGCAACTTCGACAAGTTGGCGAATGGTGTACTCGAGGTCATCGGTGCTGGTGCGTTCGCTGCTCATGCCCGTCACGGCACGGATCGCACCACTGACGTCATCGAGCGTTCCGTCATCTCCGGCAGGCGGCTTGGCGAGGGCGATGGGCGCACCCGGGAACGCATGGTCGCCGGGCCTGATCAGCAGTTTGATCGGCGTCTTTTGATCCGCAGCCCAGCGGGCCAACGCTGCCTGATCTAGATGCTCGAGGTAACCACGCCGCGCATCGAAGACCGGCCTCGCCGTGTGCCAGTCGACGTCATCGGAAGCGGCAGCGGGCCGCTCGATGGTGGTCAGCCGGAGGATGGCAGCGCGCACGTCCTGGCTGACCAGATCGATGACCGTGTCCACGTTGATCCGGCTGGCCATGTGCCCGACGAAATACACCAGCATGCCCACGCACCCGAACGCCAGCACGATGCTCACGGACAGCGACAGGTGCGGAACGAAGGTGCCCTCGTCTTGGGTCCTGACACTGCGCAGCACCATCAGGGCATAGGAGAAGGTGGCGAGAAAGGCGCCCAGGGTCACCTGGTTGCCGCGGTCGTGCGTGAAGTTGCGCAGCAGCCTGGGACCCATCTGGCCGGCCGCCAGTGACAGGGCGGCGATGGTGATCGAGAAGACCGTGCCCGCCACGCCGATGGTGGACGACGCCACAGCGCCGAGCAGGGTACGGGCTCCGGTCCCACCGCCGTTGTAGAGCCAGCGCCCGCGGAGCAAGGCATCCGGCAAGAGGCCGCTGCGATCGATCTCGATCGAGCCGATGGCGCCTACGATCCCCGCGATCACCATCAGCCCGGGAATGATCCAGAAGCGACCGCTCAGGAATCCCCAGACCTTGCCGATCGACTTCTTAAGCACGGGCGCGTTCCCGCCGGATCTCGATGGGCGGGAAGCCGACGATGTCGTAGGTCGCGGAGGCGATGCCGATGCCTTCGGTCTCGAAGCGCTCGACGATCTCCCGGCTCATCGCATCCTTGGCGCTGCGGATGCTGTGTGTGCCCACCAGGAAGCGAACGGTCAGTTCCAGCCAGTTGTCAGTGATCCGGAAATACACCTGGGGACGCATGTCCTCGAGGCCCAGGCCGAAGTCGGCCTGGATCCTCGCACTCTCCTCTGAAGGGATCTGCGCGACGTCAATGCCGTGGCGCGACGCCGAAGTCAGAAGGATCTGCTCGACCAGGTCTCGCTTTTCCTTGAAGGTGATCGGGATGGTCATCTCCTCCCACAGGTAGGGAAACTCGCGCGTGTAGTTGAACACCGGCTCGCTGAAGATCCGCGAGTTGCTGACCGTGACGATCCGACCCGTGAACTGCCGGCTCTTGACCCACATGGCTGGGTCGGCGGCCTGGACGCTGGGCGGCTGGCCCATCTCCATGATGGTGGTCTGGATGAAGCCCAGGCGCATCACGTCCCCCCGCACGCCGCCCATGGAGATGCGGTCGCCGACGGTGAAGGTCGAACCCCTCAGGATGACGAAGTAGCCCGCCAGGGCCGTGATGACCTGCTGCAGTGCGAAGGCGAGACCGGCCGACATGAGGCCAAAGGCGGTGGCGAGCCGCGCGGGATCGTTGAACCAGATGGACAGCAATCCCAGGATCAGGACCACGGCGCTCAGGAGACTGACGCCCTGTCGCATCCAGAACCGCCCCTGCACTCCGGGATCGTGGGTGCCCGTGGTGACCTTGCCGAACAGGGCCTTGATCGCCTTGCTCACGAGCAGGACGGTCGCGATGAAGATCACCGAGAGCAGCAGCTTTCGCCCGTTTTCGGGATTGATGCCGACCCAGTCGATTCCCAGTATTTCCATGTCGTTGTCTCAGAAGTGAGACGCGATTGAAACTGGAGAAATAACCGCCTCAGGGCAACTTCCATCGCCAGGAAGCAGTGGAACCATCGCGACCTGACGTCAGCCAATCGCTTGGCGACTGCTGGCTGGCTTGCTCCTCAAACCAGCAGACTTTCGCGCGGATCGTCGATCAGAGACTGAAGCACTCTTACGCCCAACCGATGGCGCCTATGACCACAGCCATGTCTTACCAACATGCATGTTCTCATCCATGACAGACCATTTTGTTGATAAACCACATTTTGGCGATTTATCAACGGCGAGTGTCTTGAGCGAACCGACCCTCTCAGGCTGTTCATTTCAACAAAAAAATGGGAAGTCAAGTGGAATAAACAGCCAGCGTCGCGCGTCCATCCAGTGTCTTCTCCACTTTTCCTTCAAGGGACTTCCATGAACAAGCACCTCGTCTCGACTCTCGTTCTCGCCATCGCCGCCGCGTCGGCTGGCCTCGCCCAGGCTGCCGCCCCAGTGAAGACGGCCGGCGGCATGCTGGTCAACACCAGCGGCATGACGCTCTACACCTTCGACAACGACACCGCCGGCAGCGGCAAAAGCGCCTGCAACGGCCCGTGCGCCGGACTGTGGCCGCCGGTGATGGCAGAAGCGGACGCGAAGCCCGAAGGCGACATGACCCTTGTCACGCGAGACGACGGGACCAAGCAGTGGGCCTACAAGGGCAAGCCGGTCTACCTCTACAAGTCCGACATGAAGGCCGGCGACATGACCGGCGACAACTTCAAGAACGTCTGGCACGTCATCAAGCCCTGATCAGGCTGGTCGGCACGAGGACGAACTTCCAGCCCATGCGCGCACAGGACGAAGCCGCGATCGTCGCTTGCATTCCCGGCCTGCGCCGTTACGCGCGCGGGCTGGTGTCGGACGCCACGCGCGCCGACGACCTGGTGCAGGACACGTTGGAGCGGGCGTGGAGCCGGTTCTCGCTCTGGCAGAAACGCGGAGACGTCCGGGCCTGGATGTTCGGCATCATGCACAACCATTTCATCGACGGCGTACGCGCCAGGGGCAGCCGACCCGAGGACAGCGCGGGTGACGACCTGCCCGAAATCCCGCAGCGCGCCAGCCAGTCCGACGGCATCGAAGTCCGCGACCTGGACCGCGTCCTGCAGCGGCTGCCCGTGGAGCAACGCGAGGTGCTGCTGCTCATCGCGGTCGAGGAAATGAGCTACGCAGAAGCCGCCACCGCGCTCGGCGTGCCCATCGGCACGGTGATGTCCCGGCTGGCGCGCGGCCGCGACAAGCTGCGGCAGGAACTGCAAGGCCGCGCGCCGTCAGCCCAAGCGGTCGCACCCCTGCGCAGGATCAAGTGACATGGACTCTCCCCCACTCAAACCCATTTCCACCGACGGCATCAAGCCGGTGACCGAAGCCGATCTGCATGCTTACGCGGACCACCTTCTGGACCCGACCCGGCATGTCGAAATCGATGCATTCCTGGATGCGCATCCGACCGAACGCGAGCGCGTAGACGATTGGCGTGCCCAAAACCTGGCGCTCAAGCAGTTCCTCGATCCGGTCCTGTCCGAGCCCTTGCCACTGCGCCTGCCGCTGAAGCCGGCGCCGGGGGCGGGCTGGCAGGAATGGCCGTGGCGCTCCCTGGCAGCCGGCGTGGCGATCGCGGTCGTCAGCACCGGGTCGGCCTGGTGGGGCCGTGGCGCCTACGACGGGCAACTGCAGCGCAGTGCCACGCTGGCCGCGGCGCGGGCGGGCACGCTCAATGGTTTTGCCCACCGCGCGGCCGTGGCACACGTGGTCTACAGCCCGGACGTGCGTCGTCCGGTCGAGGTCGGCGCCGACCAGGAGCAGGCGCTCGTCACCTGGCTGACCAAGCGCATGGGCACCGAAGTAAAGCCGCCCGACCTGCGCGCCCTGGGCTACGAGCTCATCGGCGGGCGGCTGCTGCCGGGCGACAAGGGGCCGGTGGCGCAGTTCATGTTCGAAGGCGCGAAGGGTGAACGTCTGACGCTGTACGTCACTCGCGAGGATGCCGGACGCGAGACGGCCTTCAAGTTCGGCCAGGACGGCCCAGTCAATGTCTTCTACTGGGTCGACAAGGATTTCGGCTACGCCATCTCGTCGGGCGACAGCAAATCTGAAATGCTGCGGGTCGCCGAAGCGGTCTACAGCCAGCTCGAAGGGCGTAGATAGCCTGTAAGTGTTGCTGGCGAGGATGCGGCCTATGAAATACCAAAACAATAGCTCAATTAAAGCATCGAACTGACGTCACGATTCATGCGACGTTTTGCAGCCAGGCCGCAAAACTGTATTCGCTAGCCGCCTCGAGGGCCGTCCTAATACCAGTGCGATCTGGCAGTACAGCTTCCAAGGAGGATCCTGCATCGTCAAGGACTGGACCAAGCGGATTGATCTATATCCGCTTCGCGCAGCAACGTCGCCGCACGACACAGCAAAAGATCCACGGACCCTGGATCACATCGGGTTACGTAGAACGACCTTGGCTGCTTCCAATGGTCCGTTGCCTTCGATGACCACGAGGGCTGGGGGAGTCGAATTGGCTTCCGACTGCAGACGCTTGACCTCGCGGATTTCCCCGATCGCCGTGCCGTTGGCCATCCCCGCCAAATTGGTCTTGAAGCTGGCAACGGGCACTTTCTGATCGCCTGCAAAGATGCTGTAGACCGTCTCAGGCTTTAGCTTGTAGAGAAACACTTCCAGCGCATCGACCACGCCGAAGTTACGTGCCACCACGAAGCCCTTGGCGTCACCGGACGTCGGCAGGAGTGGGATGTTGACAGGGGCCGCATTCGCCAGCGGCTTCAAGTTGTCCATACCGGCACCGGACGGTACGGCATTCGACACATAGACCAGCGCTTGAGGTGCCTGGCCGACGGGTACAGTCGCAACGACTTTATCGCTGGCGGTGTCGATCACCTGGACCGCATCGCCGTTTTCCAGGCCGACATACATGCGTTCACTGTCGTCCGATGCCCAGACGCCATGCGGCAGCGCGCCAGTCATGATGGTGTTCAACAGCCTTGCTTCGCCATCGGTCGAGTAGACCTTCACGACATTTTCTCCACCCACCGCGACGTACGCCAGCGTGCCGCGTGCCGTTTTGGCGAATCCGAGATGGTTGGTGATGAAGCCGGTGTCGACGACACTGGTCACCGCCATCGATTTCACGTCGATGCGCGTGACCTTGCCGACGTCCTTGTGGCCCATCCAGACCTCTTTGCCATCCGGGGTGAACTGCAGGAACGGTGAGAACGGGCTGATGACGGGTATGCGTTTGATGATTTTGTACGAGCGGGTGTCGACCACAGCCACTTCGGGTGTGAAGCTCGAGACCACAAGCGCGCGCTTGCCGTCGGGCGTGAACAGCACCATGCCAGGACCAGGTGCAGTTTCGATCCGGCGCTGCTCCCTGAAGGTCTTGGCGTCGATGACAGAGATGTAATTCTCTCCGCGCACCACTGCCCAGACTTCCTTGCCGTCGCGCGTGAAAAAAGCCTCATGCGGCGAACGACCAACATAGGTCACGCCCTTGACCTGGTTGGTCGCCGTGTCGATGAAAGTCACCGAATTTGAGCCGTTGGCAATGGCGACCAGCGTACGGTGATCAGGCGAAAAGCCGAGGCCATGCACGTTGATCTCACCCTTGTACAGCGGCGACAGCACGTCGGGACGCTGGTTACCGAGCCTGATTTGGCCAAGCAAGGTGTTGGTGTTGGGGTCAACCACCGACACCGTGTTGGTGTTCTGGTCCGCGGTGTACACGCGATCGCCAGGCTTGGAGGCTGACGATGCAGCAAAAGATGCGGCAGCAAGCACTGCGGCGATGACGAGAGGCTTGAGAAAATTCATGAAGGAAACCTTTTTCGGCGTGCTCACACACCAGGGTTAGAGACCGCAGTGCGGTTACTTGGTAGGCGTTGTTTGACGCGCGAGCCAAGCCTGCATCACCCGGATTTCGTTGGCCTGCTCGGTGATGATTCCCTGCGCAAGATTGCGCACTTCGGGATCCTGGGTGTTGAGCAGGATCGATTTGGCCATGTCGATGGCACCCCGGTGATGGGGAATCATCATGGTCATGAAGTCGTGCGCAGGCTGACCGTTCATGGGCGCGTTGCGCATGCCGTGATCCATGACGGCCATGGCATCACCCATTAACGCATCGAAGGGCTTGGCTGTGCTGGCCACGAAGCTTGGAGGTGCCGCGCCGTTGGCAGGCATGCCATGGACGTGCATATCGGCGGCCTGCGTCAATGCGCTTCCTGAAACCAGCAACCCAATGGTGGCCGCGCGAAGGAAGCAGCCTCCTGTGGAGCTTCGTTCGACCATGCGCTGCACGAGCGTGCGACAGCAACCTGCTTGCCAACGAACGGTGGGCAGCGTGAGTGCAGGAGGACAAAGGCTCAAGGGTTACTTTCGGTTGTCTGCATGGATGGACGGATGAGGTGGTCCGTTTATTCCAGGTCCACGTTCAACTCATGAGCGCGTGGTGGTTTCAGTGACCGCAAAGGCGCTGCTCACTTCACCTCCAGATGAAAAGTGCACCGCACGGCCGCAAACGCCGAGGACTTGGATGCGCTCTCTGAAGATGGCTGAGGTGTACGTGGTCAGGCAAGGTCGGCCATGGCCAATCGACAGCGGCGCAGTTTGAATGCTGATCGCAGGTGCAACGACCACACCGAGTGGAGAACCTTGAGCTCGATGAGGTCACAGGCACGAGGCTCATTGTTTCAAGCTGCATGCGGTTTTCTAGAACGGCGCGTAATGATGAAAGGGATGTTGATAAATCACATTTCGCCGATTTAGCATTAAAGAAAACGAAAAAGGCCGGCATAAAAATATCAACCTTTTTCCCTACTTTAAATTTTCAACGCTTAATAGTATTCTGAAAATCCAACATCGATTTTGTCAAAACCAAATAGATGTAGAGCAGAAGTTATTTTATGCTATTCGACACCGAGCGCTCAGACCCTGCAAGGCCAAGTCACTCAATGCTTTGGCAGGCGCAGCGCAGCCTTTGGCAATGATGTGAACGTTCATGTCGCGTGCTTGCGGGGACAGTGCGGTATGGGTGACGCAGTGCTGCGTCAGCATGCCCGTGAGGTAGAGGTCCGTGATGCCGGCGTCACGCACGATCTTTTCCAGATCGGTCTCGAAGAAGCTGTCGGCTTCCCTTTGCACGACGACGGGAACGTCCCCAAGCGCGGCGGCAACGCTGGCATGCGTTTTCACGCCTTTCGTATCAGGCTTGAAAGCAGGCGCATCCGGCGCATTGACGTGCTGCACGCTGACGACCAGCCATCCCTCGCGTTTTGCATGCTCGATCGCTTCGATGGCGCCTCGACAGGCTTCTTTGGCACCTTCCAGCACGAATCCTCCGCCAGGAAAGTATTCATTCTGGATGTCGATGACGACGAGTGCTTGTTTCATTGCTTGGTCTTTCTGTAGGTGGACGGAACAGCTTGGCATCGCGGTCGATACAGCAGGGCTCAGAACCGCATCGTCTCGCCATCCGCAGGAATGGCCACGCGATCCTGAATCTTTTGCTCCTGCAAAAAAGCGCGCAGTTCTTTGCGGCTGAGCGACATGTGATTCACCGAATCCATGTGCACCGCCACGATGGCCGCCTTGGGCGCTGCCTTGGCAGCTTGGAGGGCGTCCTGCTTGCCCATGATGATCGGGTGCTCCTCGAAGCCGCTCATGAGGGCACTGCCGGTGTTCAGGACGATGACGTCCGGCTTGTGAGTCGTCAGGGCCTGGTCCACCTCTGGACGCCAGACGGTGTCACCGGCCACATAGACCGTCTTGGCCTTGGGCGCCGAGAACACGACGCCCATGACCGGGCCCATGCCCTCTGAACGTACGGGATCCGCAAACCACAGGTCGGTGCCATGCTGGCCACCGGTCTTGCTCAGCTTCACGCCATTGAACGTGGTGGTGTCTTGAAGCACACGCACGTCCTTGAAGCCCTGACCACGGATCGTTTTGGCGTCCAGGTCGTTCTGCACAAAGATGGGCATGTCTTTGGGAATGCGCTTCTGTGCGGCTTCGTCCCAGTGGTCAGTGTGGGTGTGGGTCACCACGACGGCTTCGACGCTCTCGAGCACTTGATCGGCCGTGAAAGGCAGATCCACCAGGGGATTGCGCAGTTCGCTGCGGTAGGTGTTGGGGAAACCTGGGAATGCACCCTTGGCTGAGAGCATCGGATCGACCAGGAACGTGGTGCCTGCGAAATCGATCTTGACGGTCGCATTGCGAATCTGCTGGAGCTGCACGACGGTTGCCGCTGTGGGAGCGGGAACGCTTGAAGCGCTGTTGCTGGAGTAGGCCGTGCCGCAGGCGACGATCATGCCGATGCTGCCAAGTGCGGCGGTGACACGCAGAACATTCAAGACTTTCATGGGGATTTCCTTACCGATCGTTGGTTTGCTGGTTGTGCACGATGAACTGGTGTTCGTGCGGTGGGTCCAGTTTGCGGATCGAAGACGCTTTGCACCATTGGCCCGGATGACTTTGATCGCTAGGATTGGGCCATTCGTTCAGTCTTGTCCCTGGAGCTGCCATGCCACCCGTCCGCGTCGCCGTGCTTGCCTTCGAGGGCGTCAGCCTGTTTCACCTCTCGGTGCCCAGCATGGTGTTCGGAGTGACGCCGGCACCCGCGGGCTTCCCGCCGTACGAAGTGCGCTACTGCGCACCGACGCCCGGTCGTGTGCGCTGTGACCAGGGCATGGAGATCGAGGTGCCCAGCGGCCTGGATGCCATGGTCGATGCCGACGTCGTCATCGTTCCGGCCTGGGACCATCCTGAGAACGCTGCGCCCGCAGTGCTGAGCGAGGCCTTGCGAAAGGCCCATGCGCGCGGCGCGCAGGTGGTCGGTCTGTGCCTGGGCGCTTTCGTGCTGGGCGATGCCGGCTTGCTCGACGGGCGCCGAGCGACCACCCACTGGGCTTGTCGCGAACTCTTCGCCACGCGCTTTCCGCGGACCGACTTTCTTCGCGATGTGCTCTACGTGGACGATGGCAACGTCATCACATCGGCCGGGACGGTTGCGGCGATCGATTGCTGCCTGAACCTCGTGCGTCAGCGCCACGGCGCCGACGTCGCCAACCGCGTCGCGCGGATGCTGGTGACACCGCCTCATCGCCAGGGCGGCCAGGCCCAGTACATCGAGCAGCCGGTGCCTGCGCTGCCGAGCGAAAACCGCTTGCCCGGCGTGCTGGAATGGGCACGCAGCCACTTGTCTGAACCGCTGTCGCTGGACACCCTGGCTGACGTCGCGCGGATGAGCCGACGCACCTTCACGCGACGTTTTCGCGAGGCGACGGGCACCACCGTGGTCAAGTGGCTGGCTGCGGAGCGCATCGCGCGGGCGCAGCAGTTGCTGGAAACCACCGACTTCCCGATCGAGCGCGTGGCCACCGAAGTCGGGTTCGGCACCGCCCTCTCGCTGCGCCAGCTGTTCGCCAGCCATCTCCAGACTTCGCCCTCTGCCTATCGAAAGCTTTTTTGCATCGATCGGCAAAACGCTCTAGAAGTAGCACACGAAGCATAGAAGCCAACAGCCCGCATTAGGGCGTTGGACGATGTGACCCAGTGCTCTACAAGCGCCAGCAAGCAATCAGTCAGACATCAGATCTGTTGATTAACCACAATTGGCTGATTTATCATCAAGCCAAATGTAAAAAGCCGACGTCAGGCGTCGGCTTCAGCGTGCATTTTACCATGATCAAATATCTGCATGCTGGCATTTTCAATGCAGCATCGAATTTGATTTCAGCACTTTATTTATTTTTAAATCCACGGCGATCTATGTTCGCTTTTTTAATCTGGTTTAAGAACCCTTGGCAGGCGAGCCATTTTTAGTCAAAAAACGATCGATGGTAGCTATTTCCTTTTTCTGCGTTTTGATGACCTCTTGCGCCATTTTCCGCATCGAAGCGTCCTCGCCATTTTTCAGTTCCATCTCCGCCATGTCGATGGCGCCTTGATGGTGAATGCGCATCATCTGGGCAAAGTCCACATCGTGATTGCCCGTCATGGTCATGCCAGCCATCTTGTCGTTCATGCCTTTCATCATCGCCTTCATGTCACCGCCGTGGTTCATGCCCCCCGCGGGCATGGCGTGACCGGCCATGGGAGCTTCTGCCTTCGCAGGCTGAGCCTGCACGGCCAGCGGCGCCGCCAGCGTGCCAAGCAAGCTGAACGCACAGACCGCCTTCAGCAGAAAATTGCTAGAACGCTGGGTTAGGCGAGCGTTGAAAGTGAGTTTCATAGGGATCTCCTTGGGTTAAAAGTCGTGGCAACAGGTTGAGTAACCTCGCACGGCCTCTGAGGGTCCAGCAGCCTGGGCTGTCATGTGCTGTAGGCCATGCAGATGGATTGGCCCGTCGATGCGCACGCACACGGGATCGCACGTGCGTTCATGCACGAGGTCCATCCCCACGCGTGACCACAGGGTGCCGGCATCTCGCTACACTGCGCGCATGTTTTCCCGGATACGTCTGTTTTTGCTGTGGGCCGTCATGCTCGCTGTCCCCTTCCAGGGATACGCGGCAGCGACCATGGCATTCTGCGTGTCCAGCAGTTCGACAATGTCACAAACCCAGGTGCTGCAGACAGCGCGTGGTGTTCCTGACGCGGTGGCCGTCCATGACCATGGTCAGATTGACCCGACGCTCAGCGCGCACGAGCACGATGCACATGTGGCCGACGACGACGCCGGCCACAAGTGCGGCACCTGTGGTGCGTGTCATTCGTCGGCATTGACCACTGCTCTGCATCCCCCGGCGCTCTTCACGCTTCCCCAAGCGGATTTGCAAGAGCCCGTTGACGTTGCCCGCAACGTCGAACCCCGTCTCCTCGACAAACCGCCTCGCGCCTAAGGCGTTCGCACGCCCGTGAAGTCTCACGGGTCGCTGCGCACGCCCATGTTCCGCCCGTCTTGACCCGCGCGCCTTCGTGCGCATGCGTTGACGGACCCCGTTCATGACCTCGCGAGGCTTCCATGCATCATTTTTCGCCAGCCCGATGGCTGGTCATCGTTCCCGTGGCCGCAGCCATTTTTGCTGCCGCTGCTCACGCCCAAACTCCTGATCCTGACGCTTCGTCAGACGCGCAACGCCCGGCACAGGCGGCACCGACCGCCTTGTCCTATCGCTCGGCCCTGGAGGGTTTCCAGGGATTCACCGACGAGAAAGCCGTCCCCTGGCAGCAAGCCAACGACACCGTCCACCAACGCGGCGGTTGGAAGGCCTACGCCAAGGAGGCGTCTGAGGCCAACGCAGGTCCGGGCGCCCAGGCCGGACATGCCGGACACGCCGCCCAGAGCGGGGGTGGCCACCCCATGCCCTCGGGGGCCTCGATGTCGATGCCCATGGCGCCGAAGAAAGGCCAGCCATGAAGCCGGCCTTCCGCCTAAGCGCCCTGGCAGCGGTCGTCCTGACCCTGACCGGCTGCGCCTCCGTCAGCATCGATGACGCCCTGAAGGAAACCAACGCCCGTTCCGAGCCGTTCACCCAGGGCAAGGTCGAGCTCAGCCGCACGAAAGCGCAGCGCGACCAGCGCGCCGCCCTGACGAACGAGTTGCTGTCGCGACCCTTGACGCAAAGCGACGCTGTGCAGGTGGCCCTGGCCAACAGTCCGTCGCTCCAGGCCTTGATTGCGCAGAGCGCAGTCAACCTCGCCCTCGCCAACCAAGTCGGCCGCCTGCCCAACCCGATCTTGTCGTTCGAGCGCGTGCGCCTAAATGACGAACTCGAACTGGGCCGCTTGCTGTCCTTCGGGCTGGTGGACATCCTCTTGTTGCCGCAGCGCCTGGGCCTCTCCCGCAGCCAAGCCGAGCAGGCCAAGATCCAGCTGACGGGCGTCGTGATCGATCAGGTCACCCAGGTCAAGCAGGCCTGGGTGCGCGCGGTGGCCGCCCAGCAGGCGCTCTCGTACGCCGAGCAGGTCAACCGCTCGGCACAGGCCAGCGCGCAACTGGCGCGTCGGATGCAGCTGGTGGGCAACTTCAGCAAGCTCCAGCGCGCCCGCCAGCAGGTGTTCTACGCGGACGCCACGACCGATCTGGCCCTCGCACTCCATGCTGTGACCGCCACGCGCGAGGACCTGGTGCGCATCCTGGGTCTGGACGAGGCTCAGGCCACGCGCCTGACCCTGCCCGCGCGCCTGCCCGATCTGCCCAAGGCGCCGCGCGATCCGCAGGAGGTGTCGAAGACCGCCGCGCAGCAGCGCCTCGATGTGCAACTCGCCCGCAGCCAGTTGGACCTCGTGGGCCGCGCGCAGGGCTTCAACCTGCTGGGCACCTTCATCGATGTGGAAGTGGGTGCGCGGCGCGACACCGTCTTCGACAACGCCGAGGGCACCCAGAGCACGGGTCGTGGCTTCGAGCTCGACATCCGGCTGCCGCTGTTCGACTGGGGGGGTGCCCGGCGCGACCTCTTCAGCGCTCAGACGCTGGCCGCGGCCAACCGCTACGACGCGACAGTGCGCGGTGCGTCCTCACAACTGCGCGAGGGCTACTCGGCCTATCGCACGTCCTATGACGTGGCGCGCCACTACCGCGACGAGATCGTGCCGCTGCGCCAGGCCATCGCCGACGAAAACATGCTTCGCTACAACGGCATGTTCATCGGCGTCTTCGAGTTGCTGGCCGAAGCGCGCGCCCAGGTCACGAGCGTGCGCCGTGCCATCGACGCCCAGCACCAGTTTTGGCTCGCCGACGCCTCGCTCGCTGCGGCCGTCATCGGCCGCCCGGGTGGCGCGGTCCCTGCCATGGCCTCTGGCGCGGCGCCTGCACCGGCTGCCGCTGCCGCTGGCGCCGCCCATTGAGCGGCGCCTTACGAATCGAGCCCTTCGAACAATTCGAACACCTTCCCATGAACAACCGAAGAAATTTCCTCAGCGGCGCGGGCGCCATCACCGGCACACTGGCTGCCGCCTCGGTCAGCAAGGTCGCCATGGCGGCACTGCCCGAGCCGGTGCTGCAGACCACGCCCAACACCATGCCACCACTCATGCCATCGAGCGGCCGGCCCTACAACCCGGTCGTCACCCTCAACGGCTGGACGCTGCCTTGGCGCATGAACAACGGCGTCAAGGAATTCCATCTGGTGGCCGAGCCGGTGGTGCGTGAGATGGCGCCGGGCTTCAAGGCCAATCTCTGGGGGTACAACGGCCAGTCACCCGGACCCACCATCGAGGTGGTCGAGGGCGACCGCGTGCGCATCTTCGTCACCAACAAGCTGCCCGAGCACACCAGCGTGCATTGGCACGGCCAGCGCCTGCCCAACGGCATGGATGGCGTCACCGGCCTGACCCAGCCGGCGATCCGCCCGGGCAAGACCTTCGTCTACGAGTTTGTCGCGCGTCGCCCGGGCACCTTCATGTACCACCCCCACGCCGACGAGATGGTGCAGATGGCCATGGGAATGATGGGCTTCTGGGTCACGCACCCCAAGACCAGGCACCCGCTGATCGAGGAGGTCAACCGCGACTTCGTCTTCCTGCTCAACGCCTATGACGTCGAGCCCGGCAGCGCCACGCCCAAGATCATGACGATGCTGGACTTCAACCTGTGGTCCTGGAACAGCCGCATCTTCCCCGGCATCGACTCGCTCAACGTGCGGTTGAACGACAAGGTGCGCATCCGCATGGGCAACCTGACGATGACCAACCACCCGATGCACCTGCACGGCCACGAGTTCCTGGTCACCGGCACCGATGGCGGGCCGACCCCGAAGACCACGCGGCAGTACGAGGTGACCACGGACGTGGCGGTGGGCCAGATGCGCCAGATCGAGTTCCTGGCCGACGAGGAAGGCGACTGGGCGTTCCACTGCCACAAGAGCCACCACACGATGAACGCGATGGGCCACGACGTGCCCACCATGATCGGCGTGGACCACAAGGACGTGACCAAGCAGATCGCCGACCTGGTGCCTGACTACATGGTGATGGGCGAGCGCGGGATGGCCGACATGGGCGAGATGGAGATGCCGCTGCCCGACAACACGGCTCGCATGATGAGCGGCGAAGGGCCTTTCGGCTCGGTCGAGATGGGCGGCATGTTCAGCGTGGTGAAGGTGCGCAAGGACCAAAAAGCCGGTGATTACTCCAATCCTGGCTGGTTCAAGCATCCCAAGGGCACCGTCGCTTACGAGCTCGACGGCCCGGTGCCCGAAGGCCCGCGCCAGCAAGGCGCGGGCGCGGCGGCCATGCCGGTGCAGAACATGCCGGCCAAGAACATCGAAGTGCAAGTGCGCAAGCCCGGCGCGGGCCATGCCGGGCACTAATGGCGCCGTCGTTTTCCTTCCTTTTCGCTTCCTCCGTTTTTCTCAAATTTCACTTCAAAGCCATGAACCACACACTTCGCCAAGTCGCCTTTGCCACGTTCCTCGCTCTGGCCGCTGTGGGCGCCTCTGCCTCGGGCAATCACGCGGGCGGTCATGAGACCGACCAGGCCGTAGGCAAGCCCGGCGTGGCTGCCAAGGTCACGCGCACGATCGTGGTGGACATGACCGATGCCATGCGCTTCACCCCGGCCTCGATCAACGTCAAGCAGGGCGAGACCGTGCGCTTCGTCGTCAAGAACTCCGGAAAGATCAAGCACGAACTCATGCTGGGCACCGAGAAAGAGCTCAAGGAGCACTACGAGGTGATGAAAAAGAACCCCGAGATGGAGCACGACGAGCCGAGCATGGTGACGCTGGCTTCTGGCAAGACCGGCGAAATCATCTGGCAGTTCACCAAGGCCGGAAAAGTCGATTTCGCCTGCCTGCAGCCCGGCCACTACGACGCCGGCATGAAGGGCGCCGTCACGGTGGCCAAGGCTGCGCGCAAGTAAGTCCTCTGCCTTGCTGAACTTCTTCAATCCGGATTGGCAGGGCACCTCACAAACACCACCCCCCACTTTCCCCAAGGAGTCCCCATGCTCAATCTCCGTATCACCCTCGCCACCCTTGCAGTGGGTTTCGCCTTGATCGGCTCGGCCCATGCCCAGACGCCCGAGCCGTCGCCCGCGCCCGCAGAGAGCGCTGCGCCAGCCGGCGCTGTTCAGGCTCAAGCCGCCGGCAGCGCCGAGATGACCAAAGGCGAGGTCCGCAAAGTGGACAGGGACAACAAAAAGATCACCATCAAACACGGCCCGCTCAAGAGCTTGGACATGCCGGGCATGACGATGGTGTTCGGCGTCAAGGACGACACGGTCCTCGACAAGGTGCAACCAGGTGAGAAAGTGCAGTTCCAGGCAGAGAAAATCGATGGCAAGTTCGTTGTGACCGCCATCGAGTCTTTGCGCTGAGCCACACTGGCTCACTTTATTGCGTGCGTTTTTTTTACTTCAACCCTCAAGGACTTCCATGAAAAAACTTCTGGCTATTTTTGCCTTTGCCCTCGCCTCGACCGCTGCGTTCGCTGCCGCACCCTGCTGCGGTGAAGACTGCTGCGACGAGGTCACGATGCCCTGCTGCGAGTAAATCGCGCAAGGCGGCCCGCCTTTGAGGCGGGCTGACCCAAAGAAAAGGCCGGCATGGTGAATGCCGGCCTTTTTGTTTTTCAAGGCTTTGCAAGGGCCTGTCGGTGCGGTACCGCGCGGAGCCCGCAGGCGCTCAGCCGCAGCAGCAGCCACCCTTCTTGGGCGCTGCCGCCGGGGTCGCACTGGCCGCCACCGGGGTGTAGCCGGCGTCCCGAATGCTCTGGCTCAGGACGTCGGCACTGGCGGTGCCGGACGTGATTTCCACGCGGTGCGCCGGCAGATCGAAGCGCACGGCAGCGCCCGCATCAACCGCTGCCACGGCCCGGGTGATGGTGGCAACGCAATGGCCGCAGGTCATGTCTTGAATGTCAAAGGCGATCACGGGGTTCTCCTGGCTCAAAAGTGGTTGGACGCAGTCAGTGTCATCCTTGTCACTGTTGGAAGGTCAAGTGCCCTTGACGGATAACCATCTCGGCGTTGCGCACTCTCCACTTCCCCCTTGAGCTTGCCACTGTGGGAAGCTTCAGACTCCAAGGTCTCGATATTTCCTTGATGCCCATGACCACCGCTGTCCACCCCCTAGGCGCCACCGCTGCCGCTTCCCCAGGCCTGCAGGCCCTGCAGCTCCCCATCGCTGGGATGACGTGCGCCTCCTGCGTCATGCGGGTGGAAAAAGCCCTGAAAACGCTGCCGGGGGTTCAGCGAGCCGAAGTGAACCTGGCAACCGAGCAGGCGGCCGTGGCGGTCGAGCCCGGCGTGGGTGCCCAGGCGTTGGTGGCGGCCGTGCGCAAGGCTGGCTACGAGGTGGGCACACAGCAAGTGGAACTGGGTGTGGAAGGCATGACATGCGCCTCATGCGTGTCCCGCGTGGAAAAGGCGCTCCTGAAAGTTCCTGGGGTCACGAGCGCCTCGGTCAACCTTGCGACTGAGAAAGCCACCGTCGAAATGCTCTCGACCGTGCCGGTGCAGGCCCTAGAAGCGGCCATTGAGAAAGGTGGCTACGCCGTGAAGGCTCGGGAGATGGCACCTTCGTCGGCATCCGTCTCGGTGGCGCCCGGCTGGCAGTGGCCCGCTTGGTGGCCGGTGGCGGTGGCGGCGGTGCTGACCGCGCCGCTCATCGCACCGATGCTGCTGCAGGTGCTGGGGATCGACTGGATGCTGGGTGGCTGGGCCCAGTGGGCCCTGGCCACGCCGGTGCAGTTCTGGCTGGGCTGGCGCTTCTACCGGGCCGGCTACAAAGCCGTGCGCGCCGGCGCGGGCAACATGGACCTGCTGGTGGCCCTGGGCACCTCGGCGGCCTATGGGCTGTCGGTCTACCTGCTGTGGCGTCATGGCACGCACGGCATGGCCCATCTGTACTTCGAAGCCTCGGCAACGGTCATCACGCTCGTGCTGCTGGGCAAATGGCTAGAAGGTCGCGCCAAGCGCCAGACCGCTGCCGCCATTCATGCCCTTAACGCACTGCGTCCGGCGACCGCCCGGGTGCGCCGTGACGGCATCGAAGTGGAAGTCGCCATCGATCAGGTGCGCGTGGGTGATCTGGTCGTTGTTCGCCCAGGCGAGCGGATCGCTGTAGACGGCGAGGTGAGCGAGGGTCACAGCCATGTTGATGAATCGCTCATCACCGGAGAAAGTCTGCCGGTGGCCAAGGCCGTGGGTGCGAAGGTGACGGGCGGCGCCATCAACGTCGAAGGCGTGATGACCGTCAGGACGCTGGCGGTGGGCACGGAGACGATGCTCGCGCGCATCATCCGCATGGTCGAGTCGGCGCAGGCGGCCAAGGCGCCGATCCAGCGCATCGTGGACCGGGTGAGCGCGGTGTTCGTGCCGGTGGTGTTAGCGATCGCCGCACTGACCTTCGTTGGGTGGGTCGCCGTCACGGGAAACTGGGAGCAAGCGCTGATCAACGCGGTGGCGGTGCTCGTCATCGCTTGCCCATGCGCGCTGGGACTGGCGACCCCCACGGCCATCATGGCCGGCACCGGCGTGGCCGCGCGCCAAGGCATCCTGATCAAGGACGCCCAGGCGCTGGAAGTGGCGCACTCGGTCACCACAGTGGCTTTTGACAAGACGGGCACGCTGACCGAAGGACGGCCGTCGCTGGCCGCGGTCGTGCCGGCGCCGGGCGAGGACCGCGCAGACGTCCTGCGACTTGCAGGCGCCCTGCAAAGCGTCAGCGAGCATCCCTTGGCACGTGCTGTGCTGGACCAGGCGCGCGAAGAGAAACTGACCTTGCCTGCGGCTTCTCAAGCCAAGGCCCTGCCGGGTCGTGGATTGACGGCCACCGTGGAGGGCAGCGTTCTGTCGCTAGGCAGCAGCCGTCTACTGCAGGAGTTGGGTGTGCCTACTGGTGCGCTGGCCCAGAAAGCGACCCGTCTGGAAGATGAAGGCCGGACGATCTCTTGGCTCACCCGCACCACCGGGCAGCAGGTCGATCTGCTGGGCCTTTTGGCGTTCGGCGACACGGTCAAGCCCGCCGCCCGCCAAGCCGTCGCCCGGCTGCAAGCGTTGGGCATCCGCACCGTCATGCTCACCGGGGACAACCAAGGCAGTGCGCGCGCGGTGGCTCAGGACCTCGGCATCACCGAAGTACGCGCCGAAGTGCTGCCCGGCGACAAGGCAGCCATCGTGCAGGAGTTGCGCGCGGCCGGCCAGGTGGTGGCGATGGTGGGCGATGGCATCAACGATGCACCCGCTCTTGCCGCCGCCGACGTGGGCATCGCCATGGCGACCGGCACGGACGTGGCGATGGAGACCGCTGGCATCACCCTGATGCGTGGGGACCCACGGCTCGTCGCGGACGCCATCGACGTCTCGCGCCGCACCTACGCCAAGATCAAGCAGAACCTGTGGTGGGCGTTCGGCTACAACGCGCTGGGCATTCCATTGGCAGCCCTAGGCCTGCTCAGTCCAATGATCGCCGGCGCGGCCATGGCCTTCAGCAGCGTGAGCGTGGTCGGCAACGCCTTGCTGCTGCGGCGCTGGCGTTCGCTGCAGCAGCAAGAAGCATTGTTTGCGTCGCCCATCCTGTCTTCCACCCACCCCGCCCGCAAGGCTTGAGGCTCAGACCCATGACACTGTTGAATATCGGCGAGACGGCCAAGGCCTCTGGAGTCTCGGCCAAGATGATCCGTCACTACGAGAAGGTTGGGCTGTTTCCCGAAGCCTTGCGCACCGAGGCGGGTTATCGCCAGTACACGGACCGGGAAGTGAGCACCCTGCGGTTCATTCGCCAGTCGCGCGACCTCGGGTTTTCGATCGATCAGATCCGCGAATTGCTCGGGCTGTGGCAGGACAAGCGTCGTCCGAGCCGGCAGGTCAAGGCGCTGGCACAGGCGCACTTGCAGGAGCTCGACGCCAAGCTGCAGGAACTCAGCGCCATGAAGGCCACACTGGCGCATCTGGTGAACCACTGCCACGGTGACGATCGACCCGATTGTCCGATCGTGGAGACCTTGGCTGACGAAGACCGGATTGCAGATCAGCACACGCCGCGCCGTGCGCGCGGCACTGGGTTGAAGTCGGGCCGCGCCTGATTCGCCGGGCTCGCTGCGCCGCCGTTGTGACCTGCGCCAGCCACCGCACGCGGACCTGCTCTACCGCTCTCAGAGGGAGCGCAGGTTGACGCGCTTTGACAGGGCTTCTGCGCTTTCCCGCCGCTCGCTGTAGCGGTCCACCAGGTAATCCGCGCAGTCGCGCGTGAGCAGCGTGAATTTCACCAACTCCTCCATCACGTCCACCACCCGCTCGTAGTACGGCGATGGCTTCATGCGCCCGTCCTCCTCGAACTCCAGGAATGCCTTGGCCACGGACGACTGGTTGGGGATCGTGATCATGCGCATCCAGCGCCCGAGCACGCGCATCTGGTTGACGGCGTTGAAGGACTGCGAGCCGCCTGAGACCTCCATCACCGCCAGCGTCTTGCCTTGCGTGGGTCGCACCGAGCCGATCGCCAGGGGAATCCAGTCGATCTGCGCCTTGAGGACTCCCGTCATCGCGCCGTGGCGCTCCGGGGATGTCCACACCATGCCCTCGGCCCACTGCGCGAGGTCGCGCAGCTCCTGCACCTTCGGGTGGTTCTCAGGCGCCGCGTCAGGCAGCGGCAGGTCTCGAGGATCGTAGATGCGCGTCTCGCACCCCAGGGCCTGCAGCAAGCGGGCCGCTTCCTCCGTCAGCAGCCGGCTGTAGCTGCGCTCGCGCAACGATCCGTAGAGCAGCAGGATGCGCGGCGGGTGGTCTGCCCGTCGCGGGGGAAACAGGCGTTGAGGATCGGGCAGGTGGAACTGGTCCGCATCGAGGTTTGGCAGGTCAGGGCTTGGCAACACGCTGGCCTTTCTCATCGATCACGGCCTCACCGTCTTCCTTGGCGAACGGGCCTCGCTGCAGCGTTGGCAAGAGGTCGAGCACCGCTTCGGAGGGCCGGCACAGTCGGGTGCCGATGGGGGTCACCACGATCGGCCGGTTCATGAGGATGGGATGCTGCAGCATGAAGTCGATCAGCTGCTCGTCGCTCCACCTTGGATCGCTCAGGCCGAGCTCGTCATAGGGCGTGCCCTTCTGACGCAGCACCTCCCGCACGGGCACGCCCATGTCCGCGATGAGTTGATTCAGCGTTGCGCGGTCGGGTGGCGTCTTCAGGTATTCGACGACGGCAGGTTCCTCGCCGGTGTTGCGGATCAGCGCGAGCACGTTGCGCGAGGTCCCGCAGTCGGGGTTGTGATAGATCGTGATGTCGCTCATGTCGGTTCCAGCGTTGTGAAGTCGGACCTCGTTCAGCCCACGCTCAGTCGGATCGCCAGCGCGGCCAAGGTGATGGCCAGGACGGGCACGGTCAGCACGATGCCCACCTTGACGTACGCACCCCAGGCGATGGTGATGCCCTTCTTCGAGAGCACATGCAGCCACAGCAGCGTGGCGAGGCTGCCGATGGGCGTGATCTTCGGGCCGAGGTCGCAGCCGATCACGTTGGCGTAGATCATGGCTTCCTTGACGGCACCGGTGGCGCCGGACGCATCGATGGACAGCGCGCCGATCAACACGGTGGGCATGTTGTTCATGACCGACGAGAGGAGGGCCGTCAGGAAACCCGTGCCCAGGGCGGCTCCCCAGACACCGCTTCGGGCGAAGACGTCGAGCAGGGACGCGAGCTGATCGGTCAGGCCGGCGTTGCGCAGGCCGTAGACCACCAGGTACATGCCCAGCGAAAAAATGACGATCTGCCAGGGCGCGCCCTCGAGCACCTTGCGGGTGTCGATGGCCGGGCTGCGCGCCGCGACCGCCAGCAACACCACCGCACCCACCGCGGCGACGGCGCTCACCGGCACGCCCAGCGGCTCCACGCCGAAGAAGCCCACCAGCAGCAACGCGAGCACCACCCAACCGGCCTTGAACGTGGCCGGATCACGGATCGCATCCCGGGGAGCCCTCAACTGCGCCATGTCGTAGCGCGCCGGGATGTCGCGGCGGAAGTACAGCAAGAGGACCGCCAGGCTGGCCACCACCGAGGCGATGTTCACCGGCACCATGACCGAGGCATAGCCGGCGAAGCCGATCTTGAAGAAATCGGCCGAGACGATGTTCACGAGGTTGGAGACGATCAGCGGCAGGCTGGCGGTGTCGGCGATGAAGCCCGCCGCCATGACGAAGGCAAGCGTCGCGGCCGGTGAGAACCCGAGCGCCACGAGCATCGCCAGCACGATCGGCGTGAGGATGAGCGCTGCGCCGTCATTGGCGAACAGGGCCGAAACTGCCGCGCCCAGCAGCACGATGCATGCGAAGAGGCCTCGACCGGCACCGCCTCCCCAGCGTGCGACGTGCAGCGCGGCCCACTCGAAGAAGCCCGCCTCGTCCAGCAGCAGGCTGATGACGATGACGGCGATGAAGGCCGCCGTGGCGTTCCAGACGATGTGCCACACCACCGGGATGTCGGCGACCTGCACGACCCCCGTCAGCAGCGCCAGCACGGCACCCAGCGATGCGCTCCAGCCGATGCCCAAGCCGCGCGGCTGCCAAATGACCAGAACGAGCGTGAAGACGAAGATCAGGAGTGCCAGCAGCATGGAGTTGTCGTGGTGGGAGGAATGGACGGGCAACGCAAAGCAGCGTCAGCAGTCACAGGCCAGGGTCGTGCCGCTCACCGCGCAGGCCTCGCCTTGGCAGCAGTTCTCGGTGAGGTAACCGAGCAGTGCATTCATCTGGTCGAACGACGCCCGGTAGACCAAGTGCCGGCCTTGGCGCTCCTGCGACGTCAACCCGGCATTGGTCAGTTCCTTCAAGTGGAACGACAAGCTGGTCGCGGGCAGGTCCAGGGCTTCACCAAGCGCGCCGGGCGTCAGTCCTTCTTGGCCGGCCACCACCAGGGCGCGGAACACGCGCAAGCGGCTGGTCTGGGCCAGCGCAGCAAGCGACTTCACAACGACTTCTTCATTCATTATTCAATTGTTGTTGAACGATTGAATAAAAGCAAGTGAATGGGCAAGCAAGGTTCGGATTTTCGCGGGCGCGAAATTTTCGCTACAGGGTGAGGACGTCGATGGGCAGCGCGCTCAACCCGACCCCCTGATGGCGGTCGGCGATCCGGTCCCAGGCTCTGAGCAGCCGCGCATAGACGGGATCTTCCCGGTTGAAGATCGCATGACCGCCCGGATCGCCCACGATGTCCAGCAACAGCAGTCCTGCGGAGGGCTCGGCGTGCTTGAGCGAATAGACCGCCAGTCGGTCGCTCGTGCGTTCGTATGGGGTCAGACGCTCATCATCGGCTTGCTGGTCCCACGCGGCGCAAGCCGCAGGGTTGAACGGTCGCAAGTGGACGTGGAAGGCAAAGCTGACCGCGTTACCCCGCACGGGATTGTTGGGCTTGTCCCTGCCAAAAAACCAGTGGTCTTGCGTTGCGATCTGGCCGCGATCATCGATGACCTTCCACTCCCGGATCAGCGAAGCGATTTCCTGAAGAACTTCTAGCGACCCAATCTTTTTCGCAAGATCAGGATCGAAATGCACGCTCAGCGCCGCCGCCGCCGCAGCGGGTCGTGGCGGACTCACTTCTTCTGGAGACCGTAGGTGTCCTCGATGCGGCGTGCCCGGTCGTCGGCATCGGCCACTTTCCAAACATCTCGCTGGAGGTTGCGGGCCAAGGACAGGTGGCGTTCGGACGGCGGACCTTGACGACGGATGCGTCGCGCCGGCTCAGGGCGCTTCGCAGCATTGCCCTGGGCATCATCGATGTCCGGCGCAGAGGCAGAAGCGGTAACCAGAGGCCTGTGGTCCATAGCGTCATTGTCCAGAGAAACAGGGTCGAGCGCAATTTGCAGGAGCAGAGGCAGATTGCCTCAAGGGTCGGCAGTCATCCAGGGCCCGATTTCCCCTGTTTTCTTTCAAAACCCGTCGGAACTCGCTGGAAGCTGTGCGCATCGTTAGCTCTATTTCTTGTTGATAAATCACAGATCATGACTGCTATCGGCCAACAGCGGACACTGGTCGTTTGAAACTTTAAGTCGCTCTAGCGTAGATTGCGCGTTTCCTTTTAGGACCACCCCTCCGAAGAGGCGAAACAGCCGGCGACGCCTTGAAGATAAACGCACCCAGTTCGATGCCATGTGCGGTCCCGGGGGCGCCTTCCTGATCGGCGATCCGGGCACGGTGCGCGAGAAGATCCTCGCGGCGGACGCGGCGCTCGGCGGCCTCTCGCGCATCACCTTCCAGATGAGTTCGGCCATGCTTGAGACCGGGGCGATGCAGCGCTCGATCGAACTGCTGGGCACCGAGGTGGCGCACGCCGTGAGGACCTTGCCGGGTGAAGAGGATCGCCTCCCGCAGGCCGCACCCGGCGTCGCGCCACGGGCTTGAGCGGCCGCGAATGCGCGGGCTCCGGCCGGGCATCGGCCGGTTCGTCGTTTACCTCGGGGCCTTGCGCGACGCCACGCGCGTTCAGCGGGGCGCGGGTCCTCGCGACGCTTCCCGATGCGCCAGCAGGTCGACGAAAGCGCGGACTTTCGCGGGCCGGTAACGCGCGGCGGGAAAGACGACATGGATGCCGCCGGAAGGCAGGTGCCAGCGTGGCAGCACCTCGACGATCCGCCCCGCGGCGAGGTCCGCCGTGACCGCATAGTCCGGCAGCACCGACAGCCCGGCGCCCTGGCACACGGCCTCGCGCACGGCCAGCGTGGCGTCCAGGAAGATGGCGGCCTGCACGTGCACCACCTGGGACGCGGTCTCGCCCGAGGAGAAGGTCCACCGCAGGTGTTCGCGCAGGGCGGTGTTGGCGACGAAAGGCAGTCCTGCGATCTCTGCCGGGCTGGCCAGCGCCGCGATCCGTCGTGCCATGGCTGCCGGCGCCACGAGCAACTGACGGAAGGTACCAATCCTGCGCGCCTGCTCGCTCGTCTCATCGAGCCATCCGACGCGGATCGCCATCTCGAAACGGCCGGACATCAGGTCCAACGTCTGGTCGCTGAGCACGGCGTCGACCTTGCACGCGGGATGACGCCGGGTGAACTCGGCGATGGCGGGCACCACCACGCCGACGCCGTAGTCGAACGGCGCGGTGAGCCGCAGCGTGCCCGAGGGCGCGGCCGACCGTTCCGCCAAACCGTCGAACGCGTGCTCCGCTTCGCGCAGGATCACGGCGCAGCGCTCATAGAACGCCAGACCCACTTCGGTGGCCTGCACCTTGCGCGTGGTGCGCACCAGCAGGGAGGTCTGGAACTCGCGCTCGAGGCGGGCCACCTGCTGGCTCACCACCGCCTTGGTGATGCCTAGGCGCTCGGCGGCAGCAGTGAACGAGCCGGTCTCCACCACGGCGACGAAGTAGGCCAGGCGTCGCAGGCTGCCGAGACTGTTCGGGCCATCCTCACCCTGATTGTTTGTTTTAAGCACACGGCATGTTTATCACGTATGGATTCACGAATCAATCGAGCGTTCCTACCATCCAGGCTCACGAGCAAGGAACAACCGCATGGACAAGAAACTGCACTACCTCTTCGATCCACTGTGCGGCTGGTGCTACGGCGCCGCGCCCACGCTGCGCGGCCTGTCTCGGATGTCCGGCATCACGCTCGACCTGCTGCCGACCGGTTTGTTCTCCGGTGCCGGCGCGAGGCTCATGACCGACGATTTCGCGACCCATGCCTGGTCCAACGACCAGCGCATCGAACACCTGACCGGACAGCGCTTCACGCCCGTGTACCGCGCCAAGGTGCTGGGTCACCGCGAGCGCCTGTTTGACAGCGGACCCGCCACGCTGGCGCTGACGGCGGTGCACGTGACCGCGCCGGCGCATGAGTTCGAAGCGCTCGAGGCGATCCAGCACGCCCGGTATGTGGACGCGAGGGATGTCACCTCGTCGGCCACGCTGGTGACGTTGCTGGAGACGCTGGGCCTGGCGGAGGCGGCGTCAAGGCTCGCGCGTGCCGATGCCGGACTCCTCGACGCCAACACCGCCCGCACCCACCAGGCCCGGACGCTGATGCAGGAGTTCGGCGCCCGTGGCGTGCCGACCCTGATCGCGGAAGCCGGCGCGAAGCGCTGGCATGTGGATGCCGGCGCCCTCTATGCCGATCCCTCCATGCTCGCCAGCGAACTGGAACGTGCCTGAGCGGCTCGGACCCGGCCCACGACCACCTGCTCGTCCAACTACCTACTCGCTTCTTCCCAATCTCGCCAAGGAAAACATCATGACGACACGCAGAAACTTGATTCAAACCTTCGCCGTCGCGGGCTTCGCGACGGCTTTTACTGGAGCACACCACGCCATGGCCGCATCGACCCCCCTGACCCTCCGCCATTTCCCCGCCGGCGAGAACGGCTTCTTCCGCGCCCCGGTGCTGATCGCCGGCGCGCGCGAGGCCGTGCTGGTCGACGGCGGCTTCACATTGCCCGATGGCAAGGCCCTCGCCGAGGCCGTCAAGGCCAGCGGCAAGCAGCTGACCACCATCTACATCAGCCAGAGCGATCCCGACTATTACTTCAGCCTGGGGCCGATCAAGGCCGCGTTTCCAGCGGCGCGCGTCGTCGCGGCATCGGCCACCATCGCAGCCATCAAGGGGAGCGTCGAGAAGAAGCTGGCGACCTGGGGTCCCCAGCTCAAGAACAACGGCCCGCAGACGCTGTCGGACATCGTGATGCCCGAGGCCTTCGACGGCGCCTCGATCGCGCTGGAAGGCCAGTCCATCGAGATCGTCGACGCGGACGGCCTCGCCAACCGCCGCTACCTCGCGGTCAAGTCGCTCGACGCCATCTTCGGTGGCGTGCTGGTGTTCTCCGGCGTGCACGTGTGGACGGCCGACACCCCGGGCGTCGAAGGTCGCAAGGCCTGGATCAGGACGCTCGACGCCATGGCGGCCCGCAAGCCGGCCGTGGTGATCCCGGGCCACATGTCGCCCGCGGCCGCCACCGACGCCTCGGCGCTCACCTACACCCGCGACTACCTCGTGGCGTTCGAGGAGGAACTGGCCAAGGCATCCGACAGCGCCGCCCTCATAGTGGCCATGACCCAGCGCTATCCGGCAGCCGGCATGGGCGTCGCGCTGCAGATCGGAGCGAAGGTCGCCAAGGGCGAGATGAAGTGGGGCTGATGCATGACCTCCCACCTGGACGTCATTCGCGCCACCTACGAGGGCTCGCCGGAAGAGAACGGCCGGCACCTGCGCGCCGCCCTGATCCCCACGACGACCTGGACCGAGGCGGCGGGCTTCCCCTACGCCGGGACCTACACCGGACCCGACGAGATTTTCGACCGGGTCTTCCGTCGGCTGGCCACCGAATGGGTGGGCTACAAGGCCGAGGTCCACACCCATCTGGCCGACGGGGACCGTGTCGCGGCGTTCGGGGTGTACTCGGGCACCTATGCGAAGACTGGCAAGGCCATGCGGGCGACCTTCGCGCACCTGTACCGCATGCTGAACGGCACGATCGCGAGCATGGAGCAGTACGTCGACAGCGCGATGGTCTGTGAGGCCGTCGCGCCGGCGGCCTGATCAGACGCGCGAAACCGGCACGATCGACGCGCGACAAGTCGCTCCATCACGTTTCATTCCCTCGCACAGTGAAAGTGGGAGCACAACCTTCGATGCAGAGCGGTTATGAAACCAAACGCAGACCGCACTGCCACGCGCGACCAGTCCCTGACACCAGATCGCATAGTCCATCCCGAAGCTAGTCCGGCCAAACCACTCGGTCCGCGCGGTGATCGCGACAGCATCGTCGAAGGCCAGACCGCGCTCATAGCTGCAGACCACTTCCTTCACCACGGGGCCCGGGACGTAGGCCGAGACCAACGCGAAACCAAGTTCGGCAA
The DNA here is from genome assembly GCA_024372625.1 of Comamonadaceae bacterium OTU4NAUVB1. NCBI lineage: Bacteria > Pseudomonadati > Pseudomonadota > Betaproteobacteria > Burkholderiales > Comamonadaceae > Comamonadaceae bacterium OTU4NAUVB1. Next base: position 74,317 of record CP099603.1, on the reverse strand, counting down.
GGTAGGCGTTGCGTGCCTCCTCGAACCAGACGAAGTGCGCCCTGTGGCTCACATGGGAGAAACCGTCTAGATCGCTCCAGCGCGCCCGGGCCGTCAATCCAAAACGCCATCCGGGCTCGATCCGGTGCTGGGAGATCAAAGAGGGCGTCAGTTCATTCATCGCGTTCCTGCAAGATCGATTCTTTCGAAAGCTGCTGCTTCACGTCCTCGTCGGCGCGGCGCCGAGGCTCTCGCGCATGACGACCGTCGTCTCCAGTGGCTCGGCTGGGGGCACGACATGTCCTTCCAGGAGCGCCACCAAGCAGCGGGCTGCCAGGACGCCGATGTCTTCCGTCGGCACCTTCACGGTCGTGAGGGGCGGGACCACGATGGCCGCATGCTCGATGTCGTCGAAGCCGGTGATCGACAAATCCTCGGGAATCCGGATGCCGCGGCGACGGCATTCGTCGATCGCACCGATGGCTTGGAGGTCGGTCCCGCAGATTAGCGCTGTCGGTGGGATCGCATGCGCCATGAATCGACGGACCGCCTCGCGTCCACCCTCGAAATTGAACGGTTGCTCGGTGACGAGCGACGGGTCGAGCGAAAGCCCAGCGGCCTTCAGCGCCGCGCGGGTACCCGCTGCGCGGGAACGCGCGCGTTCGTTCGATCCTTCGAAGCCGTTGCACAGCGCGATGCGCCGGTGCCCTTTTCCCACCACCAGCGAAGCGAGTTCGAAAGCGGCGTCGTGATAGGAAAAGCCGATGCAATGAGGATGGTGCGATCCATCGATTGACCAGGTCATCACATAAGGCAGGGCGTACTGTCGCGCGAGTTCGAATACCTCGCTCGTGTGATCGGTGCCCACCAGGACGAGCCCATCGACGCCACGTTCCACGATGGTCCTCAGCAATTCGATTTCGCGTTCAGGCTCGTACTCGTGACTGGCCACCAGCAGCTGGTAGCCGAATTTCCAGAGCGTTTGCTGAAGCTTGTGAATGGACACGGAGAAGATCGGATTGCTCAGCGTCGGATAGATCGTCGCCACCGTCCGGGTGCGTCGGGATGCCAGCGCCTGTGCCGCGCCATTGCGCACATAGCCCAGTTGCGACACCGCGTGCCGAACCTTAGCCAGGGTGGCGGGCTTCACCTGATCAGGAATGGAGAGCGCACGTGAAGCGCTGCCCAGCGATACGCCTGCGAGTCGTGCCACGTCTTCGAGGGTCGAGCGTCGTTCAGAACTCATCGTGGAGAAACATTCATGGGAGTCATTCAGGGGCGGCGGGCGGCATCCTCCAGGATCAGGTCGGCAGCTTTCTCGGCGACCATCATCACCGCAGCCTGTATGTTGCCCGAAACCATTTTCGGCATCACGGACGCATCCACGACGCGCAGTCCTTCCAGCCCATGCAATCGAAGGCGCAGGTCGACCACAGCGCCGTCGTCCTCTCCCATCCTGCAAGTGCCGATCGGGTGGTAGATCGTCTGCCCGTTGCGGCGAGCGAACGACAACCATTCGGCATCGGTCGCTACCTCTGTACCCGGGCTCATCTCCTCGACCACGTGATTGCGCAGCGCTGGCTGCGCGACGATGCGTCGCGCGACCTGCATGCCGCGCACCATGCATTCCTCGTCGACCGGGTTCGACAGGAAGTTCGGTCGGATCGACGGCCCGGCGGATGCGTCGGGAGACTTGATGTGAATGGTTCCGACGGAGTGCGGCCGCAGCTGCGTGACGCCGATGGTCATGCCCGGCAGCCGGTCGAGAATGCGCTCCGCTGCGTTTGCATAGCTGGCGTGGACGAAGAAGAACTGCACGTCGGCCGTTTCCATTTCAGGCCGCGTTTTCACGAACGCATTCACCAGCCCGGTGCCCAGCGTGAGGATACCGGTCTTGCGCGCGTAGTACTGCGACACCGCTACGCCGAGGCGCCAGTTGCGGGACATCTCGTTGAGCGTGACCGCGTTCTTCACACGCCAGTTCATGCGGGTGCAGAAGTGGTCGATGTAGTTCTCGCCGACGCCCTTGAGTTCATGGCGCACCGGTATGCCATGCGCCTGCAGCAACGCCGGCTGACCGATGCCCGAGAGTTCGAGCAGTTGCGGCGACTGGATCGCGCCTGCGGAAAGAATCACTTCGCCACGCGCCGTCACCGTGATCTCCTTGCCGTCCCGGCGATAGGTCACCCCGATGCATCGCTTGCCCTCGAGCGTCAGGCGAAGCACGTGAGCGTGCGTGACGACCGTCAGGTTCTTGCGCGCCAACGCCGGCCGCAGATAGCCGTCATAGGCGCTCCAGCGCCGGCCGCGATTCTGGGTGACCTGGTAGTAACCAACGCCTTCCTGGCGCCCAGCGTTGTAGTCGTCGTTGAACGGCAGCCCGTCTTCCTTTGCGGCTGCGATGAAGGCATCGGAAATAGGAAAGCGCTCGGCGACCTGCGCCAGCTTCATGGGGCCGTCGTGGCCGCGCGTCGGGCCGCCTTTGTCGTAGTTCTCCAGCTTGCGGAAGTACGGTTCCACGTCATTCCATCCCCAGCCAAGCGCGCCGGCCTCGCGCCAGGCTTCGTAGTCGCCGGCCTGCCCGCGCACGTACACCATGCCGTTGATCAGCGTCGATCCACCCAGCCCCTTGCCGCGCGGCACGGAGATCACGCGGTTGTCGGTGTTCTCTTCGGCTTCGGTCTGGAAGCGCCAGTTGTACTGCTTGTTGGTCAGCAACTTGCTGAAGCCGGCGGGGATGTTGATCCACATGCTCTCCGGCTCGCCGCCGGCTTCGAGCATGAGCACGCGATGGGAGCCGGAGGCAGTGAGCCGGTTGGCGAGGATGCAGCCGGCGGTACCGCCGCCGACGATGACATAGTCGTATTGCTCGCCGATAGGTGGGTTCGAGTTCATGAGGCCATGACCTTTCCAGGGTTCATCGTTCCAGCCGGGTCAAGGGCCCGCTTGATGCGGCGGGCCAGATCGAGCTCGGGTGCGGCCCGGCATCTTTCGAGCTCGCTCACCCGGTACTGACCGATGCCGTGTTCGGCCGAGATGCTGCCGCCGTGTCGCACCACGAGATCGTGGACCCGCATGTTCAGCGCGTGACCGTCGACCTCGGGCGAGACGATCACGTTGTAGTGGATGTTGCCGTCGCCCGCATGGCCGAACGCGTTGACGCGCGAGCCCGGAAAAGCGTCCGCCACCGCAGCATCGGCTTCCTGCAGGAACGCGGAAATGCGTGCGATGGGCACGGACACGTCGTGCTTGAGCGAGCGCCCTTCGCGCGACTCGGCTTCGGTGATGGATTCGCGCAATAGCCAGAGCTCGCCTTCCTGGCGCTCCGATTCGGCGATGACGCCGTCCGTTGCGTCGCCGTCTTCGAGCACCGCGCCGAACAGCGTCTCGACCGCATCGCGCAGGCCCGGCAGACACGAACTCGCCTCGACCAAGACGAACCAGTCGGACGCCGCCAGCGGCGTCTGCACGCCCTGATGCTTCGCCACCAGTTCGAGCGCCGCACCCGACATCAGTTCGAAGGCGTTCAGCGTCTCGCCAATCTGCCGGCGCGCCGCGCGTAGCACCTTCAGCGCCGCGTCGGGCGTCGGCACGGCCAGCAGCGCGGTCACGCGGTGGCTCCACAGCGGTGCCAGTTGCAGCACGGCGGCGGTGACGATGCCGAGCGTGCCCTCGGCGCCGATGAACCACTGCTTCCAGTCGTAGCCGGCGTTGTCCTTGCGCAGCCGGCGCAGGCCACTGACGATCTCGCCCTGCGCGGTCACGACCTCGAGGCCCAGCACGCGCGTCCTCGACATGCCATGGCGCAGCACGTTGGTGCCGCCGGCATTGGTCGACAGGATGCCGCCGATGCGTGCCGATCCCTCGGCCGCCAAGCTGATCGGCAGCATCAGGCCAGCCTCGGTCGCGGCTTCCTGCGCGGTCTGCAGGATGCATCCGGCCTCGACCTCCATCGTCTCGCCCAGCGTGTCGATGTCCCGGATGACGCTCATCCGCGCCAAGGAGATCACGACCTGTCGGCCGCTTCCGTCGGGCGTCGCGCCGCCCGAGAGTCCCGTGTTGCCGCCGAACGGCACGATGGCGATGCCCAGCCCGGCGCATAGCCGGACCACCTCCGCCACTTCCTGCGTCGAGCGCGGCAGCACGGCACAGCGGGCTTGGCCGCGAAAGACGTGACGCCAGTCCACGTTATAGGTTTCGAGGTCGTCGGCGCCGGTGATGACGCCGCGTTCGCCGACAATGGCCCGCAGCGAGTCGATCAACTCCGCATCGTTCATTCAGGCTTCTCCTCGGTTTGTGCGCCGCGCATGAAGGCGGCCATCAGCGCAATCTGGGTCGCCAGCATCGGCGCGCCGTAGTGCACCCGGCATCCCTTTGCGGCGGCGATGCGCAGCAGCGGTGTCTCAACCGGCTGCATGATGATCTCAGCCACCGTTTGGTCGGGCGTCAGTCGGTCGATATCCAGCGGAAGCGCATCGCCTTCGCGCAGACCGAGGGACGTAGCATTGACAACCAGTTCGTGATCCGACGGATCGCCGGAGCCAACCGTCAGCGCCAGGCCGGGGAAATCCTCTCGCATCCGCGTGACCAGTTCGACAGCCTTGGCCGTGGTGCGGTTGGCGATGGTCAGACGCGCCACGCCGGACTGCGCCAGTGCATAGGCAATGGCGCTTGCTGCACCGCCGGCGCCGGCCAGGTAGGCGCTGCGTCCGGACGGCTCGATGTCGACGCTGCGCAATCCTGCGACAAAGCCTTCGCCGTCGAGGATCGCGCCGACGAGCTTTCCGTCCGCGTTACGTCGCACGACATTGACCGCGCCGATCCGCGCCGCCGCCGACGTGAGTTCGTCGCACAGCGCCGGCATGGCCGTCTTGTGTGGCACGGTAACGACGAAGCCGCCGAAGTTCTTCATGCGGCGCAGCCCCTGCACCACGCTCGCCAGATCATCGGCGCCGACGTGGATCGGCACCATGACGCCCTCGAAACCGTTGTCGTCAAACAGCCGGTTGATGCCTTGTGGCGTTTTGACGTGATGGATCGGATCGGCCAAGATGCCGAAGACCTGCGTATTGCCGGTGATGTGCGTCATGTCAGGCCTGCGTGTAGGTGGTCTTGACCGACGTGTAGAACTCGCGTGCATACGAACCCTGCTCGCGCGAGCCGTAGCTCGATCCCTTGCGGCCGCCGAACGGGGCGTGGTAGTCCACGCCGGCAGTCGGCACGTTGACCATCACCATGCCTGCCGTCGAGTTGCGCTTGAAGTCCGAGGCGTACTTGAGCGAAGTCGTGCAGATGCCGGACGAGAGACCGAAGTCGGTGTCGTTGGCTACCGCGAGCGCTTCCTCGTAGTCCTTCACACGGATCACGCTGGCCACCGGGCCGAACACCTCTTCGCGATTGACCCGCATCGCGTTGTGCGTTTCAGTGATCAGCGCAGGAGAGAGGTAGAAGCCCTGGTGCTCGCGCTGAAGCAACTCCCCGCCGGCCACGATGCGGCCGCCCTCTTCCTTCGCGTTCGCGATGTAGAACAGGTCCTGGTCCAGCTGGTCCTGCGACGCCACGGGACCGATGTCGGTGCCGTCCTTCAAGGCGTAGTCGATTCGCAGTGCGGCCATGCGCTCGACCATGGCGGCGACGAAGCGGTCGTGGACACCCGCTTGCACCACGAGGCGGCTGGAGCCGGTGCAGCGTTGGCCGGTCGAAAAGAAGGATCCGTTGACCGCGACCGACACAGCCTGGTCGAGATTGGCGTCGTCGAGGATGACCAGCGGGTTCTTGCCGCCCATCTCCAGCTGCACCTTGGCGCCACGCTCCATGCAGCGCAGACCGATCTGGCGCCCGGTGCTGGTCGAGCCGGTGAAGGTCATCGCGCGCACCTTGGGCGAAGTCACCATGGCATCGCCGACCTTGGAGCCGGCGCCCATCACCAGGTTGAACACGCCGGCCGGCAAAGCGCCGGCCCGCACGATGATCTCGGCCAGTGCCCAAGCGCTGCCGGGCACGAGATCGGCCGGCTTGAAGACGACCGTATTCCCATAAGCCAGCGCCGGGGCGATCTTCCAGGCCGGAATCGCGATCGGAAAATTCCAAGGCGTGATGATGCCGATCACGCCTTCGGCTTCGCGCACCACATCAACCTCGACGCCGACGCGGATCGAGGCCAGCTTCTCGCCACCCAGGCGCAACGCCTCGCCGGCAAAGAACTTGAACACCCTGCCGGCCCGCGTCGCCTCGCCGATGCCTTCGACCAGGGTCTTGCCCTCTTCGCGCGACAGCAACCGGCCCAGTTCGTCGCGACGCGCGAGGATTTCGGTGCCGATGCGGTCCAGCGCGTCGGAGCGCTCCTCGGCCGTTTTCCGCTGCCATGTCGTTCGGGCATCGAAAGCCGCGTCGATGGCCTGAAGCGTCTGCTTCTCGTCAGCCCGCGCGTATTCACCGACTACGTCGCTGGTGTCCGAAGGGTTGATGTTGCGGTTCACGTCGGTGCCGGCGAGCCAGTCGCCGGCAATGAAATTCATGTTCAGTTGTGCAGTCATCGGTCGTCCAAATGATGTGAATGTCAGGTCATCAACCAGCCGCCAGCGATGTCGATCACCTGACCAGTGACAAAGTCGGCCTTCGGCGACGTGAGGAACACGCAGGCATTGGCCACTTCGGCCGGCTTGCCGAGCCGCCGCAGCGGCGTGACGTCGATGACCGCGTCGTTGGCCGCGCGCGGCGCGCCGGCGACCATGGGCGTGTCGATGCGGCCCGGGGCGAGCGCATTCACGGTGATGCCGTACGGCCCGAGCTCGCCGGCCAGGTGGCGCGTCATGCCGATCAGCGCGGCCTTGGTCGTGCCGTAGTGCGCGGCCACGATGTCGAGGTAGGCCTTGCCGGCGACCGACGACATCGACACGATGCGGCCGAACCGGCGCTCCACCATGCCGGGCGAGAGGATTCGCACGAAGTTGAAGACGCTGTGGACGTTGACGTCGATCACACGGTGCCACTCCGAGGGATCCATTTGCCAGATTGGCGCCGGTTTGCCCGCGTGCTTGGGCGAGATGCCCGCGTTGTTGACGACCGTGTCGATCGCGCCGAGCGCGGCTTCGATGCCAGCGCAGGCCGCGGCGCAAGCGTCGTAGTCGGCCACGTCGGCCTGCGCGAAATGCACACGGTGGCCGGCGTCGGAGAGCCGGTCGGCCAGCGCCTGTCCAGCCGCCGCGTCGAAGTCGACCAGGCCGACCGCGGCGTCATCGCATACGTAAGCTTCGGCGAGCGCCGAGCCGATGCCGCCCGCCGCGCCGGTGACCAGCACCACGCGACCGGCGTGCAGGCGATCCGTTGAATTTGTCGACGTCATTTCAGTGCCCTAGGTAGGCGCGCCGCACATGTGGGTTGGCCAGCAGTTCGCTGCCCGTGCCGGTCAGCGTGATGGTGCCGTTCTCAAGCACGTAGCCGCGGTCGGCCAGCTTCAGGGTGTGGAACACGTTCTGTTCGACCAGCAGCACCGTCGTGCCGCGCGAGGCGACCAGACGGACCACGTCGAACATCTGTTCCACGAGCAGCGGCGACAGGCCCAGCGATGGCTCGTCCATGATCAGCAGCTTCGGTCCAGCCATCATGCCGCGCGCTATTGCCACCATCTGCTGCTCGCCGCCAGAAAGCGATCCAGCCAGCTGCGGCAGCCGCTCCCGGACGCGGGGAAATATCTTCAGCACCTCCGCCAAGCTCTGGTCGCGCACGCTGCGGGCCGAGCGCTTGTAGGCGCCCATCAGCAGGTTTTCCTGCACCGTCAGGAATGGGAACAGCTGGCGCCCCTCGGGCACCATGCTGATGCCGAGTTCGACGATCTCGTGCGGCGCCTTACCCGAAAGCGTCCGGCCCTCGAACTCGATGCTTCCCCCGGTGGAATGGAGCAGGCCGCACAGGGTCTTGAGCGTGGTCGTCTTGCCGGCACCGTTGGCGCCGACGAGCGTCACGACCTCGCCCTGCTGCACGTCCAGCGAAACGCCTCGCAGCACTTCGCTCTTGCCGTAGCCGGCGCTGATATCACGCAGTTTGAGCATCGAGGTACCCCTTGCCCAGATAGGCTTCAATGACGGCCGGATCGTTGACCACGTCGGCGGGTTTGCCTTCGCGCAACAGCTTGCCGGCGTTGATGACGATGATGCGATCGGACAGCGCCATGGTGGCCTGCATCAGGTGCTCGATCATGAGCACCGACACGCCCGAATCGCGGATGTTGCGGATCATCTGGATGGCCCGCGTCACGTCGGTCGGGTTCAGCCCGGCGAGCACTTCGTCGAGCAGCAGCACCTTCGGTCCGGTGGCCAGCGCGCGCGCCACTTCGAGCCGCTTCATGCCGCCGACCGTGAGGCCACGCGCTTCATGGTCGAGCAGGCTTGTCAGGTCCGTCAATTCGGCGACCCGGCGGGCGATGGCTTCGGCTTCGGCGGTGTTCTGCGTGCGCATGAAGGCGCCCAGCATGATGTTCTCGCGCACCGACAGACCGGAGAACGGCTGCACGATCTGGAAGGTGCGCCCGACGCCGTTCTGCGCGAACGCTTCCGGCGACGTGGGTTGCGCCCATTCGCCACTGGCCAGCCGCACCTTGACCGTACCGGCATCCGGCGCGATGAAACCCGACAGCTGGTTGAAGACGGTCGTCTTGCCGGCGCCGTTCGGCCCGATCACGCCGAGGATCTCGCCTTCGTGCAGCGTCAGCGAGACGTTGTCCGTCGCCTGCAATCCACCGAAACGCTTCTGCAGACCTTCGGCGATGAGAAGCGGCTGACCCAGTCGAGCGGCAGTCGGCTCGGACCGCACCGCGGTGGACACCGGCGCCGATGCGGCCGCGACCTTGCGTGCGCCCGGCAGCCGGTCGATCAGCGCCAGCGCCCGTCCGCCCAGGTGGCCGACGAGACCGCGAGGGAAGAACAGCACCACCAGCACCAGCACCACGCCGTACACGAAGCCGTGCGTGCCGTTGCCCAGCGCGCTGAGCCAGCCGCGCGACAGCTCCGCGGCCGGCAGCACCAGCACCGTGCCGAGCAGCGGGCCGGCCACGGTGCCCAGGCCGCCGATCAGCGCGAACATCGCGATCTGGATCGAGAGTTCGAGCGAGAACGCGGCGGACGGCTCCAGGAAGGTCAGGTACATCGCATGGAAGGCGCCGAGAAAGCTGGTGAGCGCGGCGGAAATGACCGCCGCGGCGATCTTCACGCGGACGGCATTCACCCCCACGGCGCGAGCTGCGTCCTCGCGCTCGCGCACGGCGATCAGGTAGAAGCCGAAACGCGAGTAGCGGATGACCCAGCTGATCCACAGCGTGACCGCGAGGAAGCCGAAGGCGATCGCCAGGTAGGCCCACTTTTCCCGGAAGATCATCCACTTCAGACCGATGTTGAGCGGCACGTTCAGGCCGGCGGAGCCGCCGGTGAAGCCCTCGAAGTGGATGACGAGAAGCTTGCAGACTTCGAGGAAGGCGATGGTCGCCAGCGCGAAGAACGGTCCCCGCAGCCGCAGCGTCGGGTAGGCGATGACCAGCGCCGCGACGACCGCGACGGCCGCCCCGCCGAACATGCCGATCCACGGCGAGAGGCCGAAGTGGATCACCAGCATGGTCGTGACGTAGCCGCCGATGGCGTAGAAAACCGCATGACCGAGCGAGAGCTGCCCGGCATAGCCGCCGACGATGTTCCATGCCGTCGCCAGCGCACCGAAGATGCAGACCTGGACGGCGAGGTGATAGACGAAGGGCGAGTTGATGAGGAGCGGTGCGACCAGGAGCGTCAGCAGCGCCGCGGCGCCGACATAGGCGCGCGGATGGGTCATTCTTGGAAAGATCATGGCTTGAGCCCTGTTTCGGCTATTCGGAACCGCGGCCGAGACCGAAGAGCCCGGTCGGGCGCACGGTCAGGATCACCAGGAAGATCACGAAGTACACGACCTCCTTCAGATCCGAGCCGACGTAGAAGCCCGCGAAGCTGTCGATGAGCCCGATGAACAGCGAGCCGACCACCGCGCCGGGCAAGCTGCCCAGCCCGCCGAGCACGACGACGACGAAGGCCGTTAGCACGAAGTACTGGCCCACGGTCGGGAACACCGGGTACTGAACCGCCAGCAGTCCCGACGCCAGTCCGAGCAGCGACGTGCCGAGCGCGAAGACCAGGATGTAGGCCTTGTTGACGTTCACGCCCATCAGTGCGGCAGCCGCGCGGTTCTGCGCCAGCGCACGGAAACCGCGACCTGTGAAGGTGTGCTGAAGGAAGAGGTACACGCCCAGCGCCACGAGCAGCGCGACGACGAAGGTGATCAGCTGGCCGGTGACGATGCTGATCGGCCCGAGCTGGAAGGCGTCGGCGCCGAAGCTGGGCTGGACGCTGCGGACGTCGGCACCGAAAATCATCAGCGCCAGGTTTAACAGCGCGGTCGACACGCCGACCGTCGCGAAGATCTGGATGTGGGGTTCGGCCGACAGCAGCGGCTGGATGATGAAGCGCTGCATCGCCGCGCCGATCACCAGCAGCAGCAACGCGACCGGAACAACCGTCGCATACGGATGCATGCCGGTGTGTGAGGCGATGAACCAGGTGGCGTACAGGCCGACCATCAGGAGCTCGCCGTGGGCGAAGTTGACGACGCGCACGACACCAAAGATGAGCGTCAGGCTGATGCTGATGATGGCGTATGCGCCACCGAGCAGCAGGCCGTTCGCGAGCAGCTGGAGAAAAATGGACATGAGGTCTCCCCTGCCGCGCGCGGTCGGCGCACGGCTGAAGCGTTGGACGGGTGAGCGACGCTCAGTCGGCGCGGACGATCGGCTTGGCCGTGGCGACGCCTTCGGGGTAGACGGTTTCCAACTTGCCCTTCTGCCACTGCATCAGGTTCGTGGTGGCCAACTTGTTCTGGCCGTTGTCGCCGAAGTCGAATCCCCAGCCTGCGGCACTGCTGCCGGGCGCCTTCTTGTAGGCCAGGACGGCTTCGCGGATCTTGTCCTTGTCGGTCGACTTGGCATTGGCCAGCACTTCGAGGAAGGCCTTGGCGCCGACGTAATTCACCAAGCTGTGGCCCGAGCGCGGCGCCGTGCCGAACTGCTTCAGGTAGGCCGCCGAGAAGGCACGCAGACCCGGTGCGCCGTTCTCGGCCATGGTGTCCTGCGGGAAGTCGACGTCGTAGGCGCCGTCGATGGCGGTGCCGAGCTGCTTGGCCGTGTCTGTGAGCGAATAGCCGCCCCCCGCGCCGATCATCGCCTTGGGCTTGTAGCCGGCGTTAGCCGCCTGCTTGAAAAACAAGGCGGTGTCGTTCTGGTAGGAGGTCTGCAGCACCACGTCGGCGCCGGCGCCCTTCAAACGGAGGATGAGCGAGGAGAGATCGACGCTCTTGGCCGAGTACGACTGACTCTCGACCACGTTCAGGCCCAGCCGCTTGGCTTCGTCCTTCTGGAAGGTGCTCACCAGCGTGCCGTAGGAACCGTCTTCGAAGATGATCGCGATCTTGAGCGACTTCGGGTCCACCTTCAATTGCGCAGCGACCACTTTCACGACCGCCTCGATGCTGCGTTCGGCGAAGTTCTTGGCTGTCGAGTTGCTGCGGAAGACGTACTTCATACCGCGCCCGGTGATCGTGTCTGCCACCGCGCCGAGTTCGAAGTACGGCACACCGGCCAGTTCGGTTACCTGGGTTGCCGCGGCCGAGACGCCCGATGCGTAGCTGCCGAAGACGGCGGTCACGTTCTCGACTGAGGTCAGGCGACGCGCCTCGCCCACGGCCTGGTTGGCATCGACCGCATCGGCCTTGACCAGCACGATCTTGTTGCCGTTAACACCGCCGGCGGCGTTGCGCTCGTCGACCGCCAACTGCACGCCGCGAAAACTCTCGTCGCCCAATAGCGCCAAGCCACCGCTGAACGGATACAGCGCGCCCAGCTTAAGGTCCGCCGCGTGAGCGGCTGGCGCGGTTAAGGCCGCCACGGCGGCCAGGCATGCCAGCGAGGCGACAAGTTTCTTGAATGGCCGCATGGTGTCTCCGATGAGTTCATTGATTGAAAGCGCTTCATTTCTTGAGAGAGTCGATTGCTATGATGCTTACCATCTTCCCTAGCTCATCATTTGAAGCGCTTCATATTTTAGCAAAAAGCAAATTTTGATTGCTTGGGGTTTGCCCCAACGCATGAAGTGCAATGGGTCGATTCGTTCCTGCAGGTCAGGCATGCCAGACAAGCAGCGAGCGGGCGCCATGTCTGACATTTGTCAAGCATCAACCCGTTTTGATGGCAAAGGAATAGCTATTCCGCCTTCACGCCGTTCCTGCGCGCCACCTCGCCCCAGAGCTTGTAGTTGTCGTTGGTCAGGGTGGCCAGTCGCTCGGCGCCGCCACCGCCCGCCATGTCGCCGTTCTTGACGATCTGCGAACCGACGGCCGGGTCGGCCAGCGCGGCGTTCATGGCAGCGTTGGCCTTGGCTACGACGTCTGCCGGCATCTTCGGCGGGCCCCACAAGCCAACGAAGACTGTCACGACGAAGTCCTTGATGCCCAGTTCGGTGGCCGTCGGCACGTCTGGCAGCGCAGGCAGGCGTGCGCTGCCGGTGACCAGGATCGGTCGCAGACGGCCGCTGGCGATGAAGGGAATCAGCAGCGACGCGGCGTCCATCATGCAGGGCAGCTGGTTGCCGACCACGTCCTGGATCGCCGGTGCGCTGCCCTTGTAGGGCACTTGGCTCATCTTCGGCAGGCCGGTGCGCTCGCGGAAATACTCCATCGCCAAGTGGGTGTTGCCGCCGCTGCCCGACGACGCGTAGCTGAAACCCTTGCCGCTCTCGGCCTTGACCCAGGTCACGAACTCCTGGAAGTTCCTGGCCGGCGCCTGCGGATTGACGCACAGGACCAGTTGCGACTCCAGGATCAGGCCGATCGGCGTGAACTCGGTCGGAACGGGCGACGGCGTCGAATAGGTGTGCGGATTGATCGTGAAGCTGGTGTTCGCCACCAGCAGACGGTAGGGGCTGCCCGAGCGCTGCACCTCACCGGCGGCGATGTTGCCCGACGCGCCCGGCTTGTTCTCCACCAGGACCGGCTGGCCCAGCGCCGTCGCCATGCCTCGGCTGACGAAGCGCGCACCGGCGTCGGTAAGGCCGCCCGGCGGGTAGCCGACCAGGAGCGAGACCGGCTTGTCGGGCCATTGCGGACCCTGTGCGAACACGGCGTTCGACGCGAAGGCCGACATGAGGGAGCCGGCTGCGGTCATCTTGAGAAGCTCGCGCCTCGACGTGGATTTCATGGTTCTCGTCTCCGTGGTTGTTGTGCGTGGAAAGCTCAGAAGGCGACGTTGTCGCCGCCCTTGAGCTGCAGGATTTCGCGTGCGTCTTCGGGCGTTGCGACCGCGAGGGACAGGCCTTCGATGATTCCGCGCATGCGTCGCACCTGATCGGCATTGGTCTTCGCCAGTTCACCCGGACCGTCCCACAGGGAGTCCTCCAGGCCCACGCGGACGTGGCCGCCCATCGCCGCCGACTGCGCGCCGATCGGCATCTGGTTCTTGCCGGCCGGCAGCACCGACCACTGGTAGGCATCGCCGAACAGGCGATCGGCCGTGCGGCGCATGTGCAGCACGTCCTCCGGGTGGGCACCGATGCCGCCCAGGATGCCAAACACCGACTGGATCAGAAACGGCGGCTTGATCAGACCGCGATCGATGAAGTGCGCCGCGGTGTAGAGGTGGCCGATGTCGTAGCACTCGATCTCGAAGCGGGTGCCCTTGTCGCTGCACGACTGCAGGATGTGCGCGATGTCGGTGAAGGTGTTCTTGAAGATCCGGTCGTGGCTGCCTTCGAGGTACGGGCGCTCCCAGTCGTGCTTGAACTCCTTGAAGCGGCCGAGCATGGGATACAGGCCCATGTTCATCGACCCCATGTTCAGCGAAGCGACTTCCGGCGCGAACTCGTGCGCCGGCCGCAGCCGATCCTCGATGGACATCGTCGGCGCACCGCCGGTGGTGAGGTTGATCACGACGTCGCTGGCGGCCTTGATCTGCGGCAGGAACTGCTTGAACAGGGCCGGGTCCTGCGACGGACTGCCGTCCACCGGATCGCGTGCGTGCAGGTGGACCATCGCGGCGCCGGCTTCGGCCGCGCCAAGGGCGGCATCGATGATCTGCTGCGGCGTCACCGGCAGGTAGGGCGACATCGACGGCGTGTGGATAGCGCCGGTGACGGCGCAGGTGATGATGACTTTGCGGGACATGTTCGACTCCAGGGGTGTCGGTTGACTAAGGTGCGTGGAAGGTTCGGAGAGCGCCAGTTCAGGACGCGGGTGCCTGGCGCTTGTGCGCGGCGAGCGCCATCAGCCGGCGGTCGCGCCAAGCCGAGCGAGCGCCGATGTCCTCGACGGCCAGCTGCGCGCGGCGCTCCTGGTCGACGCGGTCGATCGACTCGCCGGACCATGCGAAGGCCTTGACGCCGGTCATGGTCTCGCGGTTCGACTGGCCGTAGCGATTGGCATAGTCCTTCACGCCGGCCGGCGCATTGAGGTCGATGGTCTCGAACGGGCCCATGAACGACCAGCGCAGCGCAAGCCCGTCCTTGAGGACCTTGTCGATGTCGGCGGCGCTGGCCAAGCCCTGCTCGAACAGCGAGAAGCATTCGTTGAGCACGGCTGCCTGCACGCGGTTGAGTAAGAAACCATTGATCTCGCGGGTCAGCGATACCGGCGTCTGCCCCGCCGCCTCGTAGATGGCGTGGGCTCGCGCCATGACGTCCGGGTCGGTCCAGGGCGCGGGGCAAAGCTCGACCAGCGGCACCAGGTACGGCGGGTTGGTCGGATGGCCAACCAGACAGCGCGACCGGCCCGGCAGGCCTTCGGTGAAGGTGGATGCGGGCAGCCATGACGTCGAACTGGCCAGCACCGCGTCGGGCGGCGCGAGCGCGTCGAGCTGCCTGAAGATCGCGGTCTTCGCCTCAACGGTCTCGCGGATGTTCTCCTGCACCATCACCACGTCCTGAAGGGCGGCGGCGAGATCGGACTCGCAACGGATGCGGGCCAGCACATCGGCCGGCGCATCGTCCAGCAGCCCGAACCCGGCGAGTTCCTCCAGGCGTTCTGCGATGTAGGCCAGGCTGTCTTCCATGGTGCGCGCGTCGGCGTCGTGAAGCCGCACGGGATGGCCGCCCCGGGCGAAGACGATGGCCCAGGCCCGGCCGATGAGGCCGGCGCCGACGACCGCCACCGGTGGTCGCTGTGGATGGGATGCTGGATTCACGTCACGCTCCTGGTTTATTTGAATACGTGATCTTATCTACTGTGATCACAGCTTATCGCTAGGGATTGCCCTATGTGAACGTCGCCGGATCGCGAGCAGCACCACCGGATCAAATTCGTTGTGCTACAAGATCACACCTACGCAAGTACAGGAAGCCACCATGGATCTATCCCAACTCGTTACGCCGCTGACGCGCCAGACGCTGAGCGGCGATGTCTACAAGCAGCTGAGCGAACTGCTCATGAGCGGTCGCGTGATGCCGGGCGAACAGCTTTCGCTTCGCACCATCGCGGAGGGTCTGGGCGTCAGCGTGATGCCCGTGCGCGAGGCGGTACACCGTCTGCTGTCCGAGAAAGCGCTGGTCCTGCTGCCGAACCGCGTGCTGAAGGTGCCGACCATGACAGTCAGCCAGTTCGCGGAAATCACCAGCATCCGCATCCACCTCGAAAGTCTGGCGGCAGGCCAAGCCGCCCTGCGGATCGACAAGCCGGCGCTGGCGAACATCCGGTCGGTGCACGAGCGTTTCGCCAAAGAAATCATCGCGAAAAAGCCGAACGAATCCAACCTGATCTCGCTCAACAAGGAACTGCACTTCGCCATCTACGAGCAGGCGCAGATGCCGATGCTGCTGGAGATGATCGAATCGCTCTGGCTGCGCATCGGGCCGATCCTCAACTACGACTTTCGCTCAAACTCGTCGCGCGTCACGGAGCACGTTTCGGTCGCACATCATGAGCGCATCGTCAGCGCACTCGAAAAAGGCGATGCGCAGGGCGCGGGTCAGGCGCTGGCGGGCGATCTGCAAGGCGCAGCGGATTTCATCGTGTCGGCCGGCGTGCTTCTGGCGGACGGTCCGGCGGCAACGCCGGCCGCGACGGTGCGCAGCGTGAAGAAGCACTCACCCTCCACCATCGCCGCTCTCGGCAAACCGGCACCGAAACGTCGCAATCTCGCGGCCTGACACGATGACGGTAGCGGCGCTTGTGTTTTGAGCGAGGCCAGTTTTTCGATCACTAGATCGATGAAGGCCGCCACCGCGAATGGCAGATGACGCCGGCTCGGCCAGAGCACGCTGAGACCGGACTCGGTGCTGCGGTGATCGGGTTGCACTTGCACCAGCCTGGTTCGAGGCATCGTCGCAGTACATCGGCATCGGTGCGCACGGGGACACGTCGTTCGTGCTGGGTTCGGCGGTAAAGCATTCCCACGATCTGGTCATGGGCAACTACTCGGTCAATACCAGTGCAGCCGCGCTTGCGTAGGGCGAAGCGGAAATCTGACACATCGGCGACGCGCCGAGGAAAGCCGGACGCTTGCCGGACGCCAGAAAAGCGGCATAGGAATACCAACCGAAAGCGCGCGGAACGTGTGGATTTCTAAGGGTAATCCCTATTTTTCTCAGTTGTGATCACATATCCGACATACGATATGATCATGCCAGTTTCAACACGCCAGCTTTCTTGAATTGGAAAACCATGAACCACGATTCGCTCGCCTTCAAGCTTCATTCGAACGACAACATCGCCATCGCGCGAAACCCAATCGCCAAGGACACGCAGCTTGGCGAATTCAGCGGATTGACGGTATTGGCCGATATTCCCGGCGCACACAAGGTAGCGCTCCAGCCGATCGCGGCGGGAGCGCCGGTCCTTCGTTACGGCCAGATCATCGGCTTCGCGACGCAAGCCATCAGGCCAGGCGAGCACGTCCACACCCACAACCTCACGATGGGTACGTTCGAGAAGGATTACGCCTTCGGCGAAGACGCCCGCATCGCGGTGAAGCCGGCCAAACCGGCAAGCTTCAGGGGATTCGTGCGCGCCGACGGACGCGTGGCAACCCGGAACTACATCGGCATCGTCAGCACAGTGAATTGCTCGGCCACGGTCGCCAAGCTGGTCGTCGAGCATTTCTCGAAGAGCGACATCCTGAAGAATTATTCGAATGTCGACGGCGTTGTGCCCATCACCCACAGTTTTGGATGCTGCATCGAGCACAACGGCAACGGCGTGCAGCAGTTGCGTCGGACGCTGGGTGGATTCGTCAAGCATGCGAACTTCGCCGGTGTCGTGGTCGTCGGGCTGGGCTGCGAAGCCAACCAGATGGGCGCGATGTTCATGTCGGAAGGTATCGAGATAGGCAAACTGATCGCACCGCTGGTCATCCAGGAACAGGGCGGCACGCGAAAGACGGTTGACGCGGCCATTGCGGCCGTTGAGGCCATGCTGCCCGTGGCTAACCAATGCCACCGCGAGGACGTACCCGCATCGCACCTGACCGTAGCGCTCCAGTGCGGAGGCTCAGACGGCTATTCGGGTATCACCGCAAATCCCGCGCTTGGCATGGCCGTGGACCTGCTGGTGGCGCAAGGCGGCACGGCCATCTTGAGCGAAACGCCGGAAATCTACGGCGCGGAGCATCTGCTGACCCGCCGCGCCGTGTCGCGCGAAGTGGGCGAAAAGGTCGTCGATCTGATTAAGTGGTGGGAAGGCTATGCCGACCGCGAAAAAGGCAGCATCGACAACAATCCGACGCCCGGCAACAAGGCCGGCGGCCTGACGACAATTCTTGAAAAGTCGCTGGGTGCGGTGGCGAAGAGCGGATCGTCTGCGCTGATGGATGTCTACCGCTACGCCGAGCCGATCACGGCGCATGGCTTGGTCTTCATGGATGCACCTGGCTACGACCCGATGGGTGCGACCGGTCAGATCGCCAGCGGCGCCAATCTTGTCGCGTTCACGACCGGGCGCGGCTCCTGCTTCGGTGCCAAGCCGGCGCCGTCGATCAAGCTCGCAACGAACACCAGAATGTTCAAGCGGATGCAGGACGACATGGACATCAACTGCGGCGATGTCATGGACGGCGGCACCACACTCGAAGCAAAAGGGCAGGAGATTTTCGAACTGATGTTGCGAATCGCCTCAGGCGAAAAATCCAAGAGCGAAGCGCTGGGTGTCGGCAACGAGGAAACGGTGCCGTGGATGATTGGCGCGCAGATGTAGCATGACGCTCAGATAACTTTCTTCTCGGCCAGACGTGCGGCGACGAAGTCAATGAAAAGGCGGACTTTCGGTGTCAGATGCTTACGGCTAGGGTAGACGACAGAAATCGGAATCGTGGCAGCCGACCAGTCGGGGAGCAGCGCCTGCAATCGTCCTGTTGCAACTTCTGGCTCCAAAAGGAAGCCAGGCAGGCAGGTCACCCCCATGCCGGCTACCACTGCATCGCGTTGCGCACTGGCATTCTCAAAAAATGCGACTGCGTGCATGGCGACTTCGTAGGACTCTCCAGCGGAGGAACGCAGGCTCCAGCGATAGGGCGATGTAGCTGTTCCGTAGAGCAGATGCCGATGATTCGCGAGATCGGCCAAATTTCGGATCAAAGGATGCTTCGCCAAATAAGCTGGCGCTGCGCAGAGCTTAGCGGTCGAGTTGTCAACAGTGCGAGATATCAGCTCGCTCGGCAGGGCCTGCGAGCCGAATCGCACGGCCAAGTCCAGCCCTTCGTCGACCAGATCCACCAGACGGTCCGTGAAGCTCGCCTCCACCTGGAGTGCAGGCCATCGGTTCAGGAATTCGGCCAAAAGCGGAAGTACTACTTGGCGGCCGTAAGCCTCCGTTGTCGTCACGCGCAACAATCCACTGGGCCGATCGGTGCGACCTGCCACCATGTACTGCGCTTCTTCCAGCTCAGCGATGAGTGGGGCGATGCGGTCGTAGAACCCTTGCCCATCGGCTGTCAGGCCCATGTGACGCGTCGAGCGATTCAGCAGACGCACACCCAGCAGTTCTTCCAGACGGCTGATCGACTTGCCAACAGCCGAACGCGTCAAACCAATGCGTTTTGCACCTTCGACGAAGGAACCGGCTTCTACCACTGCGGCGAATGCTTTGAGAGAAGCCGTATCAGCTAGGTTGTTCTGGCCAGTTGCTTTAGGAGTGTTGCGCATCGCTCCACATTATGGGGAATAGAAATCCCGAATGGTGACTTTAGAGTCGGTGTTGGTTCACAACATTCGACAAGGAAAGTCTATGCCCATCACCGACACCAAAAATCACCCCTATCTGAAGTCATGGCAGGCTGCCGCCGCGCCTTTGGAAGATGCCCTGATGGGCAGGACTGAATGGCAACCGGTCCGCAAGCAGTTTGTGGATCAAATGCAGGCTTTGCTACCGCCACCCAAAGGTGTGACCTTCAGCATGACGAACATGAACGGTGTGCCGGCAATGGTCGTAACGCCCGAGAACGTCGTCGGCAACCGGGCGCTTTTCTACATGCACGGTGGCGGCTACGTACACGGCGGCCTCGGCATGTATCGTGCGCTGGCGGGTCACTACGCCATGGGTCTGTCTGCACGGGTCTACATCCCAGACTACCGCCAAGCCCCTGAATTTCCTTTTCCCACGCCGATCGAAGACGTGTTCAAGGCCTACTGCGCCCTGTTTGACATGGGACATTCGGCCCATGAAGTCGCGATGTCAGGCGATTCGGCCGGCGGGGCGCTAGTTGTAACCATCATGCGTTGGGCCAAGCTCGCGGGACTCCCATTGCCAGTCGCGGGAGTGGCATTGTCTCCCTGGGCTGATTTGACCCATTCGGGTACATCCTCAAAGACCCGCGATGGCATCGATCCTTTGGTCGGGACAGATTTTCTCAATCGCTTGGCCCGAGCGTTCCTGGGGAACGAACCTGCCTCTCATCCCGATGCCTCGCCAGTCTTCGCCGATGTGCGCGGTCTGTCTCCCATCCTTATCCAGATGGGCGAAAACGAAGTGATGCTCGACGGCGGGATCGCGCTGGCGTCTCGCCTTTCAGATCAGCGCGTTTGAACCACTCTGGAGGTATGGCCTGGAATGTTCCATGTGTGGCACGCGCTGGTGGGGCATTTACCTGAAGCCGACGAAGCGCTGGAAAACGCTGTCGCGTTCCTTCTCAAGGAATTCACTCGGAACATTGCTCGCAGGTGATTTCTAGATCGCCTCAGATCTTGGTAAAGCTCCATGCCGGCTGCGAACCGTACGGCAACGATGCCAACAGGCCGCCGACGTGGAGAGTTCCAAGATCGACGGGCGCGAAGCCGATGTCTTCGAAGAGCCTACGTAACCTCGATCTTGGCTGCGGCATCGTCGTCCGGATAGAACAGCACGCGCTTGCCGCCTGCTGCTTCAGGCTCGGCCAGCACGCTGGCCTCGAGGTGCTTAAAGGCCTTGACCACTCTTGCGCCCGGCGAGAGATTGGAAATGATTTCGCTGGAATACTTGCCGTTGAAATCGACGGTTTTGATTAGTTCCAATGATCTTGAAATTGCTGCGTAAAGCCCCATGCTACATGGTTGCAATTTCTGCAAAATAATTAGTGCTCGCACTTTGCCTATTAGTCGATTTATTGCCATAGGTCTTTGGTCAAATCCGACATCAAATCAGCAAATTTAATCTAGACCGGATGATTTTTTGAATGGCGAGGCTTTGCATCGTGAAAAGCTCTCATGGTCGAGATCAGCTGCAGCAGCAGTTGATTGGAGGCGATTGAGAGCTGCCTGCCAAGTCGCGTCACGATGTGTGCCTCGGCCGCACCCAACAATGCTTGATCGACAGGGATTGCGACCAGTTGGCCCGCGTCGATCTCCTGGGCGACCGCGAAGGCCGGAAGCAGGCTTACGCCCAAGTCGGACCGCACGAAGTTTTTGATCACGGAAATCGAGTCGGTGATCAGCTTCGGGGAGAAACGCACGCGCTCCATCTGCTGGGCGAGTTCGATGACCTGGCGCGTGCCAAACGAGCCGTGCATGAGCGCCATCGGGTAGGCGCCAATCTGCCGCAGGAGGGGTTGCCGCTCGAGCCGGGCCAGCGGATGACCGGGCAGCGTGATCACGCACATGGGCTGGCGGATTGCGGCCCTCGAGCGGATGCCGGCCATCTCGGGCGGGTTATAGACCAAGCCGATGTGCGCCGCATCTTCCGCCACCATGCGAAGCACCTCGTTGGTACCGGCCAAGTGCATCGTGACGGTCAGGCCCGGATAGCGACGCCAGAAGTCCTTCATGGGCTCGGCCATCAAGTCGCTGACGAAGCCTTCCCCGAGCACGAGGTCGATGTGTCCCCGCACGAGCCCACGCAGTTCCTGCACTTTCGTCAGCGCGTCGTCCTGGTAGGAGCTCTGCTGGCGAAAGTAGTCGACCAGCACCTGCCCGGCTTCGGTGGCCCGCACGCCGCGACCGTGCCGCTCGATGAGCGGCAGCGCCAGTTCCTCCTCCAGCTTGGCGATCTGCCGACTCACCACCGACGGGTTCATGTCCAGCACGTCTGCGGCCGCTCGGACTGACCCCCGAGCCACTGCTTCGTACAGGTATTTCACGCGTCGAAAGTCGAGTGTTTCGCTTTTGGTCACGGAATGGATTCTTTTGAGCGTTGCCCTGCAGTCAACGCAATTTTACGGGCGTTGACATTGTTTGATCGCACCCTTGGTGGGATTCTTGGGTCTCACGCTGACAAAGCGTCGGAGATTTCTTACTTTTAAGGAGACGAGATGAAAACCATTGGTGTGATCGGCCTGGGCAACATGGGTCGTGGGATGGCACTTTCGTTACAGCGCGGCGGCTTCGCGGTCGTGGGCACCGATGCGTCGGCCACGACCCGGGCAGCGCTGGCCAGTGAAGGCATCACGGTCGTTGAATCGGTCGGAGAGGTCGTGGCCCGGGCCGATGCGATCGTCCTGTCACTGCCCACGGCGGCCATCGTGACGCAAGTCGTCGCGGGTCCCGATGGTCTGCTGAGCCATTCCAAGGCGGGCGTGCTGGTCATTGAGACCTCGACGTCCCACCCGGAGACGACCCGTCAACTCGCCGGCCAGCTCGCCGCCGTTGGCATGTCGCTGATCGACGCGCCCGTCAGCGGCGGTCCGAAGGGCGCCATCACCGGCACGATGACGATGGTCATCGGTGGCGCGGAAGGTGACGTCGCTCGCGCGGAACCGGTGCTGGCTGCCATGAGTGCCAAACGCGTCCACGTGGGCGAGGTCGGCGCCGGCCACGTGGCCAAGATCGCCAACAACCTGCTGTGCGCCGCTCACCTGGCGATCGCTGGCGAAGTCACGCGCATGGCCGAGAAGGCCGGCGTGCCGACCGACCGGTTACTCGGCGGCATCAATGCCGGCTCGGGCCGCAGCTTCGTCACCGAGTTCAATTTCCCGACCTGGGTCGACAGCGGCAAATTCGACTCGGGCTTCACGATGAAGCTCATGCGCAAGGACGTGCGCCTGTCGCAGGAATTGATCGGCGCGCTCGACCTCGACCTGCCGCTGTCGCGCAAGGTCGCCGAACTGTGGGCGGAGAGCGCCGCATCGATCGCCGACGACGAGGATTTCAACCGCATCGTCGAGCTCGGCACCCGGCCGGCGATCTGAAGACGTCTCAACCTGTTCCCCATCGCATTCAGACACATCATGAAGAACTCGCAGACCGAACGACTCCTCGCCGCCTTCGCCGCCTTCTTTCCCGACGCCCAAGTCATTGGCTCTTATATCGGCGGTGAACTCGTCACCGGCGTCGGGGAACCCGTCAGGTTGTTCAATCCGGCCACAGGGGACCTGTTCGTTGAATACCCCGATGCCGGCGCGGACCTGGTGGCCAAGGCCGCCGCAGCGGCGGTGGCAGGCCAGCAGGCCTGGGCCGCGCTCAGTCATGCCGCGCGGGGCCGTGTCATGCAGGACGTGGCGCGCGCGGTGCGCGCACAGGTCGAGCCACTGGCGCAACTCGAATCGCTCTCGGCCGGCAAACCCATCCGGGACTGCCGAGGCGAGGTCGCCAAAGTGGCGGAGATGCTGGAGTACTACGCCGGCTGGACCGACAAGTTCCACGGCGAGGTCATCCCCGTGCCCACCGGTCACCTGAACTACACGCGCCGCGAGGCTTGCGGCGTGGTGCTGATCATCACGCCGTGGAACGCCCCGGTCTTCACCTGCGGCTGGAACGTGGCACCCGCCATCGCCATGGGCAACGCGGTGCTCCTCAAGCCGTCCGAACTGACCGCCCTGAGCTCGCTGGCCTTCGCCGCCATCGCCGAGAAGGCCGGCCTGCCCCGGGGCGTGATCAACGTCCTCAGCGGCTTTGGCCATACCACCGGACAGGCCGCCATCGCCCACAGGGCCGTCAAGAAAGTGATCTTCATCGGCTCGCCGGCGACCGGTGGCAAGATCGCTGCGGCTTCGGCGGCCCGTGGCGTTCCCTGCTTGCTGGAGCTCGGCGGTAAGTCGGCCAACATCGTGTTCGAGGATGCCGACCTGGTGCGTGCCTCCATCGGCGCGCAGTCCGCCATCTTCGCGGCGGCCGGACAAAGCTGCGTCGCCGGCTCCCGCCTGCTGGTCCAGCGCAGCATCTACGACCGTTTCGTCGCCATGGTGGCCGACGGCGCGCGTCGCCTACGCACCGGCGACCCGCAGTCGCAAGACACCGAAGTGGGTCCCATCCAGAACGCCAAGCAGTACGGCCATGTGCTGCACATGATCAAGCTGGGCGTGCAGGAAGGTGCGGAAGTCGTCGAAGGTTCCGACGGCCACCCTGGACAAGAAGGTTATTTCGTGCGGCCCACGGTGCTCAAGCACGCGACCAACGGCATGCGGGTGGCGCGTGAAGAGATCTTCGGACCGGTCGTGGTGGCGATCCCGTTCGACACCGAGGAGGAAGCCATCGCGATCGCCAACGACAGCGACTTCGGCCTGGCGGGCGCCGTCTGGACCCAGGACGTCGCTCGCGCTCATCGGATCGCCGCCCAGGTCAAGGCCGGCACCTTCTGGATCAACACCTACAAGGTGATCAACGTGGCCTCGCCGTTCGGCGGGTCAGACGCCAGCGGCTACGGCCGCTCCAGTGGCATCGAGGCGCTGCACGAGTACACGCAGGTCAAGAGCATCTGGGTGGAGACCTCCGCCTCGCCAGCCGTCGCGTTCGGCTACGCCCCCGGTATCGGCAACTGAACTCCACCCAGTCGCTCCCGTCTTCCCTCTTCCTGCATCACAGACAAGGCACCTCATGACTTCCGCATCATTGGCCGACCATCCCGCGGCTCCTTCCCCGAGCGGCCTGTTGCGACAGGTCGACGTGCGACACATCGGGCTCGTCGTGGGCATCGTGGCGGTGATCGCGCTGGGGGCCGAGTACGTCGGCAACGCCACCTTCTCCATCGGCGTCACCAAGGTCACGCTGTTCCCGTTCCTGTGGGCGCTGCTCGCCTGCGTGGCGATCAGCATCGCCATGAAGCGGACCGACCGCACGGGGATCGACTACCTGAAGCCGCAAACCCTGGCCTCAGACTTCGTGCAGATCGGCATCATGCTGTTCATCGCCAAGCTCGGCTTCGTCGTCGGCGCCAACCTGCCCAAGGTCATCGCGGCCGGCCCCGTCCTGCTGCTGCAGGAAGCCGGCAACTTCCTGGGGACGATCGTCCTGGCGCTGCCCGTGGCCCTGCTGCTGGGCATCAAGCGCGAGGCCATCGGCGCGACGTTCTCGGTCGGACGCGAGCCCGGGGTCGCCCTGATCGCCGAGCGCTACGGCATGAATTCGGCCGAAGGCCGGGGCGTGCTGGCGGAGTACGTCACGGGCTCGGTGATCGGCGCCGCCTTCATGGCCTTCTTCGCGAGCATGGTCGCGCACTCGGGCTACTTCACGCCCTCTGCCCTCGGCATGGCCGCCGGCATCGGCTCGGGCAGCATGACGGCGGCCGCCGTCGGCGCGATCTCGGTGCAGTTTCCCGCTGACAAGGACACCATCGCCGCGCTGGCCGCCGCCAGCAACCTGATCACCACCGTCATGGGCACCTACATGCTGGTCGTGTTCTCGCTGCCGGTCTCCAACTGGCTTTACGCCCGGCTCGAACCCATCCTGGGCCGCAATCGCAAAGCCATCGTCGCGCAGCACGACGAGAAGATGCGCGCGGCGATGGGCGACATGCACAGCCAAGCACAGCTGCCGACCTGGGCGATCGTGTCGGTGATCGTCCTGACCTCGGTCATCGCGCTGGTTGGCAATCAGATCGCCACCAAGGTGTCGCTGTCGGAAGGCCTGCCGGGCATGGCGCTGCTGGTCGTCTGCGTGCTCGTCGGACTGGCGCTGGCCAGGATCACCCGCCGGGTCGGGATTCCCTCGATCGTCTGGGTGTCGCTCGTCGGCGTGGTCCTGAGCGTTTCCTACTCCCCGTTCTCTGCAGTCGTCAACCCGCACGTCGCCAAGATCGGCCTGCTGCCGCTCGTCACGCCCGTGCTGGCCTATGCCGGCCTGTCGCTCGCCAAGGACCTGCCGATCCTCCGGGCGCTCGGCTGGCGGATCGTGGTGGTGTCGCTGCTGGCCAACGCCGGTGCTTTCCTCGCAGGTGCCGCAATTGCGAAGGCTTTCGGCGCCTGAAGCCGAAACGCAATCATGGAACCGCTTTCAGCCACTACGGTCGACGCCATGGTGGCACGGCGGAATGATCTGCACGCCCACCCTGAACTGGATTTCCCGAACGCCGGGCTTCAGACCTGGCGGCGCGACAGTTCAAAACGATGGGCCGATCAGTGGATCGCGGTCTGGCTCGAACCGGCGTGGTGGGAACAGGCTGTCAGGCCTCGAGCAAGCAAGAACCACGTCGAACGTCGGGTCATCGACCTCATGAGCGTCGGCCACGACAAGACGCAGCTTCTGACCGTGCAGACTTGGCTCAAGGACATCGATCGCGACCTCGCGAAATTTCAGGCCTTGCATCGGCACCTTCATAGACGCGCGGCACGCGCTTCACGTTGCAAAGCAGTTCATAGGCAATCGTCCCGGCGCCGGCGGCCACTTGGTTCACATCGACGGTTTTTCCCCACAGCTCGACCTTGCTGCCGATGCCGGCGTCAGGCAAGTCCGTCAGGTCCACCGTCAGCATGTCCATCGACACACGCCCGATCAACCGCGCAGTTTGCCCACCGATGGCGACGGGCGTACCGGCCGGTGCGGTACGGGGATAGCCGTCTGCGTAGCCGAGCGCGACCAAGCCGACACGGGTGACGCGCTCAGCGACGAAGCTGCCGCCATAGCCGAGTGGCGCGCCGGGCGGAAGCAGCCGTTCAGCGAAGACCTGGCTTTGCAGCGTCATCACGGGCAGCAGTGGTGTCTGCCGATGAGCCAAGGGAAGCGGATCGGCACCGTACAGCATGATGCCGGCGCGGCCCCAACTGCGCCGGGCATCGGTCCAAGCCATGATGCCGGCCGAGTTGGCCAGACTGACGGGCGCGTCCAGTCCCTCGCAGGCCACATGGAATGACGCCAGCTGCGCGACGGTGGTCGGCATGTCCGGTTCGTCCGCGCGCGCGAAATGGCTCATGAGCACCACGTGGCTCACCGACCGGCACGCCTTCAGACGCTCGAAGCCCTCGGCCATCTCCGCAGGCACCAGACCCGCGCGGCCCATGCCAGAGTCCATCTTGAGCCAGACCCCCAACGCGCCGGCGAGGTCCGAAGCACCTTCCAGCATGCGCAGCTGTGATTTCTGATGGACGACGACCCACAGCCGATGCAACGAAGCGGCTTTGAGTTCGGCTTCGTCAAAAACGCCCTCGAGCAGCAGGATCGGGGCGGTGATCCCGGCGTCTCGCAACTCCATGGCTTCCGAGAGGAAGGCCACGGCGAAACCATCGGCCAGACCCACGAGCGCCTGGGCACAGCGCACTGCGCCGTGCCCATAGGCATTGGCCTTGAGCACCGCGAGCACGTTTCCTCCATGCAGCGCACGCGCGGCCGCATGGTTGTGGCGAAGCGCATCGAGGTCGATGCGGGCCACGCTGGGCCGGCTCATGCCACCACGGCGCTGGGCGCCGATTGGCTGCGGCGTGCTGACCCGTTGTACCGCTCCAGGCCCAGCCCGTTCGTGTTGATCTCGGGCTGATGGCCCGTGACGAGGTCGGCCACGACGCGGCCAGAGCCGCAGGCCATGGTCCAGCCCAGCGTGCCGTGACCGGTGTTGAGGAACAGGTTGGCGTAGCGGGTCGGCCCGACGATCGGCGTGCCATCGGGCGTCATGGGACGCAGGCCGGTCCAGAACGAGGCGCGCCGCAGGTCACCGCCCGGAAACAGGTCGCTGACCACCATTTCCAGCGTGGCGCGGCGCGCGGGGTTCAGGCGCATGTCGAAGCCGCCCAGCTCGGCCATGCCGCCCACGCGGATGCGGTTGTCAAAGCGCGTGATCGCGATCTTGTAGGTCTCGTCGAGCACGGTGGATCGAGGCGCACGCTCGGCGTCCACCAGCGGAATGCTCAGCGAATAGCCTTTGACCGGGTAGACCGGAAGCTGGAGGTTCAGGGGCCGCAGCATGTCGCGCGAGAAGCTGCCCAGCGCCATCACATACGAATCGGCCTGCAGCAGCTGCCCGCCAACGCGGATGCCCTGCACACGACCGGCTTGTGCCTCCACACGCTCGATGTCTTGGCCAAAGAGGAATTTCGCGCCCAGGTCACGGGCCAGACGTGACAGCTCGGTGGTGAACAAATGGCAATCACCCGTCTCGTCGCCCGGCAGGCGCAGCCCGCCGGTCAGCCGGTCCTGCGCATAGACCAGCGCGGGCTCGGCCTGGGAGAGCGACGCACGGTCGAGCAGTTCGTAGGCCACGCCGCATTCCTTGAGCACGTCGATGTCGCGCTGCACCGCGTCGATCTGGGCCTGGGTGCGAAAAAGCTGCAGCGTGCCGCCAGTGCGCTGCTCGTACTGGATGCCGGTATCGGCACGCAAGGCACGAAGGCAGTCGCGGCTGTACTCGGCAACCCGCATCATGCGTTCCTTGTTCACCGCGTAGCGTTCCTGGGTGCAGTTGCGCAACATCTGAGCGATCCACTGCAGCTGCCACAGGCTGCCGTCAGAACGCACCGCCAGCGGCGCGTGCTTCTGGAACATCCACTTGAGCGCCTTCAGCGGAATGCCCGGTGCGGCCCATGGCGTCGAGTAGCCCGGGGACACCTGACCGGCATTGGCGAAGCTCGTTTCCAGGGCCGGGCCGGCCTGGCGGTCAATGACGGTGACATCCGCGCCGGCCTTGGCGAGGTAGTACGCGGTGGCCGTGCCGACGACGCCGCTGCCTGCAACGATGACTTTCATGGAATACTCGATGGTTGACAGTAGATGTACTAAGTTTATTAATCCATCAGAAGGTGATTTCACTTATCTAGAGCCGCCAATAAGTGAAAGTCACTTTTTTTAGTATCGGTTTTCGGGTTTGACAAAGAATGTTCCACGCTGACCGTATTGATCTCGCCATCCTCGATGTGCTGCAGCGCCACGGACGCGTCTCCATGACGGAACTTGCGGACACAGTGGGCCTGTCGGCATCGCCCTGCACGGAGCGGGTGCGGCGGATGGAACGCGAAGGTGTCATCGAGGGCTACCACGCGCGCCTGTCGCCCGAGGCGCTTGGCAGGACCTTGCTGGTCTTCGTGGAGATCAAGCTCTCGGCGAAGTCGGAGGACGTCTTCGACAAGGTGAAGAGGGAGTTGTCGCAGATGCCGGAGGTGATGGAAGCCCACTTGGTGTCCGGCGACTTCGACTACCTCATCAAGTGCCGGCTGCGCGGCATGAGCGAGTACCGCCACCTGCTGGGCAGCATCCTGAAGAAGCTGCCGACCGCGGCGGAGTCCCGCAGCGTCGTCGTCATGGAAGAGGTCAAGGAAACACTCGATCTGCCGCTGGATCGGTAATGACCGTGGCAAGCCCAAGTAGCGCTTTCCGAACTTTTTCAAAACACGAGGCCATTGCCGGCGCCTTGTTACAGCACCTTCATAGACACTAACAAGCTCAACTCTTTTGTTGATAACTCACATAATCAACAGTAGATATATTTTCAGCTTATCAAGCGCCTAGAGCGGGTCCAACGTGAGGCTGCTAGGCTTTGACCTCACCCACATGACGTACTCAATTTCGGCAGACCGAGTCATCACCTGTGAAGAGTTCTCAGAGCTGCTGGTTTCCGTTGGTTGGGGTGAGACGCTGAGGACACAGCTTTTCTGCGCTCGCACAACGCCTACCTGCTGCCTCAGGCGCTGAAGATCCTGGCGACCCAGCATCCGGAGATCGACGTACAGGTCGCGGTGATGACAAGCGAAGAAGCACTGGTGCGGCTGGTCTCCGGCAGCCTGGACATCGGCATCGTCGCGCTGCCGCAGATGACCTTGCGCGAGCAGCACGTGCAGGCCTGGCGCCAGTCGCCGGTGCTGGCTTTCATCCCGACCGACCGGAAGCCACCTCGGCACGTGACGCCCGCTTGGCTGGCCGCCTGGCCCCTGATCGCCAACGACCGCGGCACCCGGCTCTTGAGTCAGACCGCTGAATGGTCTGCCGAAGGTGGCGAGCAGCCACAGGTGCGTATCGAACTGAACTACAACGACGCAATGAAAAGCCTTGTGGCGGCTGGCTATGGCGCGGCGCTGCTACCCCACGAAGGCGGTGCGCCGCAGCCCGATCCTCGCATCACCACACGGCCACTGAAACCGGCGCTGTCGAGAGCGCTGGGCATCGCCCGGCGAACCCAACTGGAAGACGATGCGACGAAAGTAACGCTTCAAATCTTGGTAGATATGGCACAGGAAATATAAAAATAATCAGACTGGCGGCTGTGTCGCTCCACAGTTGTCTTTGAGCACAGAGTGTTTTTTAGTCAAACCCCATTGAGCATGCTGGTTGCTGCCATGGCGAACAGGGTACTGAGCCGGCCTTTGCCGATGCCACAACGAGCGAGTGTTTGGCTGGACTCTACGGATGCAAACCCCTCCATGATCGCCGCGATGCGCAGCAGGTCGCCCAGATCGCCCTCCGAGCGCAAGATGGCCAATTGGATGCACGCGCTGGTGCCGATCTGCTCGAGCAACTGCGCGCAAGGCTGGCGGGTGACGACGTGCATCAGCGAGAAAACGCCAGTTTGAAAAGCCATGTCGGCAAAGACCTCGTCGTCCGGCCTTACCTCGTCGGCCATCAGCTCCATGAAGCGCGCCCGCGTGTGCACCAGCTGCAGCAACGGGTTGTTTTCCAATTGCTGCTGGCCATCGACAGCAAACAGCAGCAGTTGGGCCAGCCGTCCGAGCTGGCGCGTGCCCACGCGCGCGATGGCTTCGCACACGGTGAGGTCCGCTCGCCCGGCCGAACCGGCCGAGCCGGCGAACTTCATCAACTGTGCGAGCAGTACCGGATTGCGTTTCACCTCCGAGCGCATGTCCTCCAGGCTCGGCTCCCCAGCCAACACGCTGTTGAGCTTGAGCAGCGCGGTGTGCGACGCGCTGACCCGGACTTGGTGAAGCATCTCAGGACGAGCGAAGAAATAGCCTTGGAAGAGGTCCGCGCCCAGATCACGGATGTGCCGATGCTCTTCCTGGGTCTCGACCTTCTCGGCCAGGACCAAGCAACCCGCTGCATGGGCCCTGGCGATCAGGCCTGGGAGGTCGGATTTGGTCGTGGCACGCACGTCGATCTTGACGATGTCCACCAAGTCAAGCACCTGTTTCGGAATGCGCTGCTCGGTGATCACGTCGTCCAAGGCGATCTGGAAGCCCGCCTGCCGCAGCCGCACGCACGCAGCCTCGACCTCGGCATCGATAACGACATCCTCCAGGATCTCCAGCGTGAAGCGCTCGGCCTCGAGCAGCAACAGGCTGTCCGAACCGAACGAGGCGCGCCCGATGTTGACGAACCCTCGGTGCGCGCCGAGTGTGCTGGCCAGGCCGAACTCCACGACCGCGTTGAGGATCACCTGCGCGGTAGCAGCGTGATCGTCCACGATGACCGCCGCGTTGTTGGTGTCGCTTCTGAACAGGAGTTCATAGGCGACCAGCGCGCCAGTTCGGTCCACGATGGGCTGGCGTCCCAGCAGTACGTTCAGCATCTTGCGCACCTCACGCGCGTGCCGGCGCAGCGTACAGACTCAGTGTTTGTGCCAGCCACGTTCTTCGTATTCATGTTCTGGTCGGATTGCATGTTTAGGCTTTGAAGCACGACCTATGACCGTCCATGACGCGATGCGTGCCAGCGGGCACAGACACGGTCGGCCATCGACGGCAGTGGCACCACTTCGTCAACGCCGCCTGCGGCGATGGCCTCGCGCGGCATGCCGAAGACAACGCAGGTCTGCTCGTCCTGCGCAAAGGTCATGGCACCGGCTTGGCGCATGGCCAGCATGCCTGCCGCGCCGTCCTTGCCCATGCCCGTGAGGATGATCCCGATGGCCGCGGCGCCGGCCACGTGCGCCGCCGAGTGGAAGAGCACGTCGACCGACGGCCGATGGCGGTTCACGGGTTCGGCTTTCGACAGCCGGGTGATCCAACCATTGCCGCGCCGTTGGACAAGCAAGTGCGAGTGGCCGGGCGCGATGAAGACCTGGCCCGGCCGGGCGGTCTGGCCGTCCTCGGCCTCGCACACGGAAAAGTGCGTCATGCTGTCCAGGCGCTGCGCGAACGAGCGCGTAAAGTTCTCGGGCATGTGCTGCGCAATCATGATGGGCGGTGCATCTGCGGGCATGCGCGAGAGCAACTCACGGACCGCTTCGGTGCCACCGGTGGACGAGCCCACAAAGATGATCCGGTCGCCGCACGGCCCGAAGGCGAGCCGGGTTGGCGCCGTCGGAGCACCGGTGACGGCACCAACCGTGGCGACCGATGTGGCACGCCGAGGCATGCGCGCCGAGGCGGCCGTGCGCAGCTTCGTGCAGATGTCTTCGGCATAGGCCTGCAGACCGTCGGCCAAGCCGAACTTGGGTTTGCAGATGAAGTCGACAGCACCCAGTTCGAGCGCCTGCAGGGTCATGTCGCTGCCCTTGGCCGTGAGCGTGGACACCATCACCACCGGCATCGGGCGCGCCGCCATCAGCCGGCGCAGGAAATCGATGCCGTTCATCAGCGGCATCTCCACGTCCAGGGTCATCACGTCGGCCTCGACCGTGCGCATCAGGTCGCGCGCCATCATCGGGTGGGCCGCGGTGGCCACCACCATCATGTCGCTCTGGGCGTTGACGATGGCTGACAGAACTTGCCGAATCAGCGCCGAGTCGTCGACGATCAGCACACGGATCTTCTTCATGGGCACCTCATCCGAAGAGTTCGACCTCGCCGGCCACCGGTGCCTGCGAGAACTCGGCCTTGTAGCGTTGCTCGTGCCGCACGATCTGCTGCGATCCCGCGTCCACCAGCCGCTTCATGCGCACAACGCCGTTGCGCGGGAAATAAGCTACCTTGCGTGGGCAGGTGTCCTCCAGGTCGCTGGCCATGACCGGGATCTTCTCGGTGCGGAGGAAGTCGAGCACGAAGTCCGCATTGCGTTGGCCGATGTTGAGCTGGTGCATGCCAGCAATCACATTGGCGCCGCCGAAGACCTTGGCCTGCAGGCGATGACGTTGAGCGCCGAGCTTGATGAGCTGGTTGATCAGCACCTCCATGGCGTAACTGCCGTAGCGTGCGGAATCGCCTTCAGCGTCGCGACTGCTGGTTGTGTCGGGCAGCAGGAAATGGTTCATGCCGCCGATGCCGCTGTCGGGGTCGCGCAGGCACGCAGCCACGCACGACCCGAGCACGGTGACGATCACCATGTCATCCCGCGTCACGTGGTACTCACCGGGCAGGATGCGCGCGGCCTTGCTTTGGAACGTGGTATCGAAGTACACCTTCGTGCTGGGCGCCTGGACGAGCTGACGGTTCATGCGGCCACCTTCGAGCGTGACACCCGTGGCGGTAGGGCCTGGCGCGGCTTGGGCGTACCCGCTGGCGCGCGCTCATAGACTGTGTGCGACCTCAGGCGCACCAAGTCGGAGGCAAACAGCAGACTCTCGGAATGCCCGGCGAAGAACAGGCCATCGCTCTCCAGCAGCTGCACGAGCTTGGTCAGCACAGCGTACTGCGTGGGCTTGTCGAAATAGATCATCACGTTGCGGCAGAAGATCGCGTCGAACGGTTTCAGGCTCAGCCATTCGTCGGTCAGCAAGTTCAACGGCTTGAAGCGCATCAGCGCCGCGAGTTCGGGCCGGATGCGCACCTTGCCGACCTGCGCGCCCGAGCCGCGCTGGAAAAAGCGCTTAACCTGGGCGACAGGCAACTCGGCCACACGCTTGTCGTCGTACACCCCGGCCTGGGCGATGGCCAGCACCTTGGTGTCGATGTCGGTGGCCAGGATGCGCACCGGCGGCGACAGGGTGTCGAAGGCCTCGGCAAGCGCCATGGCGATCGAATAGGGCTCCTCGCCCGTGGAAGCGGCGCAGGTCCACACGCGTAGCGGCCGGTCCCGCGCGAGTGCCTTGAGGTGCTGCGTGAGGATGGGGAAATGGTGCGCTTCGCGAAAGAACGACGTGAGGTTGGTGGTCAGGGCGTTGGTGAAGTGCTCCCACTCGGCCTCGTTGCCCGGCGTCTCCAGGTGCCTCAGGTAAGCCTCGACGCTCGACAGGTTGGTTGCCCTCAGGCGGCGCGACAACCGGCTGTAGACCATCTCCTCCTTGGTGTCGGCGATGGCGATGCCCGCGTGAGCATGGATGAGGGCTTGCACGCGGCGGAAATCGCCGGTTTTAAAGACGAAGTCGCGCTGTCCGGCTCGACCCCCCTCGCTGGCAGCGTCGACCTCGTGCGCATGGTCCGACCGGTTCATGGCGAGTCGATGTCCGCAAGGAGTGCCTGGACGTCCAGGAGGATGAGCATGCGATCCTCCAAGGTGGCAAGCCCGACGATGCAGCTCTGATCAATCGCTGCCAAGGCCGGGCCGGGCTGGATCTGCTCGCTGGTAAGGCCTACGACATCGGAGACGCCGTCCACCACCATGCCCACCACACGCGCGCCCACGTTGACGATGATGACCACGGTGAAGTCATCGTAGTTGGCCTGGGCAAGCTCGAAGCGGATGCGCATGTCGATGATCGGCACGATGTTGCCGCGCAGGTTGATCACGCCCTTGACCGAGCGCGGCGCGTTGGCGATGCGGGTGACGGCCTCGTAGCCGCGGATCTCCTGGACCTTGAGGATGTCGATGGCGTAGTGCTCCGCGCCAAGCCGGAAGGTCAGCATGCCGGTCTGGGAGAGGGCCGCAACGCGCGTCGGGGAGGCGGTGGTGGTCAGGGCGTGGCTGGATTGGCTGACGGTGGGAGTGGGGGTGGCTTGGGTCATGACAGTGCCAGTTCAGGTTGAGCCCGGGGACGGTGCGTCAGAAGCGCAGGGGACGTGGGCGAAGCAGTAGCGCCAGGGAAGGCCGAGGCAAGTTCGGCGAGCTCGCGCTCGCGCCGCTGGCTAGCGGCCAGCCGGCCCAGGCCGGCGGCATCCAGGATCAGCGCCACGCGCCCGTCGCCCATGATGGTGGCGCCGGAGATGCCTGGCACCTTGCGGTAGTTGGTCTCCAGGCTCTTGATGACCACCTGGTGCTGGCCGAGCAACGCGTCCACCAGCAGCGCCATGCGCATCTCCTCGGTGTCGATCACGATCAGGATTCCTTCCTCGGGAACGCCCGCATCACCCACCGCAGGCGCGCTCATGCCCAGGAGCTCGTGCAGCGTCACCATCGGCAGGTACTTGCCTCGGATCTGCAGCACGCGGCCCTGGCTTCCCACGGTGCGGATGGATTCGGGCGAGGGCCGCAGCGACTCGACGATGAACGTCAGCGGCACGATGAACGTCTCCCCGCCACACGAGACCGACATGCCGTCCAGGATCGCCAGCGTCAGCGGCAGGCGCACCGTCATCCGGGTACCCAGGCCCGCCTCGCTGTGGATCTCCACGCGGCCGCCCAGGCTGTGGATGTTGCTGCGCACGACGTCCATGCCCACGCCACGCCCGGAGACGTCGGTGACCTTGTCGGCGGTGGAGAAGCCGGCCTCGAAGATCAGCGCCCAGACCTCGCCATCGCTGGGGTTGTCGGCGACGGCGATGCCGCGCTCCCGCGCCTTGGCCAGGATGCGCTCGCGGCTCAGGCCCCGGCCGTCGTCGCTGACCTCGATGACGATGTTGCCGCCCTGGTGGCTCGCGCGCAGCGTGATCGTGCCCTTGACCGGCTTGCCGCAGGCGATGCGCTCGGCCGGCGCCTCCAAGCCGTGGTCCAGGCTGTTGCGCACCAGGTGCGTGAGCGGATCGACGATGCGCTCGATCAGGCCCTTGTCGAGTTCGGTGCCCTCGCCCACGAGCTTCAGATCGACCTCCTTGCCAAGGCGGGCGGCGACGTCGCGCACCACGCGCGGGAAGCGGTTGAAGACCGCCGAGATCGGCATCATGCGGATGGCCATGGCTGCTTCCTGCAGCGCGCGCGTGTTGCGGTCGAGCTGGTCGAGTCCGGCCTTCAGTTTTTCCAGGCGCTGCGTGCCCGCGGAGTCCACGCACTGCGCGAGCATGGCTTGGGTGATGACCAGCTCACCCACCAGATTGATGATCTGGTCGACCTTCTCGACGCCCACGCGGATGGAACTCGACTCATGAGCGGCAACGGCGGCTGCTGACGTTACGGGCGCGGGCCCATTCGATCTGGGTTCCGTCGGCAGCAATCCAGGCTCTGACACTGATTCAGCAACAGCGATTGAAGATGGCGACGGCGGTAGGGGGGGTGTAGCAAGTGAGGCTGGGGTCGCTTCGGCATCGTCAAAAAATCCAAAGGCCACACCTTCGATGCCCAAAGGCTTGGCGGGCTTGGGCGTAGACGTGGACGGTGCGATGGGGGACGCTGCACTCGCCGGGCTCTCAGTCAACCTGCGGATGCGCTCGCACAGTTCCTCCACCACGCGTGCATCAACCGTGCCGCGGCCCTCGTGCTCGCTGATCTGCTCGCCCAACAGGTCGGTGCTACGCAGCAGCGCGTCCACCATTTCCGTGGTGAGTGCGAGACGCCGGTCGCGCAGCCGGTCGAGCAGCGACTCCAGCACGTGGGCGAGTTCCGTCACGCTGTTCAAGCCGAAGGTGGCCGAGCCGCCCTTGATTGAATGCGCCGCCCGGAAGATCTTGTTGAGGTCGTCGGTGGTGACCGTGTCGATGCGCAGGGCCAGCAGCATCGCTTCCATCTCCTGGAGGTGCTCGCGCGCCTCCTCCACGAAGATGCCGAGAAACTCGCTCATGTCGATGTCCATGGACTCTCCTGGCGTGTCAGACCGGCGTTCAGTTCAGGACCTTGGCGATGACCGCCAGGAGCGTCTTCGGATCGAAGGGCTTGACCATCCAGCCGGTCAGGCCGGCGGCCTTGCCCGAGGCCTTCATCTCAGCACTCGACTCGGTGGTGAGCATGAGGATGGGCGTGCGCGCGTAGCGTTCATCCGCGCGCAGGTTGCGCGTGAGGGTCAGCCCATCCATGTTGGGCATGTTCTGGTCGGTCAGCACCAGCGCGACGTCGTCATGGCTGCCGGCGCGTGCCAGGGCGTCAACGCCGTCGACCGCCTCCACCACCGTGTAGCCGCCCCGGCGCAGCGTGGCCGCGACCATCTGACGGATGGAAGGCGAATCGTCGACGGTGAGAATCGTTTTGGTCATTGGGAACACACTCTTTTTGAAAACTGAGATCTCGGTTGAGCGCACGAGCACGTGCAAACTGCGCCCAGGAAAGCGCAGACGCTTTGGTAAGTGCAGGAGGAACAGGAGGACGCGGTTCTTCAGAACAGGTCGATCGAGCCAGCGACGGCCCGGGTCTGCCTGACCCGACCTGACCGCACAATGCTCGCGTCCAGCGCGATGACGGCCAAGCGCAGTCGCGACGCCGTCGCCTCGTAGGCCGTACGACCGCCGCCCCCGGACCTGGAGACATCAGCCTCGCCGCTTCGAGGCATCACGACATAGCGCAAGACGTCGGCCGTCTGCAGCGTGCGCTCGCGCACGCCGTCAAGCATCTGGACCAGCGCGTCCTCGGACTGCAGCGCCACCATGGCCGCTTCGAGGTGGCGGCGACACTCGCCACGGTCTGCGGCTCCAGTGGTCGCCGCAAAAGCAGCGGCGAAGTTGCTGCGCAGCACCGCCATGGCGTCTGCGAGCAGCGCGCTGGCCTGCTTCAGCTCGTCAGCCGAACCTTCCATGTGCTTCAGCGTCGCTTCGGTGCAGGACCACGCAAGGCTTCTCATGTCGTGCGCCGGCACGCCGTCGCGAGGCGACCCGGCCGGACCCGTCATGCCATCCCCCACAGCGCGAGGTGACCCACGCCGTAGCCGCCGATGTCGATTGCGTAGTCGGCGCGCAGGATCGACGTGCCGGGCACACCGAGTTCCAGCATCTCCGGGACTGCGCGTGGCGGAAAAATCGGTTCGAGCAAGGCCATGCGGGTGGTTTCGGGCACGACGAAAATGCGCGAGAGCACGTTGAGTACCTCAGCGAAGTTCTCCTGCATCATCTCGTCGAGTGCACCGGAACGGACGCGCTCCTGCGCCGAATCGGCTGGAATCAATGCCAGCGCGGCGCCGGTATAGGCCGCAAGAGCAAGGTCGGCCGCGCACATGGCGACGAGGAGCCCGTCGCCGCTGTGAAAGGTACCGGCGAAAGCCAATTTGGCTGTGGCGGGTTTGGCAAGAACCGTGACGGTGGCATCGCGCCGCGTGAGCCTGCGCACGCAGTCACTCACCTGGAAGGCCGTGGGCAGCTTGATCATCTGGCAACGCTCCTAGGGTTCAGTCGATCACGTCGCACAGCGCGTCGTGGAAGTCGTCGCTCGTGAATGGCTTGCCGATCAGGAAGCGCGCGCCGCTGGCCGTGGCGAGGTCGCGCATCGCCGGGCTGACCTCCGTGGTGACGAAGCCGAAAGGCGTCTGGTTGTCCAACTCACGCAGCTTTTGCAGGAACTCGATGCCCGTCATCTCTGGCATGTTCCAGTCAGAGATGATGAGATCGGGTTCATCGGCCTGGACCACCTGCAGCGCGTGGGCGCCGTCCTTGGCTTCCAGGATCTGGTGGCCGCGAAAGCCTGCCTCACGCAGCATGTGGGCAATGACCTGGCGCATCACGCGGCTGTCGTCAGCTATGAGGATCTTCATGGTGTGGTGACCGGGTAGGTGGGTGGGGACAAAGGAGCGAAGTCGATCGTTATGGGAGCGTTCAAAACGACTCCCAGTCGTCCGAGCCGGCACGTGCAGGGGCCGCACCCGCGGTCGCGAGGACCGGGCCGCGCGCGGGACCTCGCACCACCGGCCCATTGCCTGCTGAGCGTCCCGGCGCGGGCTTTCGCGGTTCTGAAAGCTTGAGCGAACGGGCGGGCGTGGGCCGAGATTGAGCCTCTGCGACCATCGACGAAGACGTCTGGAAGACCGCGACGGCCTGCACCAGTTGCTCGGCCTGGAAGCGCATGCTCTCGGCGGCGGCCGCGCTCTCCTCGACCAGGGCCGCGTTTTGCTGGGTGGCTTGGTCGAGTTGCGTGACCGCCTCACCGACCTGGGCAACGCCGATGCTCTGCTCGGAGCTGGCCGCGCTGATTTCGCCGACGATGTCGGCCACACGCTTGATGGCATCCACCACTTCGGTCATCGTGGCGCCGGCGCGGTCGACCAGGGCCGAACCCTGCTCCACGCGCTCCACGCTCGCCCCGATGAGCGACTTGATCTCCTTGGCCGCCTCGGCCGAGCGTCCCGCGAGACTGCGGACTTCCGAAGCTACCACCGCAAAGCCACGACCCTGCTCACCCGCACGGGCGGCCTCCACCGCCGCGTTAAGGGCGAGGATGTTGGTCTGGAAGGCGATGCCGTCGATGACGCCGATGATGTCGGCGATGCGGCGGCTGCTGTCGTTGATGCCCTTCATGGTCTCGACCACCTGCACCACCACCTCGCCGCCACGGCGGGCGACCACGCTCGCACCATTGGCGAGCTGGTTGGCCTCGATGGCGTTCTGGGCGTTCTGCTTGACGGTGGAGTTGAGTTCCTCCATCGACGCGGCCGTTTCCTCCAGTGCGGACGCCTGGGACTCCGTGCGGCTCGAGAGGTCGTTGTTGCCCTGGGCGATCTCCGAGCTGGCCGAGGCGATGCTGTCCGCTGACGCGCGGACCTTGCCGATCAGCCCAACCAGCTGGCCTTGCATGACCCCCATGGACGCTAGTACGCTACCGGGCGCGGCATGGCCGGCACCGGCGATTTCCCGCAGATCGCCTTGTGCGATGCGCTGTGCTGCAATGCCCAGGTCGGCCGGTTCGCTGCCCAAAGCGCCAAGGATGCGGCGGGTGATGAACAGGCCTAGTGCGATGGCTGCGAACACCGCAAAACCACCCAGTGCCAGCAGCACTGTGCGCTGGCCCTCGTAGCTCGAGGCAGATGCCTCAACGCTGCTCCTGGATTGCTCCCGGCTGACTTCGACGTAGTCCCGGATGACCGTCATAAGTTCGGCAAGAAGCGGTCGACAAACGGTATTGATCTTGTCGCGGGCCTGATCAGCCTTGCCCGCAGCCGACAGCTCGACGATAGAGATTGCTATCGGTTCGTACTGAGCTTCAACTTTCTCGATCTTCACGAACAGCGCTCGCTCACGCTCGGGCACGTCCTGATCCCGGTCCATGGCGGTGCGCAGCTTCCTGAGCGCGGCATGCAGTTCGTCGTTGGCATTCACTGCAACCGCCTTGGCCGCATCACGCTCGGGCGCCGTGGTGACCAAGGCCATGTCGCGCACGCCGATGGCGCGACGGTTGGCCGACGATCGAATGTCGGAGATGAGACTCTCGCGCTGGGCGATGCCGTTCACATAGCCCGAGAAGCGGTCGTTCGAAGCACTCAGCGAACGCATGGCAAGCAGGCTGACCAGGAGCACTAGCAGGGCCAAGGCGATGAACGTGCAGATGAGAAGTTGTCGGGTGGAGAGCTTTTTCATGGGTTAGACCGGTTGGATTCGCGCCGTGAACATCTCGGCACTGTCTCCCTGGCCTCCCTACTTCGGTCGTCTTCCAAGCGGCTTGAGTCTGTCTTCGGCGACCTTGGCTCGGATGCGCAATCCTTGTCAGCTTTACGCAAAAGTTTTCAGGAGTGCCCCGCATCGCGTCTTCAGATTAGTTATTAAGTACCAATTTCAAAAAGTTGTCGCAAAGCTGCGACGACTGACGTGCACGACAACCCCTCTCATGAACCAACTCTCCCAACCCACGGAACCAACGGTCTGCCCAGCTGGCGGTACGCGCCGCGTTTCAGTGCGCTGCGACGATGTCGAGCAGGCGCAACTCTTTCTGTCGAAAGAATATGTGCCGGTGCGCGTGACGAGCCATCAGCAGCGCCTGTTCGACTTCGAAGCAACTGTCGCGTTCTGCGGGGGTGTGGGGTTCTCGAGCGCTTCGTCGCGTTCGGGCATCCAACTCGATTTCGAGGAATGCTTTGATGGCTACGGCATGTCGCTGCCTCTGGCCGGTTCGATGTCCCTGGGCGTAGGCACGAAGGACCGCGTGTCGTCCAGGCCGCAAAGTGGTTTGATGATGGATTCGCGGACTGTCGAATCGGTCGGACTTTCGTCCCACAGCGCGTGGCACCGGATCGCACTGAGCAGCGACGAGTTGCACGCCCACATGGCCTTGCTCACGCAACGGCCCATGCGCCACCGAGTGAGGTTCGAACCCCATTTCTCGCACGAGTGCGGCGCTGCGGCGCTGATGTTCGGGATCAGCCGTTCCATCATCGAAGGCGTGCGGGGTCATGCGCCGCTGCTCGCGGCACCCTCGGCGATCGTCAGTCTCAAAGAAGCGGTGCTGTCGCTGTTCGTCGAGGCGATGCCGCACGATCATTCCGACCACCTGCGACGCCCGGTGGCCCTGCCCGCGCCACGCCATGTCCGGCGCGCCATCGACTTCATGCACGCGAACGCGCTGCAGCCGTT
Organism: Comamonadaceae bacterium OTU4NAUVB1; assembly: GCA_024372625.1. Lineage (NCBI taxonomy): Bacteria > Pseudomonadati > Pseudomonadota > Betaproteobacteria > Burkholderiales > Comamonadaceae > Comamonadaceae bacterium OTU4NAUVB1. The sequence continues at coordinate 33,351 of CP099603.1, read as the reverse complement.
GCGGTTGGCGGACATCGCGCAGGCTGCGCAGACCAGCGCGCGGTCCCTACAGATGGCGTTCCGGCACTTCCGCGACATGACGCCGATGGAGTACCTGCGGCGTCTGCGTCTGGACGGCGCACGCGATGAGTTGATCCACTGCCCGCCGGGCGCCAGCGTCGCCCAGATCGCCTATCGCTGGGGATTTGCCCACCATGGCATGTTCGCCAAGCGCTATGCGAAGGCGTTCGGCGAGTCGCCGTCGGCGACCCTGCGACGGCATCGCAAGGACTAGGCGGGTTGTCGCGCCGGCGGTCGGTCTTGCGGCCGCTCGCGAACCGCAGCCATCCGGAACGGCGCGATCCGATCGTCGGGACGGGCGAGTGCAGGAACGCACTTAAATGCGCCCTTTTTTATTCACTGAGTACCTTAGACGTAGTAATTTGCCTTTCCCAGATAAAGGCACTTCATCTACTATTAACAGGGGAACCACATAATCAACAATACTTGATTTTCTGAACTTGGTGACTAGTTTTACGACCCAAGAGGCTGACAAACTAAGTGTGGGCGAATCTCAAGGTCCTGCACCAGACCAACGCCACGCCAAAGAATGTCAGCACAGCCACCAGTTGAGAGCGAAAGCACTGGTCACGATCCACAGCAGCACAATCAGCACCGCACCCAATCGGCTGGTAGGCCTGGCTTTCTGTATCCGCATCCATTCATCGGCTTGGGCTCGACATTCCGTGAGTACCGTTGACGGCAACAACCGGATGGCAAGCCAGATCAACGCTGGTAACAACAGCACGTCATCGACGTACCCCAAAACTGGAATGAAGTCGGGAATCAGGTCGATTGGGCTTAGAGGGTGTAGACGAAATCAACTGATGAGCGCGAGCCTGCTGAGGAGGACACGTGCCTCGGCGAGCCAGACCCAGGCAGTGGAGATCGAGGTCTTGCGATCATGGTGCATGACCATGCGGCGCCAGCGCTCATTTTAGGCATGGGTCCGTTCGACGACCCAGCGCTTGGGCAGAACGATGAAGCCTCGCGCAGGCTCCTGCCAGAGAGATTGCTGCGGATCATGCAGGGTGCCGGTCGAGCGGTTGCCGGGGCGACGCACGACCTCGACCCGGATGCCGTGGGTCTGCTCGATCGCTCTGGCGCATTGGCCGCCATACGCACCATCGGTGTAGAGCCGTTCGATGGTGGGGACCTTGCGACAGGCCTGCGCCACGACGTTGGCAGCGCCATCGCGGTCCTGCACGCTGGCAGCAGTCACCGTAACGGCCAGCAGCAGCCCAAGCGTGTCCACCACGATGTGGCGCTTCCTGCCTTTGACCTTTTTGCCAGCGTCATAGCCGCATTCGCCACCCTGCGGTGAGGCGCGGTTGGACTGCGCGTCGATGACGGCTGCGCTCGGTTCGGCTCCACGGCCCATGCGGGCTCGCCATTGCTGGCGTAACCGGTCCTGCATCTGCTCGAAGGCATCGACCTCGACCCAGCGCACGAAGGCCTTGTAGACCGCCTGCCACGGTGCGAAGCTCGACGGCAGGAGCCGCCAGGCGCAACCCGTCCTCAGCACATAGCAGCAGGCGTTGACCAAGTGTCGGCGCTCGTAGCGTGCCGGCGCACCGCGGCTTCCCTCGGGCCGCTCGAAAAGATCGGCGACCAGATGCCACTCGGCATCGGTCAGATCGGTGCTGTATTGGCCAGCCTCACGCCGGTGCGCTGCGGTGTAACCATAGCGCTTGGCCTCAGCGACCGAGGCAACTGGCTCGACTGGCTCGCCTGGGGCCTGTCGCGCTGGCATCAAGCGCACGATGCCTTGCGCACGCAGCGTCCTGCGGATGGTCGCAGTGCAAACGCGGACATTGCTGAGGCGATCGAGCTCGGCAGCAAGTTCATCCAGTGTCGCATGCGGCATCCGGGCAACGATCTCGCGCAGCAGGAGGATGTATTGCGGCGTCAGCGCCACAGGTCTGCCGCCTCGATTGACCGCCTTCTCGCCATCGCCAGACCTGTGCTCCGTCATTGCCATCTCCTGCATCGAGGGCAAAAGACTTGCAATGTTCAGGCCAGTTGATTTCGTCTACACCCTCTTAGTGCATTGGCAACCACAAGCACGCCCAGTGCTTTTGCATGCCATGGCGTGCTGAGATGCTGACCTGCAAACCATAGCGTCACGCCATCGCGCTTGATGCGTTTTGCCCAGGTACGGAGGTGGTCAGTGAGACGCATCGCCTCCAGCATGCCATGGGTACGTTGCTGTTACTTGCGCGTCGCGGGGGATGCGCGCAATGCATACCCAAGCTCACGAGGTTGGCACGTGTTATGCGTTCGGCTACGGCAATGCAGTGCCACTTGGGCATTTGGAGCAACAAGGTGCGAGCCATGCCTGCATGGGCCTGAGAGTCACACCCCAACGACACGCCAGCCATGCGGTACTCATTTTTCTATCTCCAGCGCCAGGTCGATATCGATTTCATCGAGAACGGTGGCACGTGGCGCTGGGCGTTTGCCATCGATGGACGAAGTCCCTCCGGAGTCGGCAAGCGCCTGACAGGCGCGGCAGCCACAAGTCTGCAGGAAGCCTGTGCCGTCGCACGAGCAGTAGTTCAACAAACGCTCACTCACGGACTTGATCGTCATGTCTGAAGGCACCTTCAGCATCCGAGTCAGGCATGCGTCCACCCATCGTCACTACGCTTGGGTCATCATGAGATAGTTGACCGCAGTGGACGCCATCGAGGTTGAGGCATCGTCGGCCATTTTTGATCGGCCTTCCGAAGCCCTGAGGGCGGTTGAAAAAAACTGGTGGCACTGTTGCCTTGACGATGCACAGGTGCGGGTCAGGGCGTCTTCATGCACGCCGGTGACGCTAACCCAAGATGGGAGGCACAAGCGAATTGATCAAGTGCGGATATGGCTTGGAACGTTGCAGAGCGAGCTGCACTTGCATTCAAGGCATACTTTTGTTTCCAAAATGTTGAAAAATCCTTACAATTATTTTTCAACAACAGGAAATTCGAAGATGAAAGCACTTTCGATCTTGGCCATGTCGCTCATGGCTGCCAATGCACTGGCAGCGCCAGAAGCAATGACGACACCAAAATCCTCCAAGGTAGAAGCCAAAGGCTTGTATGTCGGGAACAGCACGCCGTTTCAAGGGCTTTCACGGACAACTTATGCACTGATTGAAAATAATGGAGAAATTTGGTCAACGGACTTCTATGTAGTGACCTGGAACCATTTGTTTGTTGGAAAAATAAATAAAAAGACAGGTGATGGAAGTGCGATTCATTACAACCCGGGCCCAGGAACAATAATCAATTACTACCCCGCAGGATTGAACAGTTTATCGCTGACGACAGCGATAACGCCGCAGTCGATCCAGTTGAAGGTTACTTCGGCAGTACCTCAGGTCAATCCTCCTTTTAATGCGGTCAATCCTCTCGCCAACTACCCGGGAATCCCAGCCGACACGTGGCCAGTGGAAGTGAACCGAGCGCCATATGATTACAAGCTGGAATTGCAACCCGAAGAGAATGTTGAAAAAAACAGCCAACCCAAGCAAGTGACCGATTTGGCAAAAAGAATCCATATCAACTTGGGGACCAATGGCAAGTTCACTGGAAGTGATGGCACTTGCAACTTCGAAGGAAAAATCAATTCTTCCGATGGATATAAAAAATTCTCTCTGAAATACCAGAATGATTGCTTCAGAGCAGGAAACACAAATGACAACTCGGAGAGAAAAGTTTCAAAAGGCACCGAAGCTGAAGGCGTGTATTTCAATGCATTCCGTTTTGTTGCGGCGCCGAATGTCAACCCATTTGGCTACAACTGCATCCTCAGTAGCACTTGCCCTAAGGAACCTGCGGGCATCATGATTTTGCATACAAAAAAAGGGACCGAGTTCGGCACTGCGTTCATGTTCAATTCGAACGCGCTTTGAAGTCACAGATCACATAATCAGCCTCAGAAAGACCTGGTTATGTGGCGCGTTGCATAGGGTGCGAGTTTCGCATGCGCGAAACTCGCTAGGTTGGCAGGCTTGTGTGGGACTTCCATGCACAGGGCGCCGTGGGTTTAACCTCCCGCCAGATCAAGGCAGCGTCAAAACGCCAATGGTTTTGTTGCGCGACCTATGACAGCAGTCCAAGCATCAGATCGAGGTTCTGCACCGCCGCGCCGGCAGCGCCCTTGCCCAGGTTGTCGAACACCGCCGTCATCAGCACCTGACCCGTCTTCGGTTGCCCGAACACGGCGAGCCGCAGCTGGTTTGTGCCGTTGAGAGCGCGAGGGTCAAGCCGCTGCGCATCAGCCTCCTCCACCAGCGGCTGCACCTCGATGAAAGGCTGACCCGCGTACCGCGCCTGCAGCGCAACGTGCAGGCGCTCGACCGTCGCGTCTATGGGCAGCAGGCGAAGGTGCAAAGCGATCGTCACCACGATGCCCTGGCGGTAGTTGCCGTAGGCGGGTACGAACACCGGCGCCTGCGTCAAGCCGGCATGCTGCTGGATCTCGGGCACATGCTTGTGGTGAAGGCCGAGTCCGTAGACCTGGAAAGGCGCAGCACTGGCGGCGCCAGCGCCTTCATGGTCCTCCAGCCCGGCGCGGCCGCGTCCCGAATAGCCTGAGACCGCATGGATGGTCAGCGGGTAGTCGGCCGGCAGCAAACCAGCTTCGATCAGGGGTCTGAGCAGCGTCACCGCGCCCGTCGGGTAGCAGCCCGGGTTGCTGACGCGTTGGGCATGGGCGATGCGCTCTGGCTGACCCGCTGCCAGCTCCGGCAGGCCGTAGACCCAGCCCGACGTGGTGCGGTGGGCCGAACTCGCATCGATGACACGCACCTCGGGACGGCGCACCAGCGCCACGGCCTCGCGCGCTGCATCGTCCGGCAGGCACAGCAAGGCAATGTCGCAATCATTCAGCGCTTCCGCACGGTGCGACGCACGCTTGCGATGGGCCTCGGGCAGTTGCAGCAGACGCAGGTCGGTGCGTCCGGCCAGCCATTCGCGCACTTGCAGGCCGGTCGTGCCTTGGTCGCCATCGATGAAAACAAGCGCGGTCATGCGGTACTCCTTGGGTGTGGGGAGCCGATGGTGCGATGCCAGCCGCATGCAGACCAGTTGAATCTGACAAACTGCTAGTTCATGAATCCTGAATGATTTCAGCAAAATTAGATCGAAAGCGGCACGATGCGTGAACTCAACCTCGACCGACTGCGTACCCTGCTGACGGTGGCCGACCTCGGCTCCTTCGTCGCAGCCGCCAAGGCCTTGCACCTGGCGCCGCCCACGGTGACGCTGCACGTGGCCCAACTCGAAGCGCGTCTGGGCGCACGCCTGCTGCATCGAGCGCCCGGTGGCGTCACCCCCACCTCGGCCGGCAGCCTGCTCATCGACAAGGCAAGACGGCTGTTGAGCGAAGCCGACGATTTGCTGCAGACCGTGCAGCGCCAGATTGCAACGCGCGGCGGTCGCGTGCGCGTGGGTGCCTCGACGGGCGCCCTTGCCTACCTTCTGCCTCAGGCGCTGGAGATCCTGTCCGTCAAACATCCGAAGATCGACGTACAGGTTGCGGTGATGACGAGCGAAGAAGCACTGGTGCGGCTGGTCTCCGGCAGTCTGGACGTCGGCATCGTCGCGCTGCCACAGCCGACCTTGCGCGGGCTGCACGTGCACGCCTGGCGCCAGTCGCCGGTGTTGGCCTTCATCCCGACCGAATGGAAGCCACCTCGGCACGCGACGCCCGCTTGGCTGGCCGCCCGGCCACTGATCGCCAACGATCGCGGCACCCGGCTGTCGCGCCAGACCGCTGAGTGGTTTGCTGAAGGTGGTGAGCAGCCACAGGTGCGCATTGAGCTGAACTACAACGACGCGATGAAGAGCCTGGTGGCGGCTGGCTATGGCGCGGCGCTGCTACCCCACGAGGCCGGTGCGCCGCAGCCCGATCCCCGCATCACCACACGGCCACTGAAACCGGCGCTGTCGAGAGCGCTGGGCATTGCACGGCGCACCCAGCTGGAAGACGATGCGACGAAAGTAACGCTTCAAACTTTGCTCGACATGTCAGAGAACTGAACCAGTTTGATCGACACGACGTGGGCACAATCCCTTTTTTAATAAATCAAGTCTGATCTTGATGGACAAGAAATCATCACTGCAGCCAATAGTCGATGTTCAGCTAAAACTAGGCGACTTCATGCTTTGCGTTCAGCGGTATGAGATGCAACTCAAAGCGCTACTTATCGGCAACACTAATTCAGGCACCCTCGAAACTGCGTTAGATAACCAGAGGCATCGTAAAAATCTATATGCGGCCAGGCCCATGGGATTTTTATTTGATGAACTCAATCATTCATATCTTCGTGAAATAAGAAGCATTCATAAAGATTCGAATTCAAGCGAATCCGGTAATGGAAATATATCTTTTAAAACAAGCCATTTTTTTGAGCTTCCATCCGAACAATTGACTCAGACTCGCAACAGATTAGAAGAGTTTAAGAACTTGCGCAATCGTATTGTTCATCACCTGTTGGAAGATTATGATTTAGCTATTGATGAAAAGTGCAACCAGGCAATGCTATTACTGGATGAGGGCTTGGAAGCAGCACGGTTTTGCTATGAGGAGTTACTTCAATGGACAGACACCATGCTCGAGTCTAAAAATCGTCTTGAAGCATTCGTTCAAGGTCCACACTTCGGAGCCCTACTTCACGGCATTATGCCGGACGGCACAGTAGATTGGCCGAATAGCACTGCAGTTCATCTTCTGAAAAGTCAAGAAAATGTAAGCTCTGCTGGCGAAATGACACGCTTAGATTTGGCCATCGCTAAGATCCGCATTTGCCATCCTGATCAACGGCCACAAATTTATGGATGCAAGAGTTGGCGTCAATTAATAGCAAGATCTGGACAGTTTGACATCAAACATGTAAAGGGAACCTTAGAACAGCAAGGCCTTACTTGGTATCAAAGCCGCAGGTGATCATGTATTTTTAAGTGATGTGAATTGAACATTCACATAATTAAAATTGAAATCTCTCTATTTTTTGTGCGATTACGGAAAGTCCTAACGCGTGCTTGGTTGCCTGTTGCGACCTTTGACAACTCGCTCATGCATCGCTGCAGAGTGCTTGTGATGATGATGAATTAACTTCCGGGAATGAACGGCAGTCGTTCTGTATCGCAAGCTGGTTGCTCTTGCCTTTCCATGCCTGTCGAACCAACGCCTTTGTTCGACGGGTTCGATCAAGCGGCCTGACTTGACCAGAACAAAAAAGTAGGATTTATCCTGCACGGTGCAGGGTCTTGGGCATACTCGCGACCTATGCTCAAGGTCGCTCGCTGCTTCGCCGTGCTGGCGCTCATGTCGGCATTCCTGACGCTGACAGGCTACGGGAATCAAATCCATGCCTTGACCGGGATGTATCCGCAGCTCCAGGGCATGTCGGTTTCCACGGCGGCCTTCCTGGTGTTTTTGTCGATCTCGGTCTTGACGGCGACCACGTCCTGGGCGCGACTGCGAACATGGACGGCTGGACTGACCCTGACGGGCGGGGTCTCCATCCTGCTCAGTCATCTGGTCGCTGGCCGCGACGCAATCAGCCCGGCCGTTGCCCAATTCGTGTTCGGCATGCCGGCTGCCCAGGCCGGACGAACCGCCATCGCCACGGCCGTCGCTTGCTCGCTCGTCGCGTTGTCCCTGTTGATGCAACGCCCGAATCGCCTCTGGGCCGATGCCGGTGCAGGGTTGGCCCTGGTCATCGCGGCGACCGGGTTGCTGGGCCGTGTCTATGGTGTCACCGGGTTGTACGAGGTGTGGCTGTTCAACACCATGGCACCTCACACCGCGGCCAGTCTGGTGCTGCTCGCCCTGGCCGTCCTGATGTGTTCGCCAGCCCAGGGTTGGTCGGGCGTCATTGCTTCGGCGTCGCCCGGTGGCGCGGCCACACGCCGGCAGCTGCTCATGCTGCTGGTGCCGGTCGTGGCGGGCTGGCTGCTGCTCCAGGGCGTGCTAAACGACAAGCTCAGCGTGCAGACCGCCATCGCCCTGATCGTGGTGGTCACCGTCTGGCCGCTGGCGCTTCTGATCCTGCGCGACGGTCGCACGCTCCTGAAGTTGGAGCAGGTGCGAGGCCACCAGGCCGACCTCCAAAGCCATCACCGCCAGGAAATGGAACGCAAGCTGTCGGTCCAGGCCAAAGCCCTGGAACAGGCCAACAGCGACCGGCTGCGCACCGAAGTCACGCTGCAGAACGCCCACAAGATGGAAACCATCGGGCAGCTCACCGGCGGCATCGCGCACGACTTCAACAACCTCTTGATGGCCATCAGCGGCAACCTGCAGCTGTTGCGGCGGCGCTTGCCCAAGGACATGGTCGAGCACCGCTACGTCGACAACGCCATGACGGCCACCAGCAAGGGTGCGAAGGTCACCAGCCAGCTTCTGGCGTTCTCGAGGACCCAACGCCTCACCATGGAGGCCACCGACATCCAGGCGGTCCTGACCAGCGCGCATACCTTGATCGGCAATGCCCTGGGTCCGGGCATCAGCCTAACGCTCCAGGGCACGCCCGGCCTCTGGGCACGAACAGATCCGGACCAGCTCGAGCTGGCCCTGTTGAATCTGGCGGTCAACGCGCGTGATGCCATGCCCGACGGCGGCTCGATCGAGATCGATTCGTGCGAGTCCGCGGATGGACGCTCGGTGGACGTCTGGCTCACCGATACAGGGACAGGGATGTCACCGGAAGTGCTGGCACGTGCAACCGAGCCTTTCTTCACCACCAAGGAACGCGGTAAAGGCACCGGGCTCGGACTGGCCCAGGTGCATGGCTTCGTGCAGCAGTGCGAAGGCCACCTGGTCATCCAGAGTCAGCCGGGCCAAGGCACCACCGTTCTGATCTCGTTGCCTCGCGTCGAGCCGCTTGTGACTGCCGAAGATCATGCGGCACGTCAGGACGAGATGCAGGAGGGTCTTGTGCTGGCGCGCCTCTATGCCTTGGTGGTGGATGACGACGCAGCGGTGCGCGAGATCATCGTCGCCGGCCTGGAGCACCTGGGTTTCGACGTCCAGGCCGCGGTGGACGGACAGGCCGGGCTGGCATCGATCCAGGCACGCCAGCCTGATGTCATGGTCATCGACTTCCTGATGCCCGGCATGAATGGCGCGGTGTTGGGCAAAGCGGCACAGGCGCAGTATCCAGCGCTCCCGATTGTCTTCGTCAGCGGTTACTCGGACACGTTGGCACTCAACGGCATCGCCAATGCTGTGGTGCTGCGCAAGCCTTTCAGGATTGAAGACCTGCACCGCGCGGTACGAGCCGTGCTCGATCATGACGAACAGGCGATGAGCACCTTTGGCGAGTTGACGTGAGCACTCCCAATATTGCAACGCGTTTCAAATAAAAAAAGTATTTTGATAAAGATGGCAGCCGTCGAGAAAAGAGCTGATCAACATGTTTCCTTTCACTTTTTTATTAGTGATTAATGGTGCATTGCTCTTTTGATTTGAGTGGATTGAAAAAATATGGCATAAACCCGAATCGGAAGAATCCGATTTAGTGTCACAAGCCACTCATCTTTCAACAAAGTACCTAAACCTGTCCAAAGTGTGAAATTGTCGTCACGAAATGGCGACGACGTCATGCGCTTTTATTTGGCATCGAGCTACATTTACTACTTTAGACCTCATCAGATCCTTGCAAAGGAGGTCTTCGCAAAGGTGGTGTTCGATGTCGGCTCAATGGCTTTCTCCTGCGTTCTCTCCCACCTTACGTGTTGTGAGCGACCGGTCTCCCGACACGGTTCACATTCGTGGCGTGCGGCTGCAGCTCGGCCAGCTGGTGGGGCGTTCCTACTTCACGCCGGAGTCCATTGCGCAGTTGAGATCGCGCCTGCATGCTGCGGCGCCGTTTCCTCACCTGGTGATCAAAGACCTGTTCAACCCCGCCCTGCTGGAACTGGTACAAGAAGAGTTCGACCTTCGGCCCGAAGGTGGCTGGAAGGACGTGCGCAGCGTCTACGAATCCACGCGTCGCTCGGAACTCGGCGCGGCCTTGGGTCCGGCCTCGCAGCTCTACTTCAACGTCGTGAACTCCAGCTGGTTCACGCAATGGCTTTCGGACATCACCGGAACGCCCTACTTGCTCACAGACCCACAGCACTTCGGCGGTGGGTTGCATGAGAGCCGCCCGGGAGGCAACTTTGCCATCCACCGCGACTTCAGCTTCCACCCGCACGTCGGGCTGAAGAACGAGATGGTGATGATCACCTACCTTAACCGCGGCTGGCAGGACGCCTGGGGAGGGGTGCTGGAACTGTGGAACGCCAAGAACGGACAGTGCAAGGCACGGGTGTCACCGGAGTTCGGCCACACGCTCCTGATGCCGCACGGCCCGGCGAGCTACCACGGTCACCCAGGACCCCTGTGCCCGCCCGAGGGCGTGACCCGACGCTCTGTGGCTTGCTACTACTACACCAGCCCGAAGGCAGGGCAACAGGACCCGGACGAAGCGGTGTCCGTCTTCATGAAGACACGCAAGACCGATCGCGTCAAAAAGGCAGCCCGCCTGCTGACGCCGCCACTGGTTTGGAAGGCGATGAAAAGGCTGACCCGCAAAACCCGACCCCTTGCGCGATGAGCCAACAGCCAAGCCGCTCGCTGGGTTGAGTCGCCAAGAAACTGGAGCAGCACCATGTCAGCACCAATCACGATCACGGTTAGCGGACCAGACAGCGTAGACACGCTCACGGTCACACAGACCATCTGGCAGGCCCTGAACGACGCCTGCCTCGAGGTGGAGTGGCCCAACGGCGAATCACGCTTCGCCATTACTGCCTTGTACGAGCAGCAGACCCAGCTGGCCATGGCGGGCAACCGTTGCGTGTTGAGAAACGATCCTTCGAATTCTTCTCGGACGATCCAAGCGGACTCGATGACCACGACCTGGGATCGCCCATCGGCGCCAAACCCAACGCTGCTCGAGCGCTAGTCGTGCGACTCGTCAGAGGAAGCATCAAGGTTCAACACGGCATCTACCGAATCTATGAAGTGCTGGAAACGCCAACGCTCACAGAAGAAAAGTCGCTCTATAAAGTGACTGGCTATGCCATCTTCGACTTGCACAATCAGCGTCTGAGCAAAGTATTCAGCAGATTTCATGCCGCCGTCGATGAGGTTGAAAAACTCCTGCAGGCTTGAGTTTCTTGTTTAAAAAATTTGGTCAAAATTTCCGCTCGATGACGTCGATGCGGTTGGATGCTTAATTCTCTGAGTTCAAGATAAAAAGTCGAGATTCAATCGCAGTCGATGAGGTAACGTGTCTCGAGAGAAATGTTGGATGCGTGGGACTGGAGATAAGCATGTGACAGGCTGATCCGGGCCTGCGTCAGTTGATCGATGGTCAGCGCATGCGAATCCACAGCCAGACAGAAAAAAGCAATGATTGGAAACAAACTAATTAGCAATAACATCCGGTTCTCCTTAGACACAGGTATCAACTTGTTTCAGCTGAATTTTTGCCATTGAAGGAGAAAGCCTACTGAAGTTGTTGGCTGTAAAACTTTATATTTAACTAAAACTTGTTTGTTGCCGCAAACCAACTTTAATGTAAGTAAGCATTGACTGTTGACACAAGGATCAGCATAAAATTTTGCTTAATTTGTAAAAAGGTATGGCATGGCACTCTTGTCCAACAAAGAACTGCTGCGAAGGGTGCCAATCTTCGCGTCTCTGACAGAAACGCAGCTGGAAGCCCTGGCGGGTTCTTTCGTCAAAAAGAAGTTCAAGGACAACGCCTTGATTTTTCGTCAAGGCGCGCAGTCCGATGCGTTCTTCGCCATTTTGGTCGGCCGAGTGCATGTGACCACGCGAGACGAGCGTGGACGGGAAGTGATCTTCAGCACCCTCAAGCAAGGCGACTATTTTGGCGAGATGAGTTTGATCGATGGGGAACCTCACTCGACCAGTGTCAAGGCCGTGACCGCATGCGAATTGCTTGTGATCGAACGAGCGGTTTTTCAATCGTGCATGCCACACCTTGACTCCCCTGAAAATCGGATCATGCTCAGTCTGGTGAGTCGGCTGCGAGCCGCTGACAAAAAAATAGAGTCGTTGGCACTGCAGGGCGGGCAAGAAAGAATTTTCAAGTTTTTGCAAGAGATCTCAACCTTGGACGAAGAAGGTCACAAAGTACTGCGAACTAAAATTTCAGCAGGCGATGTAGGAAGAAATGTCGGCACATCTCGTGAACTCGCTGCTCGCGTCATCAAGAAATTTAAAGACACTGGGACCATGCTTAAGCAAATCGATGGTTCTTATCGACTGCTCGATTCCAGTCAGTCATTGACCTGATTTCATTCTTGATAAATTTTTTCCAAGACGCCAATCGGGGTTACAGCGGCAAAGCCAGGTTTTATCTTAATGACTTTAAAAACCAATCACTTGTATCACGAGGGATGGGACTGCGTGTGTTCGGCCAAACGAGTTTCCTTGGATCATTTTTGGGCATCCGTGAATTGCAGATCACTCATGAATGGGGAAATTTTTGATGTTCCCATAAGTTTTTTTGATTTTTTCAACGAGGCGCAGGCCATGGAGGCTGCCTTGCAGACTGCTTACGGTTGGATCAGCAAAAACAAACATTCTCTAAAAATGGATCATATTTAGAATATTAAAATTTAACTGCTTCATAAAATGATCGAAGTAATTTTCTAGGCGTTCAAATTTTTAGCAGAAGAATTTTGTTTATTCAGCGCTGATTGAAGATTGGGCAAACGCGTAAGCACATGTTGAAAAAGTGTATAAGTTATTATGAAGGGCAAAACGCTTTTTTGTTATGGCAAGCTAAATTTTAGGCATCTAAACGAGTCAGCTTGATTTGAAAAGAGTACTTTCCCTTTTGGCAGGCTATGGTCTCAATAGCGATATTGAAAAGATGAGTGGGTTGCACAGGGTGCGCTTTATTTATGATGCGCTCGGTCGTTAGGTCGGCCTGTTTGAATCTCCCACCTTTTTATAAGAAAAGATCCCCCATGTACCCTCTCGATTCATCGCGCCGCTCGTTCTTCCGTCTGGGCTACGGCGCGCTCGGCCTGGCCGCCAGCGTCGGCGCCCTGTCGTCCCATGCCGCCGAGGGTCCGAAGACCACCATGACCCCGGCGCAGGCGCTGGCCAAGCTCAAGCAGGGTCACGAGGACTTCCTGAACGACAAGCCGTTGCTCAAGACCGCGCGCGACAGCGACCGGCGCTTGGCGATCGCGCGCGCGCAGGTTCCCTTCGCCGTGCTGGTGGGGTGTTCGGACAGCCGCGTTCCGCCCGAACTCCTGTTCGACACCGGCCTGGGCGAGCTCTTCATCGTGCGCAACGCGGGCAACACGATCGACACGGTGGCCATGGGCAGCATCCAGTACGCCGTGCAGGTGCTCAACGTGCCGCTGGTCCTGGTGCTGGGCCACGAGCGCTGCGGCGCGGTGGACGCGGCGGTGTCGGTGGTGGAGAAGAACACGGTCTTCCCGGGCAGCATCGGGCAGATGGTCGAGCCGATCATCCCGGCGGTGCTCAAGGCCAAGGCGATGGGCGCCGCCGGCGACGGACTCCTGGACGGCGCGGTGCGCGAGAACGTGCGTCGCACCGTCGAGCGGCTGCGCACCGGCGAGCCGACGCTGGCCGATCCGATCAAGGCGGGCAAGCTGATGGTCGTCGGCGCGCGCTACGACCTCGACGACGGCAAGGTGGACTTTTTCCTCCAGTCCTGAGGCTGTGCGTCAGTGAAAGGTCGGTGGTCGTCTTTTGATTGGCCAACCTTTCAGAGATCGCTTGGACATGTCGCGTCTTACTTGAGCTTCTCATCCTCACGCTTGGCCTCAGCCATGGCTTCAGGTTCGAGTTCCTCTGCATACCGGTTGAGTCTGACAAAAAGACCCCAGGCTGCAAGCAGCACACCCACAGCAATGAGCGTGGCAGCGGCATAGAGCAGCAGTTCAGGCTGCTCGCGTGCCTTGAAGGTCGCGACTAGGGCCTCTACGGCTACTGCCACCACAATGACCACCATGAAGCGCGAGAGAAACCGCCGCACACGTGTGGGCGCGCTGATCTGCGCGTTGCGAACGACTTCTTCTTCCGCAATGGTTTGCGAGATCTGCAAGGCCACCACCGCTGCCGCCAGCAGGCCCATGGCTTCGATGATGACCTCGGCAGCCGATGCATTCAGCTCGGAAGCAAACGCTGACCAAGCCACACGCGCGGCGATCACGATCAGCATGAGCGCGGCTCCGCCGAACAATATTGCGATGACCGCATGAATCCAAGAGTACAAACCAAGCAAACGTTTCATCATCGGATTGTGAAGGAACGTTGCATCAACGCCTGGTGATGACCGTTCATTTCTCAAGCCGGACGCAAAGCCAAAGCACGTGCGGCCGCAAGCAGGCTTGGCTGACCAAGTAGATCGTTTAAAGCAGCCTGCCAGACAACTGGGTAGTCCAAAAATTACGCAAAGCCAAAGAGAATGGCCATGCTATTTTAGCGAGGCAGCGCAAGCGTTTGACATCGATCGCTTCAAGATGATCCGGACTTTGCAGAGTAGACAGCAAGCCGTTAGCCATCCTTCCTCATCCACATTGGTGGCGAGCATGTGATTTTGGTCGCCTGAAAACGAATGAACATCCCACTTCGGGCACGACACCTCACAAAGAAATGCTCGGCCTGCGAAGCTTCGTGCAAGCACGATTGATTTTAGCTACAACTTGTTATGGTATCACACTGATCAATGAACAGTGGCAAGTTCAATCACAGCAAAGCTTTCCATCGGACGACCAAAAAGAAAACCCTGCAATTCGTCAACGCCAAGTTCCTTCAACGCCTCGGCATGCTGTTCGAGTTCGACACCTTCTGCCACGATTCGTCTGCCCAAGGTCTTAGCCAAAGTGATGATTGCCGACGCGATGGCAAACGACACATGACTATCATGAAGATGCTTTACAAAACTCTGGTCGATCTTCAGCGTGTCAAAAGGAATTTGGTGCAAGTAACTAAGCGCAGAATAGCCAACACCGAAATCATCCAATGCAATATGGAATCCCGCTTCCTGCAGGCTTCTTATAGATGCTGAAGTAGCTTCAATGTTCTGCACCATGGCGCCTTCGGTAATTTCCAACTCGATGCCTCCGGCGGGAATGTCGTAGCATCGTAAGATAGCTTTTGCTTTTTCAAAGAAGGATGGCGCCATCATCTGAATGGGCGAAACGTTGACCGAGATGTGTTCTATCTCAAACCCTTCAGAATGCCATGCCAAATATTGCTTGCAACTCTCCTCTAAAATCCAAAAGCCGAATGGAATGATCAGCCCTGACTCTTCCGCCAAAGGAATAAATTTCGCTGGAGACACCGATCCGAGAACAGGATGCTTCCAACGCATCAACGCCTCTACTGACACAACCCGTTGTGTCACGGAAGAAATGCGAGGCTGATAGACCACACGAAGCAAGTTCGATTCAAGCGCGTGTCGCAACTCATGCAACAGCAATAGCCTTTCACTGGTTGCAGCGTCCATGTCAGATGTGAACTGAACCAAATTTGATCCACTCAGTGATTTGGCCTTGTACATTGCCAAATCTGATTGACGAAGCAAATCGGTCACTGTTTTACCATCGCTCGGAAATCGGGTGGACCCCATGCTGAACAGCAAATTGATTTCTCGATTGTCAATCTTAAATGGATGCCGCAAATCAATATCGAGCTTGTTCTTCATGTCGACAACAGCATTGACGGGCAACAAGAGTGCAAACTCATCACCGCCTAAACGCGCCAAAGCGAAATGGCTTTCGCTCGTTGAACTCAAGAGCCGTTGGCCGAACTGACGAAGTATTTCATCGCCAACAGAATGCCCAAATGCGTCATTGACCTCCTTGAAACCATCAAGATCGACAAAGACTACATCAAAATTTGACGTTGCATCCGACGTTTCTATTAATTCCGTAAGTTTGTTGATGTAGCCGCGGCGGTTCAGAAGACCCGTAAGCGGATCTGTATTGGCTTGCGCGACCAACATGGCGTCGTGCTGCGTTGCTTCTGCTGCAATCGAAAGCCTTCGCCCGAGGTCCTTCAATCTTGACAGAAATATCGGATCGTCGTCGACTTCCAGCATGTTGACCGGTGCCATGACGAGAGTGGCGATGCCGTCAAACATCTTTCCTATTTCTACATCAAACTTTGGTCTCGCAAGCTCCGCCGCCTCCTTTTCGAGTTCGGAGAATGTCAAGCAGCCCTGTTCGTTCAAGTAATAAGCACGTGTTGCACTTGTGAAACGACAGATGAGCATTGGCTGGTAGCCACTGTCCATTGTCTTCGCATACGTCAATACAAGATGCACCACCTGTTCTAAGGAAGCTCTTTTCAAAATGGACAAATCCATGCGTGCCAGTACCGCATTGAATTCAAAGTTGGTTTGCAGATCCGCCATCATCACGTTGAACGACGTACCCAGGTCGCGCAGTTCGTCCTTCAGGTCGTGCACGGGTACGCGCTCGCTGAAATCACCATCGCTCGCTTGACCAGTGACACGCATGAAGCTGTCCAGAGAGTTTGCCCACCGTCGCAGATAGACGGAGCTGGCAATCATCGCGACACAGAAAGCCAGTGCACTAACGCAAGCGGCAACGAAGCCAAGACTCACCGGCAAAAGCATGGTCAACTCTGACGCTGCCGTTGCCTTCAGCTGCCAAGGCGCAGCATCCAAAAAAGGACGAAATAACATCTCCCTTGTGACACTCAGTGCATCATCTTCTGATTCTGTTGCTGGCTGGCAATAAGATCGAGACAAAGCTTCGGCTTTAAAGCACAAAGTGTATAAGCCGCTCTGAGCACGCTCCCAAACGTATGCTGAGTTGAGTGTTCCTTTTAAGGAAGGTCTGCTCCCCTCTGCAGGCACAATGATGGAAATTTGCGGCGGGTCATCTGGCTGTGCGGAGTTTTCTAATATCAGACGTGGAATGCTTGATGTCGGTGCGTCTCGATCGTCCAAGGCCAGTACTTTTATAAACGAAAACACCTCCTGTTGATGACGATTCAATACCAGAAAAGCATTACTGGCTTGTCGGGCTTCTCGCTCACTGACGCTCCCCAATAGCCTCGCAGCGCCTGTGAACGTGTCGAAGAGATTGCGGCTGACCCCGCGTGATGATTCATTCATCACGGCGATCACCGCGCGATGAACCAGTAGATCTCCAAGTTCATAAAAAAGCGAGCCGATGGTAAATAATACCGCTGCAGCGAGAAAAAAACGCGCGTGAAAAACCGCCGCGCAACGCGACTCTGTAGAAAGCGGCCTTTGATCAGCACGTTAGAAGTCCGCACCCCAGCCTATGAAACCGCCATTGTTGGCACGCACAATGTCGTCTCTGCTGGACTGCGCGGTCAGTGGGGTCTGAGTTTCGCCATCAGGACCCATGCTGTACAAGTCATAATCGGTATTCAATGGATGCAGCGATTTGTCCTTGCGCTTGTCACCTACAGTTGCGCCTGCCATATCCAAATATCGGTAAGCATTTCCCCAAGGATCAGGCTTGGATGTGATTTCATCCAATGTTGCGGGAAATCGGTTACGCTGCGTGTAATACCGCTCCATTTGCATTTGAATTTCGAGAATGTCACGCTTAGCGCTGGAAAAACGCGATTTTTTAGTCGCCGCTTCATAAGCTGGTATTGCAATTGTTGCCAAGATCGACACAATTGCCACAGTAATAATGAGTTCTACAAGTGTGAACCCATTTGAATACGCGCGCCGCCCAAAGCTGACGGTCTTTTGAGGTATGAAAAAATTAAAAGGGCGCCAAGCTTTTTTCAACTGTTGCATAATCATTATCTATCCGTTTGTATTCACAAGACACTCACGCATACAAGCAAAAAATTTCGATCATTCTTTATCGGCGTTTGGCACCAAAACTTGAGCGCAGTTTATAAACCATGTCGTCACCGGTATTGCAAGGTCTCACGTATTGCATCCCGAGACAACGACATCGAAGGACCTTCGCATCCTGAGGAACTGAGCTTCTGGTAACAGGTGATTCGAGGGCACCTGCTGGCCGTGGTCAACGATGTGGCGACTTTGAGAAGAACGCAGGATGTTCCATCCACGCCCGTCGTGCCAGCCGCCTTCAAAGCAACGCCAGCGTTGCGCCGCTGCTTTCAATGACTCGCAATGTCCTTGAAAGAAAGCTCGAAGCGGCTTCCTATAGCGCACAAAACTTCTTATGACAACTTGAATATTTTCTGTTGATTAAAACAATCAACATAATTTATTAATGCAAAAGCGTTCAATCGACGGTGCCTGAGTTTGCAAAATCGGCACCTTTTGTAAGAATGTTCTGACACATGAACCAGCCAATCAGATTACACAAGCAAGGCCCTGGACGAACGGTTTTCATTACTACTTTATTTGTAATTTTTGTCTGTCTGGCGTTGATCGCAATTGATGTATGGCTGGCACTGCGCGCGCGCAAGCAGGAAATCAGTCAAGCGACAACAGCCAACACCAATCTGGCTGCGTCAGTGGCTCAGCAGATGGACAGCATGTTCTCGGAAGTCGGCAACGTTTTAAGCGGCATCATCTACGAACTGGAGCGAAATGATGTCACGCCAGATTCACTAGAACGTCTCCAACCCGTGCTGGTCAATCTGGCGCTGCTGACCGAGGATGTCCATGACATTTTTGTCTACGATGCGCAAGGCAACTGGCTGGTCACGTCGCTGGCAGCCAGCCCGCCTGGCGCCAACAATGCAGATCGTGAATACTTCATTCACCATCGCAGCAACCCGAGTGCAGCGACCTTCATCGGGAAACCTGTCATCAGCCGGTCGTCAGGGTTCTGGATCATTCCCGTCTCCAGGCGTTTCAACGATGCGGACGGCCAGTTTGCCGGCGTCGTGCTGGCAACCATCAAGGTGGAGCATTTGAAACAGGTGATCTCGGAGTTCGAGATCGGCCAGCATGGCGCGTTGGCCATGTCGAGCAACGAGGGCGTGATCATGGTCAGACGGCCGTTTGCGATGGCAGACGTAGGCAGAACGATCGCAGGCAGTGCCATCCATCAAGCTTCGCTGACACAGGGCTGGGGGACGCTGGAGACGCCTTCACCGGTCGACGGTGTCGAACGGCTGGTGAGCTTCCGGCATCTGAAAAACCATCGGATGTTGGTGGCTGTGGCCCTGTCCAAGCACGAAATGTTGAAGAACTGGCGGGCAACGACCTATTTTCAAACGATGTGGATCTTGGTGATCTGTGCGTTCACCGGACTGGCCGGCGCCTACGTCATACGCGCGGTGCGCGAACGCCTGCAGGTCGAGCTCAGCTTGAGCCACACCCGCGATGAGTTGACCCATGCCAATGCGCGATTGTCAGAGCTCGCGCGCTATGACGGCCTGACGGCGCTGGCAAACCGCCGCTATTTCGATGAAATGCTTGACAAGGCGTTCGCTCAGTCTGAGCGTTCAGGTGAAGCCTTGTCGTTGGTCATGATCGATGTCGATCATTTCAAGCGCTACAACGATCTCTACGGGCATCCTCAAGGCGATGATTGCTTGCAGAAAGTTGCCAAAGCGGTTCAAAGCGCAGGCCGGCGGCCGCGCGATTTCGTTGCTCGTTATGGCGGGGAGGAGATGACCATGATCCTTCCGGATACCGACCTGCAGGGCGCTGCTGTCGTGGCAGAGGCAGCGCGATCCGCGGTGGCCGAACTTGGGCTGGCTCATGCCGGTAGTTCGATCGGACATGTCTCCGTGAGCGTTGGTTTTGCGTTGTACCTTCCGGGTCAGAATAAGCAAGGTCCCGGCGACCTATTGAAAGCAGCGGATAGTGCTTTGTACAAGGCCAAGGAAATGGGCAGAAACGTCGTATCTTTCTAGAATGAGCGAATGATGTCAGATTATGCAAATACCAGCCTTCACATAATCAACAGGCCATTTTTCGCCAGTAATCACGCAACCTAATTTCTTTTCTACATACGAAATCCTGTAAGTTCCCGGGCACTTAGACCAAGAGCCAGCGCCACGATTGCAGTACTGGCTATTGGCCACGACCAGTAAGCTGGCAGACTGGCTGGCTCGACTGATGGGCTGTTTAAACCTCCAACGCGGGGTAGTCGGTGTAGCCTTCGGCGCCCAGGCTGTAATACGTCTTGGGGTTGCTGGGTGCAGGTTCTTTGCCAGCCTTGAGCACTTCCGGCAGGTTGGGCGTACTGATGAACAACCGGCCAAAGGACACGGCATGGGCTTCGCCCTCCTGCACGGCCTTCTGTCCGCGCTCGAGGTCGAAGTCGCCGTTCATGATGAACGTCCCGCCGAAGGCCTTTTGCATGGTCGGGTGCACCTGCTCCGTGTCGGAAGACAGCATGTACTTGCCTGCAGGCGATTCCCGGACTTCAAGGTAAGCCACCCCGATCTCGCGCAGACGGGTTGCCGCTGCGGTGAACAAGGGGACAGGGTCGGTGTCGTTGACGCCCAGGATCTCCCCGTTGGGCGACAAGCGCACCCCCACCTGGGCAGCGCCGACGGCCGCGACGACGCTCTCGCAGACTTCGGACAGGAACCGGATGCGGTTCTCAATGCTGACGCCGTAGCGATCCTTGCGGAAGTTCGAGTAGTTCCTCAGGAACTGATCGATGAGATAACCATTGGCGCCGTGCACCTGCACGCCGTCGAAGCCAACCTCCATCGCATTGCGAGCGGCGATGCCGTACTGCTTCACGATGCAGGCGATCTCGTCAATCTCCAGGGCACGCGCGGTCTCGTATTCCTCGTTCCCGTGGTAGGTGTGGCCATGGCCCGGTGAGGTCGTGGCCGAGGCGGAGACCGGCTGCTGGCCGGCGTTGAAGGACGAGTGCACCACCCGGCCCATGTGCCACAGCTGCAGGACCATCTTGCCGCCCGCCTCGTGCACGGCGGCGGTGACCTTTCGCCAGCCCGCCATCTGTTCCTCGTTCCAGATGCCAGGCGCATAAGGCACGCCCAGGCCCTGCTGGGAAATGCCGGTCGCCTCGCTGAAGATCATGCCGGCCGTGGCGCGCTGGCGGTAGTGCTCCACCATCAGGTCGGTCGGAATGTGCGTGTGGGTGCCGCGGCCGCGAGTGAGCGGTGCCATGAAGACGCGGTTCTTGCAGTCGATGCTGCCAAGGCGGATGGGGTCGAAAAGGGTCGGCATGTTGTTGGAGAAAAAGTTGAATCAGCTGAAGGCAAGACGAGAACCGTAGACAGCCGGCACGGCCAAGCAACCACAGGGAAGCTCAGCCTTGCCCGACGACGAAGGTCGGGCACTCGCGTTCGTCATGAGCACCCTGTCGCATGACGACGAGGGATCTAGGAAGCGTCCTGCAGGCTTGGGACAACCGAAAAGTTCGTGAACCCACCACTGCGCTGGTCGGTCGCAGCGATCGCCTCGTTGAGGTTGGCGAGCGGGAAACGCTGGTGCTCCAGGTACGAAAGATCCAGCGTGCCTTGTCCCACCAAGTCGGCCATCTCCTGGCAGTCGGCGGTCGTGAACCAACTCGACCCGGTGAGGGTGATGTTGTTGGACATGGCCCAGAAGAAATCGACCGGGATCTCCGTGTCGTTGGCGCCGATGTTGACGAGATGTCCCCCGCGCCGGAGGCTGTAGAGCGCTTGCTGGAACGGCTCTGCCGGCGCACCGCCGCCGATGGCATCGATGACGATGTCGATGTCCGTGCCTGGTGCACGATCCTCCACCGACTTGAGCATCCGGACCCGGCCCTTGGCGCTCAGGGCTTCGGTCTTGGGGAACAGATCCTCGTCGCGTGCGATTCCCAGGACCTGCTTGGCACCCAGTGCTAACGCAATGGCCACCGCGCCGAGGCCCAGGGTGCCTGTGGCGCCGTTGACCACCACGACCTTGCCCGGCCCGCATCGGGCGAGCTTGAGGGCGCGAAACGCCGTTCCCAGGTAGCCAAAGCGCGCCGCCGTGTCGAAGTCCACGTCGTCCTGCAGCCGCACGAGGCTGGCTTGCGGAACGGCCATGTACTCGGCAAAGCCACCGGCCGGGTGGTCGGTCAATGATTTCTGGCTCGCTTTGCCGATGCCGAAGTACGCCCGCAGCGCGTACGCCTCGCAGTCGATTGCACGTCCCGTACGGCACGCCTTGCAGCCACCGCACGACAGCCCGGGGTTCACGTAGACCCGGTCGCCCTCCGCGAAGCCGACCACTAGTGGCCCGCACGCCGCCACGGTCCCTGCGACATCGAGGCCCAGGATGGCGGGCAGCTCGGGGTAGGTGAAATCGCCCTGTGGATCTTCGGCTACCTTGAGCACGTTCTTCAGATTCTGAACCACGTTGCAGGCCTCGACCTTCACCAGCACCTCATCGGGACGGAGGACGGGAAGCGCGACTTCTTCGAACTGAAAATCTGCATCGGCGGCATGCAGCACAGCAGCGTGCATGCGATCAGGGAAGGTTGACATTAGAATTCCTGTTTTATGGACGATATCGTCCGTTGCATGAATTACAGCCCATTCCATGACGCCAAGGGCGTAGGAGCAAGTCGCTACAGCCAGAACAGGCGGTCTTGGCTCAGCGTGCAGTTGGAAAATACGTCCATGACAGCCCAGCCCTCCTCCACGCCTCTTGGCCAAGCAGCCGCATCGCACAAGGCCCGGCGCGGACGTCCGCCGGCGAGCGAAGCGGGACTGGTAGAAGAACGCGTCCTCGATGCGGCCACCGCCTTGTTCCTCGAATTGGGTTTCGGCCGCACCACGCTCGACAAGGTCTCCGAGCGCTCAGGTGCAGGCAAGTCCGCGCTCTACGGACGCTATGCGGACAAGGCCGCGCTGTTTGCCGCCGTCGTGGAGCGCTCGATCCACCAGATGTTTGCCGGACTGGCGCCGATGACCCCCGGTGGCGATGTCGCCGACCGGCTGCGCCATGTCGGGATGGAGTTGGCCAACAGTCTGCTGGTGCCGCGCTGTGTCGCCCTCATGCGGATCACGGCGGCAGAGGCGGTCAATTTCCCGGACCTCGCAACGATGGCCTACCGCGTGAGCTTCGAGGGTTCCGTCGACCGCGTGGCGGCGGCGCTGGACCCGGAGTCGGTGTCTGCGCCTTCAGCGGCAACCGTCGAGACCGCCAAGCGATTCGTCGAACTGGCGCTTCACTCCATGTCGTTCCAGGCGGCCTACGGTGCGCCAATTGAACTGCTGCGCGAGCGCTGTGCCTCAGACGTCGAGGACGCCATCCTGCTGCTGAGAACCAAGGGCTTGCTGACCGATTGACCTGATCGGATTCGAGGGCTCTGCCCGCAAGACCGGTCCTACGACCGAAGGCGTCATCCGCCCTGGCTTTGGCCAATCAGACCGGTATGCTCCTCTTATTGGACGAAATCGTCCGATATTGAGTTCAGTGCGACAGACCATCCTGATTCACGCGTGCGCACCTTTTTCCTCAGCCCAACCGAAAGCATCCTCATGTCCAAAGAAAACTTCATCAAGTGGCACATCGCCGGTCTCCACGCACTGCGCTCCGCCAGCGAGCAGGGCACCGAAGCCGCGCTGGAACTCCATGGCAAGGCCGCCAGCGAGGAGGTCAAGTCCCTGCTCGAAGCGTATGCCCAAGCAACGACCGAACAGGAAAAAGCCTTCGTCGGCTTCCTGAAGGAACTGGACACCGAGCCGAACGACTTCACAGACCGGATCATGGAAGGCACGAACAAGGGAACCAGCGAAATGGTCAAGGCCGCGCCCGACCAGCACTTGGTGGACCTGAGCGCCGTGCGTGGCGCCATGTCGGGCCTGGACTACTACGTCGGCGCATTCGACGATCAAAGCGCCTTGTCCACCGAGCTGGGTTACGTGGAGCAAGGTCAGCACCTGATGGCGTTGGGCAAGACGGCACAACAACTGCGCGAGCGTTTTGCCAAGGCTGCGGACATGATCCGCGAGCAGGGCATGGCCGAGGCCTGATCGCAACACCTGGCCTCAACGACACGCCGTGACGTTGAGGTCGCGGGTGCCGTCGACGTCGGGACACGCGTAAGCCATCCGCACCCATGAAAACCCAGACCCAACCCAGCGCGCATGCGGCGCACAACGAACTGTCAGCGGCCGACAAGCGCGAAGTGACCATCGTCTACGACGGGTTGAGCAAGGCCTACACCACGTTCGACAAGACGGACGACCCGTGGATGACCAACGGGTTGTCCGCCACGCCGTTTCGCAGCCTCGTCTCCGGCTGCCTCTCGACCGTCACTGTCACGCCGCGGGTGGTCAAGGCCTGCGTGCCGCTCTACAAGAAGGTCTCGACCTTTGAAGAACTGCTCGCGCTGGACGACGACGAACTGCGCGACATCATCAAGCCGGTGGCGCACTACAACCGCAAGACCGAGGGCCTGAAGATCATGGCCCGCCAGATCATCGAAGACTTCGACGGCCAGATTCCGAACAACCGGAAAGCTCTGCTGTCGCTGCACGGCGTGGGCGACAAGGTCGCCGACCTCATGATGAACTTCCTGTTCTCCGAAGACCGCATCGCGGTGGACACCCACATCCTGCGGTTGTGGAATCGCCTGGGTTTTGTCGCGACCACGTCGGCAGAAAAGGCGACGGAAGCCATCAATGCGCAGACGCCCAAGCGGTTCAAGCGCCATGCCCACGAGTGGCTGATCCAGCACGGCATGAAGGTCTGCGTGGCACGAACGCCCAAGTGCGGCGAGTGCATGGTGACGAAGCACTGCGACTGGTTCGAGGCGCACCAGACCGAGAAAAGCGACTGGACGCGACAAACAAAAAGGCGCTGCCCATGACGAAGGCCCTTCTGTGGCTGGCCGAAGACCTGCGGATGGAAGACAACCTGGCGCTGAGCCTGGCACTGAGTCATGCCTACACGGGTTGCGTGGCGGTGCGGATTGTGCCCGAGGCCCGAGGCCGACCGCAGCGGACTCTGAACCGGTTGGCGCTCGAGAACGCGGGCGAACTGGCACTCTCCAGGGAGCTTGCGGCCCGTAACGTGCCTTTGGTCTTGCTGGGCCCGGATGAGACGCTGTCCCTGGCTGGCCTGTGTCGCATGTACGGTTGCAACATCGTCATCCGGAACGCAGCAGACGGGTCCCCACTCGAGGTCGAATGCCGCGATCAGCTGGAAAGTGAACTCGCGCAAGCGAACATTCCGCTTCAGGTCGTCAACGGCGAGCTCATCCGGCATTCGGGTCCGGAAGATGATCGACCTGCGACACCATACCTGTCTGGCCAGGACTCCGTGGCACCCACGCGGCTTGACCAGGACCATCCAATCGCGCTCCTGCGCGCGTTCCTCGCGCGCCTGCCGGAGAGCGATTACGAGGCAGGCATGTGGCTGCCCGCACAGGACCGCGCCAGCAGCAGCCAGCTCTCCACGCACTTTGCCGCTGGCGTGCTCTCAAGCGATCGCGCCTGCGTGGAAATCATGCAGGCCAAGGCGCGCTGGCTTGCGCGGCATCCGGGTCAAGCCGCAACGTTGGCCGGCAAGTCGTTCGGCGCCTTCCACCGCCGCGTGAACATGCGAAAAGGCTTCCTGACAAGCTACTCGAAGCGATGGTCGAAATACGCCCAGCCGCTGTCAATTGCGCCTGACAGCCCGACGCGAAGCACGGCCGCCTTGTGGCGGGCTGGCAGAACCGGCATCCCGATGCCCGATGCGGCCATGCGCGAACTAGCCGCGACCGGCTGGATCAACTTCCGGCTGCGGCAGATGGTGACTTCCTACGGCATCCAGCTGCTCGGCCTGCATCCGGACGAAGTAGGAGTCGCGCTGGCCGAGATGTTCGATGACTACGAGCCCGGCATCACCTGGATGCAGGTGGCGATCAACGAGGGCACCTTGGGAGAAGAACGCGGGCCCCGCATCCTGAATCCGGTCAAGCAAGGCCGGGATCTGGACCCCGACGAAACATACGTCCGATCCTGGATTCCGGAGTTGTCCAGCGTTCCCAAGGGCTTGGGTCATGAGCCCTGGTTGGCCAGCTCGAATCCGCTGCCGCCACCGCTGGTCGATCACCGAGTGGCATTTCGGGAAGCTCGGGCCAGATGGGGAGAGACCAAGGAAAAAACGCCGCAGCTGGGATTGTTCTGAAGGTTTGGAAAAGCGATGGGCGCATTGCAGTGACGGTCATGCACCCGTCGCGTAGACAATTCCCATGGGAATGTGGAGCAAATCGTGCGTCGGCTCGCCCTGAAGTTTCCTGAGCTTGTCGGCCGGCCTGCTGGCAGTCACGAAACCCACCAGCGCATCCAACACGTCATCGGGCTTGACGTGTTTCCTTGGATTTTCCAGCATGACCTTTTCAAGAAGACTGCTGGACGACGGCTCGTACCTCGTCAGAAGCGCCAAACGTTCAGCAATGCCTTCCGACGTGCTTTTTGAATGACGCATGACTTGCGCATCGTTCAACCCCCAAAAGCACACTTCAGGATGCATCTCGCGCACGTGTGTTGGTGCCACCGAAGACGATCGCATGAAAAGGTCCACCTTTGCGACCTTCTTGCAGATGTTCCAGGTCTGGACGGACAAGCTGAAGCCCGTTGCAGCCAGGTTGGTTGTCTTGGCTTCTGACAGGGAGGACGCATGGCAGGCTTCCCTTGACGGCGCAGGAAAGACGCTGGAAGCGCGTTTTCCCAGCTTCTTGCGAGCCAACACATCGCACGATCGAGTCCTTGCCTCCACCCACGGCAATCCGATTGGAATGTCCACCAGCATGCAATCTGCTTGGGGAAAGTGATCAATCAGCGAGGCGAAGTCTTTAAAAATCTTGTAGTCAAGACAATTTAATCGCTTGAAAACTGCAATCCAGCCATAACGACAGCCATCGACACCAACAGCAGTTTGCATTTTAATTTTCCTCCGTCATTTGACAAAATTGCAAGATTTGATGAAAGCATCATAACCACAGCTTATTTCAAACCAAGCCTTATAACCGCTTGCTTGCCAAAATCAAATTTTTGGCGCAATCTGTCGCGATTTCAAGGACATAAACTGACCACATAATCAACAGCACTCAATCGCTGCGTTTTTTTAGCTTTCGCTTGCGTTTCGCGGATGCGAAACCGACTGGACGCTGTCGCTGCCAGTCACCCTGCCGTTGGCAAGACTCAACCGTTCAAACGCAGGGCTGCAACCACCAAGGCAAACGCAGGCAGCGCTTGGCGACGGCTTGGGTAGTACAGGTGGTAGCCCGGAAAGGTCGGGCTCCAGTCCTCAAGCAAGCGCACCAGCCGGCCGGCCTCGACGTGCGGCTGAATCACATCCTCGGGCGCGTAGGTCAGGGCATGGCCTTCCAAGGCGGCGATGAGCAGCTGTCCGGAGGTGTTGAAGATGATCTGACCCGCCACCTGAACGTTGACCTTCTCGCCATCCTTCTCGAACTCCCAGGCATACAGCCCGCCATGTGTTGCCATGCGCAGGTTGCCGCAGTTGTGCAAGGTCAGGTCATGCGGAACCACCGGCTTTTCGCGGGTCGCCAGGTATGCAGGAGCGCAGGCGACAGCCATGCGGAAGTCGGGTGAGATGCGCACCGCAATCATGTCCTTGGCCACTTGGTCACCGATGCGGACCCCGGCGTCAAAGCGTTCGGCCACGATGTCGATGAGGCCGTAACCCACATTGATTTCCAGCGTGATGTCCGGGTACTCGGGCAACAGCTTGGACAACTTCGGCCAAAGGATGGTGGATGCCGCGTGGTCATGGGTGGTGATGCGGATGGTGCCCGATGGCTTCTCACGCAGTTCACTGATCGCAGCCAGCTCGACTTCGATGCCTTCGTAGTGCGGTGCCAGTGTCGACAGAAGCCGTTCGCCCGCCTCTGTAGGTGACGCACCGCGGGTTGTGCGCGCAAGCAGTCGCACCCCCATCCGCTCTTCCAAGGACCGCATGCTGTGGCTCAAAGCGGACTGGGTCACGCCCAACTGGGCGGCAGCCCGGGTGAAGCTGCGCTCCCGGGCGACCACGATGAAGGCGGAAAGGCTGTTGAAGTCGATGCGGTTGGTCATGAGTCAAATTCATATCGTTTAGCGAAGTATGGTGGGTTCTCACATGACCTGTGGGTTTCTAAAGTAGCGCCATGCCTTCCGAAGACGCCTGTTCTGGCATCTGCAGCGGAGGACATCCAACCTACCATCCAAGAGCTACACATGCAAAAACGCACACTCGGGCGCAACGGCCCGCAAGTCTCTGCCATCGGTCTCGGCTGCATGGGCCTGACCTTCGGTTACGGACCGGCCACGGAAAAATCGTCTGCCATCGCACTGATCCGCGCCGCCTATGAGCGCGGGGTCACCTTCTTCGACAGCGCCGAAGCCTACGGCGCCGTCAATGAAGAGATGGTCGGCGAGGCCGTCGCGCCCTTTCGCGATCAGGTGGTCATTGCCACCAAGTTCGGCTTCAAGGACGGCAACGCGCAAGCCGGCCTGGACAGCTCGCCCGCGCGCATCCGTCAAGTGGCCGAGCAGTCGCTGCAGCGCCTGAAGACCGACCGCATCGACCTGTTCTACCAACACCGCGTGGACCCGGCCGTGCCGATGGAAGACGTGGCCGGCACGGTGCGTGACCTGATTCAAGAGGGCAAGGTCAAGCACTTCGGCTTGAGCGAAGCCGGCGTGACAGCCATCCGCGCAGCCCATGCCGTGCAGCCTGTGGCCGCTCTGCAGAGCGAATACTCGATGTTCACCCGCGACGCAGAGGTGGAAATCCTGCCGCTGCTGGACGAACTGGGCATCGGCTTCGTGCCTTTCAGCCCGCTGGGCAAGGGGTTCCTGACCGGCAAGATCGACGCGGCCACCACGTTCGGCGAGGGCGACGTGCGCAAGAACCTGCCGCGCTTTGCCGACGATGCGCGCGAAGCCAACCACAACCTGGTCCAGCTGATCGGCGAAGTGGCCCAGCGCAAGAACGCCACCCCGGCGCAGGTCGCCCTGGCCTGGCTGCTGGCACAGAAGCCATGGATTGCGCCGATCCCCGGCACCACCAAGCTGCATCGCCTGGAAGAAAACATCGGAGGCGCCAATGTCGAGTTGACCGCTGCCGACTTGAAGGAGTTGGCCGACGTGATGGCCAAGGTGCCCGTGACCGGCGAGCGCTACAACGCGCAGATGATGAAGACCATCAACCGCTGAGGTGAGCCCGATGACTGCACAAACACTCCAAGGGCGCGTGGCGCTCGTCACCGGCGGCACCACGGGCATCGGCTTCGGCTCGGCCCGGCGCTTGCTCGAGCACGGCGCCATCGTCTACATCACGGGCCGCCGCCAGGACGTGCTCGACGCGGCGGTCGCCAAGCTCGGCACGGGCGCGCATGGCATCCGGGCTGACGCCAGCGTCAAGGCCGACATGCAGCGTGTGGCCGACACCATCAAAGCGGAGCAGGGCGCGCTGGACATTCTTTTCGCCAACGCGGGCGGCGGCCATGCGACCCCGCTGGAGGAAATCACCGAAGAACAGATCGACAGCGAACTGTCCATCAACGTCAAGGGCGTCGTGCTGACGATGCAGGCGATGCTGGGCGTGCTGCGCGATGGCGCCTTGGTGGTGCTCAATGCCTCCATCACGGCCGACATGGGGTTGGCCGGGTTCGCGGTGTATGCGGCGACCAAGGCGGCCGTGCGCTCCCTGGCGCGCAGCTGGACGACCGATCTGAAGCACCGCGACATCCGGGTCAACACCATCAGCCCGGGGGTGGTCCCCACCGAGGGCTACGGCAAGGAACAGAAGATGACCGACCAGCAGGTGGCCGACTATGTTCAACGTGTCTCGACCGAGATCCCGGCCGGCCGGGTTGGCTCCGCACAGGACATCGGCGATGCGCTGGTGTTCCTGGCCTCCGATGCCAGCGCCTATGTCCGTGGCATTGATCTGGTGGTCGATGGCGGCATGACGCGCGTCTACGCCGGCAAGAACTGACGAGGTGCCGCCGTTGACCACCCCCCCCACCACCGCAAGGCAGGATGAGATCCACATCGTCTGCGAACTGCGCTGCGCTGCGCACCACCGTGAGCGGGTCCGCGAGCTCGCGCTCCAGTTCGTGGCGCCGGCGCGCGCCGAGCCAGGCTGCCTGTACTACGACCTGCACCAGAAGCTGGACGCACCCGACACCTTCTTCATCATCGACGGCTGGGCAAATCAGGCAGCCGTGGATGCTCACGCCGGCAACGCACACGTGGCCGAGGTGATGAAGGAACTGGGTCCGTTGCTGACCTTCGGGCCGTCGCTCACGCTGACTTCACGTCTGAGCGAGTGAAGCGACTGCACGGGTGAGGTGACATGGCGGTGGGTTGCCAAAACCGACCGCCGGTCGCATCGCCGCCAAAGAAGGCCCGAAGGCGCGTCTGCATCGCGCCTTGAGCCGCTGGCACTGGTTGCTGGCCGCTGGCCGCCTTTGCACCTTTCAGCCAACGAGATGACACCCATGAAAAGAAGAACCCTCATCGCCCTTGCCGCCGCGTCGTCGGCCACAGCCACGCTCCTTGGGCCGCAGCATGCCTTTGCAGCCAGCCGCAAGACCTTCGTGCTGCTTCACGGCGCCTTCCATGGTGGCTGGTGTTGGGCGCCGGTGGCCGAACTGCTGCGGGCCCAGGGCCATCGGGTGTTCACCCCCACGTTCACTGGCGTCGGCGAACGCTCGCACTTGCTCAACCCATCCATCGACTTGAACACCTTCATTCAGGACGTCATTGCCGTGGTGGAAGCTGAGGAACTGCAGGATGTGACGCTGGTGGCACACAGCTTCGGCGGCTATGTCGCCAGCGGTGTGGTGGACCGCATTCCCGAGCGCATCGTCTCGGTCGTGCACCTGGATGCGCCCATGGGCACCCACGGGGTCTCGGTGCTCGACGAAGCGCCACCGGACGTGCGCAAGGCACGGTTGGACGCCGCGATCACGGTGGACGGCACACGCGTCATCGCACCGCCCTCGTCCACTGCGTTCGGTCTGTCGGACCCGTCGCAGGTTGCCTGGGTCAATCGCCGGATGACGCCCATGCCACTGGCCGCCTACAACACACCGCTGGTGTTGAAAGGTACGGCCAGCGATCGCCTGCGCAGGCACTTCATTCGATGTGTGGAGCCCGCTTTGCCCAACATCGCACCCTCGGCACGCCGTGCCCGGGAACAGGGCTGGCGCTATTCGGAATTGCGCACCGGACATGAGGCAATGATTTCCATGCCCAAAGAGGTTGCAAACCTGCTGCTGAAAGCCTGAGCCAATCAATGCCACATTGTGATTTGCGCGGGACGATCCAGATGCGTTGCAGGTTGGTGGCTCCACGATGGCAATGCTGCTGATCTTGGTACCGGGCCACGAGTGCTGCAGTGCAGTTGACCCGGCGGGGTCGGCGGTAAGAAAGAACACGGTCTTGCGTGGGAACATCGAGTCGATCATCCCAACAGCGTTCACTGCCAAGGCGATGAACGCCGCCATCGACGGCCTAATGGATGGCGCGGTGCGCGAAAACATGTGTTGCACCGTCAAGCGACTGCGCACCAGCAAGCCGACGCCGGGCCGTCCGCTCAAGGCCGGCAAGCTGATGGTCGTCGGCACACGCTACGACCTCAACGGTGGCAAAGTGGACTTTTTCCTCCAGTCCTAAGGTTGTGCGTCAGTGACAAGTCGGTGGTCGTCTTTTGATTGGGCAACTTGTCAGAGATCGCTTGGACCTGTCGCGTCCTACTTCAGCTTCTCATCCTCGCGCTTGGCCTCGGCCATGGCCTCAGGTTCGAGCTCTTCTGCATACCGGTTGAGCCTGACAAAGAGACCCCACGCTGCCAGCAGTACACCCACCGCAGTGAGCGTGGCAGCGGCATAGAGCAGCAGCTCAGGCTGCTCGCGTGCCTTGAAGGTCGCGACCAAGGCCTCAACGGCGACTGCCACCACAATCACCACCATGAAGCGCGAGAGAAACCGCCGCACGCGTGTGGGCGCGCTGATCTGCGCGTCGCGAACGACTTCTTCTTCCGCAATGGTTTGCGAGATCTGCAACGCCACCACCGCTGCCGCTAGCAGGCCCATGGCTTCGATGATGACCTCGGCAGCCGATGCATTCAGCTCAGAAGCAAACGCTGACCAAGCCACACGGGCGGCGATCACGACCAGCATGAGCGCGGCCCCTCCGAACAATATTGCGATGGCCGCATGAATCCAGGAATACAAGCCGAGCAGACGTTTCATCATGCGATTGTGGAGGAACGTCGGATGAGTCCGTGGCGACCACTGCTTATTTCTTAAGCATCAGACCGCAGGTCAAGCTGGGCAACGACTTCAACCACTGAAAAGTTCGTTATCCAAAGCGTTATGCCCTTCATGCGGGGATAACTTGCCACGGTGATTCACACCTGAGCCTTCAAGCAACCTTGTCGCAAATCACGACACAGTAAGAGTACAGGAGTGCCTTGAAAGGATGCATTTGACGTTCGTGCGCCAGCAACATCGGGTGGCGGGTCAGTCGGACGATTTAGGCACAGCCGGCAAACTCGTCACGTACCGATGCGCGTAACGACAGATGCCAAGCCACCTCGTCCATGTGCTCCAACAAGGCATGTGGGTGTGCAACGTAGAGCGGTCAGATGATGAGCAACCGCGCCCTCTGATGCACAACAGGCTGTCAAGGATGACTGCCTGCGAGGTATCGGCCATGGATCGACCCTCTGGAGGTCTAGAACAATCTGGTTATGGCCAACTTCTCACCAGGCTGAGCAGCGCACAACGCCAAGTCTGTTTATAAAACAGGATCGCGCAAACAACATTGATTTGTTCACATAAATCACCCGGTACCTTTGTCAAAGTGCCGTCGTTGAACGTTGCGCTGTCGATGTGCAAAGCGAGCGTCGAGTTACCCGTGATGTCAATACGCACTCGAACCTGCAGCTTCAAACGTGTAGTACGACTGCAACAGGTCAGGTCGTCGCTACTGCCAAGCTTAATTTAATTAGAACTTTTGTTTTCGTTAAAACGAAAATTCTATTATGTGTTAGCCAAAACTAACTTACTTGATACAATCATGCAAAATCCTATTCATTTTTTATAAATCACGACGCCGAATATCAAGCATGCTGCCCGTAAAAACTGATACTGTCATCAGAATCAAGCGATCATTTTAATTCGAACACCATTTTGAAAAAAGAGTTGAAATATCGAATGCCCTGCCATCTCGATGGCCTAAACGATCAAGAATTGATCAGGCTTGCAGTGTTTTGGCGCAGTCGATTCGATGCCGGATGGATTCAGGCAGGACCCATTGCGTGCTTGTTTGAGCAAGAGCAGCGCAGACGAAAAAACATGTTTTCGCTGACGGCGGAATCCATCCCATTAGTCGATTTCACAAAGTTGCGCGCCAATTTTTGGC